>JASFEQ010000009.1:0-28888 GCA_050124735.1 Desulfobacteraceae bacterium | reverse complement strand
GGAAACGGACGAAAAGGTGCAGGATTTGATTGAGAAGAGGGAAGCGGCGAGGAGAGATAAGGATTGGGAGAGCGCAGACCGTATTCGTCATGAACTGAGAGAGATGGGTATCGAACTGATCGATACCCGAGACGGGACCGTATGGCGAAAGGCGTAAGGGGGGCGGTAACCTTTCAAGATTCTTGACAAAAAATCTATTTCCATATATCCTATAGGCTCGTCATTCGGTTTCTTAAGTCTATAGGCATGCAAACTTCAACCCATAACCATAACCCCATTTCTCACCTAGAGAGCTGGGGTTTATACTTTTGTACCATACCCTTTTGATTGAGGGTGATGAAGGCATGGCTGATAAAAAAGATAATAAGCCCCCAGACGATGATTCACCCTTTAATAGCAGTGGTGAATTGTTTGAGACCCTCTTTCGTGAAGAGTTGGATACACTCACAGATGGTCAGAAAGAAAAAAAGGCTGAACCCAAAACAGATAGGCGGGTAAGCGAGGCGAAAAGGCCCAAATCCCCTGCCAAGGTAAAGAGCGCTAGGCATAGAAAGGCCGGTCCCCAGCCAGCAGCAGAATCAAAAAAAGATGTGAAGCCAAAACCTGTCTCTCGGGTCCATGTGGACAGACCTCAGAGGGTCTCAAAAAAACCCGCTGCCAAAACCAGTGCGGTTGCAGAGAAAAGGCCCGTATCTGCCGACAAGGGGGATACCCCTGAAGAAGTGAGACCCAAGAAAAGGACAAAAATGAGGAAACTTAAGGAAATTAAGAGTAGTGAAACAGGATCACTACCGAAACTTGGGGGCGGATCTGACAAAATCAAGATCGCGGTGCTTTGTGTTATACTGGTCGTTGCCGTGGTCTTTATTGTCAACGCCTTGGGGATCGTGGACATCGGCGGACTCCTAGGCCTCTCGGAGCCTGCAAAGAAAGAAAGGATTAAACCCCGCGTGGCAAAAAAGCCACCCGCCAAGACCGATAAAAAAACGACCCGTGTGGCCATAAAACCGCCACAAAAAAGGACGAGTAGACAGGCGACCAACAAACCCACTATCCAAAAAAAGACGCTGATTGTGAAGAAACCTCCCCAGGCGGCGCCTTCCCAAGCGCAGCCCCGGACCGTCAACAAAAGCACCCAACCAACCTCCCCTGCGAAAAAACCCGTCATTGCCCAGCAACGGTATAGGCCCGCAACACCTGCAAAAAGGCCTCCTGCCGTGCAACAACCGCCCAAGCCTCCGCCACCTGACTCGAGGCCCGTTGTTGTGATGAAACCCTCTCAACCTGCGCCCACCACACAGAAGGCTGTCGTTAATAAGAAACCTTACAGGCCTGCACCGTCCCGACCGAGTCCTGTCGTTGCCAAAAAGCCTCCCGCGGTTGCTACGCCCAAACCCCCGCCCCTCATTAGAGAACCAGCCAGGCCGGCGGCGCAGAGTGGGAAAAAGCCACCGCTTGGAAAGGAAGAGCTTTTTCCTGAGGAGAGCACGTTGCCTTATCCCTATTCCGTCTATCTGGGGGCTTATAAGACCCCCGAACGGGCAGAAAAGGCCATTTCCCTGCACCGAAAAGAAGGGCTGTCAGCATACTGGGTAAAGGTTGATCTCGGAGATAAGGGGGTTTGGTACAGGGTCTTTACAGGGTACTTCAAGGACCAGAACGAAACGGAGGCATTTATTAGGAGAAAGCGAATCGACGATGCCAAAGCAAAAAGGACTAGGTATGCCGCCTTGATAGGTATCTACGCCACGGAAAGGGATGCCCAGAAAGAATTTCTTGCCTTGTCAAAACTTGGTTACAGTCCCTATGTTATTGAGACGAGCAGTGGTGAATCTCAACTGTATGTGGGGGCCTTTTACACAAAGGCTGGTGCAGAAGAACAACGTTCAGACCTGACATCCAAAGGGGTTCAGAGCCGGGTCGTTGAGCGCTAAACCCTTCGTTTGACTCCGATTATCCATAGCCCTCAATTGTATAATTCAGCATAATCATCCAGGTGTATCATTGCGGCCCTCCTGCCTCGTCCGCAGGCGTCGCTCGCAATGATGGGAAACTTGGGTTTTGGAAGCTATTAAACCTGGGCAGGGTGAGGTTTTGATGTGGATTAAGAGAAATGGGCGAATGAATTAAAATGGCGGAGAGAGAGGGATTCGAACCCTCGGTAGGGCTTTTTACCCTACACTCGCTTAGCAGGCGAGCGCCTTCAGCCAACTCGGCCATCTCTCCGCGTTCTGCGCGGTATCGGGGAAACCTTTAGCTGTTCGCTATTGGCCTGATGTGGACTTGTTATTCTTTCAATTTGTTACGAAACCATATCTAATGCTGCGGGTACCCGCAAAATCTAACCACGTCAAATTTTCTGGCGGAGGGAGTAGGATTCGAACCCACGGTACCTCTCGGTACAGCGGTTTTCAAGACCGCCGCCTTAAACCACTCGGCCATCCCTCCATAAAATCGCTGCACGATTTTATACAGCGCAGCTTCGCTGCCTCAAGAAAAGGTGTTGGGGTCAATTTACCATCCGAAGAGCCAGGAGTCAAAGTCTTTTCGTTTCAAGTACTTCTCTCATTTACCGGAAGTTTGAACCATTCTCTCACGCATAAGTCGAATCGTCTCGGCGTAATTGTCGCTGTGAAAAATAGCGGATCCCGCCACAAAAACATTGGCCCCAGCCGATGAGACAGCTCCGATGGTCTGTGGGCCAATACCCCCATCCACTTGCAGTTCTATGTCCAAGCCCCTTTTGTCTATTATCTCTCTCAGACTCTCTATTTTGGGTATCACTCCAGGGATAAACGCCTGCCCCCCAAAGCCGGGATTCACGGTCATAAGAAGCACCATGCCCAAGTCATCCAGGACATATTCTATCATTTGTAGTGGGGAGGCGGGATTCAAAGACACCGCAGGCCTTGCGCCTGCCTTTCTTATATGCTGAATAGATCTGTGCAGATGGTTCACCGCCTCTGCATGAACGGTAATCATGTCTGCCCCTGCCTCAACAAACGCCCCAACAAAGAAATCAGGGTCTGAGATCATCAGATGGACGTCCAAGGGGAGCTCTGTGACTTGCCGCACAGCCCTGACGATCATAGGACCAATGGTGATATTAGGAACAAAATGACCATCCATCACATCGATATGGATGTAATCAGCCCCCGCCTGCTCAACACGCTTGACCTCTTCACCAAGCATCGTAAAATCTGCTGAGAGAATTGACGGCGCTATCTTTCCCATATTTTCCTCCATCTATGAATATATGAAACCGCAGACAGACGCAGACGAATAGTTCCGCTGACTTCAGCGGAACTATTAGCCGTCATGCCCTCCGGGCAAATATATCGGTGCCAAACATAATTATTGTGAACTCCAAATAATATCAAATACGAAGTATGAAATGATCACCTTTTTGTCCGCGTGAGTCTGCGGCTAAATTATCTTTTTCTGAAAAGGGCGGCAAAGAAACCATCCATGTGATGCACATGGGGAAAGGTCCTCAGGAAACCCAGATCGTCTATGAGATCCAGGCACCACTCAGGGACATTCTCTTTCATATTCACAAGAGACATATCACGATGACGCTTCAGACAGTCTTTGACAACCTCTTCGTTCTCCTCTTTAGAGATGGTGCATGTCACATAAAGCATCTTGCCCCCACTTCGCAAGATGGAGGCAGCCTCACCGAGAATGCCTTTCTGGAGAAGCACCAACCGATCGATGTCTGCCTCACGCCTATTCCATTTCCCATCAGGATGTCTGGAAATCACCCCAAATCCTGAACAAGGGGCATCAATCATGATCTTATCAAAATTGAAATGAAACAGGGAAGAGAGGGACTTTGATGCATCTGCCACTAGGTTCCTGATGCATTCAATGCCTAAGCGAAGCGAATTCCTGCCAAGACTTATCAATCTCCGATGGCTAATGTCAAGGGCAACAACCCGCCCACGATCACCCATGAGTTCGGCCAAATGTGTGCTCTTCCCTCCAAGTCCCGCACATATGTCCAGGATATTTTCCCCAGGTTGGGGGGCCAGGAGATGGGATGTAATTTGAGCGGCTTGATCCTGGACCTGAAACAGGCCCTCCTTAAAGGAAGAGAGCTCATCCGGCCTGCCCCTGAGTCCTTCCACGCTGATTCCCTGGGGGGAATAGGGGGTTGCTCCTGCTGTCATGCCCTCTTCTTCTAAGCGCCCTATCAGTTCATGGCGCCCAAGCCGCAGAATATTTGTTCGAATGTTAAGATCGGGGATACGATTTCCTGCTGAAAGAAGGCCTTCGGTGAAGTCTATCCCCCAATCTCTTGTCCACTTTTTGACCAACCATATGGGATAGGAATAAAAAACAGATAAGTAGCGGGCAGGATCGCTGTTTGCATCAGGAAACGTGATCTCATCTCTTTTTCTGCATACACCCCGGAGGATCCCATTCACAAAGGAGACAACGTGTTTGCCACCGTGGGTTTTACTTTGGTTCACGGCCTCATTGACTGCAGCGGAATCGGGGACCCTGTCCAGAAAAAAGATCTGGTAAAGGGCAAGACGAAGAATGTTTAGGATAGGTGGGGTTATTTTCTCAAGGGGGAAATGGGAATTCTGTTCTATGATCCAATCGAGTCGAAGCCGCCAACGCAGCACGCCTTGCACCAGGTGGCTAATGAAAGCCCGGTCTCTCTCATCCAATTGGGCATTGCTTCGGGAAACATCATCCAGGTAGGATTCAGAAAGAATGGGTCTATGAGACAGCCCGTTCAACACGCTCAGGGCCAGGTTCCTTGGGGTCTCTGACTTCATCTCCCAAAAAGGTAATCATTCCCCTTTCAACCAGATCGAGATTCACATCCGTGTCATAGCATGGGCCAAAGGGTCGATCGTTTAATATCCCAAAAACAGGCATGGGATAGGTGTCCTGTATGCCGCTTGCCAGTTCACGCTCACAAGCCACTGCCAAGATCATGTCAGGTTTCTTCTCTACCACAATCCTTCTGGCTACTGACCCGCCGGTGGCTACTGATATGGAGACGTGATATTTTTGCGATAGCTCAACCAGATTTTTTATGTTGCACTTACCACATGCCTTACAGTTTTCCACATTACCGGTAATTCTCACATCACATTCATGATTCTGTAGACAGTGGGGAAGCAGGATAATGAGTTTCTCAGGCCGAACGCGCCTCGCCTCTGCCAGGACCAGTTGGTTGTTGATGGCGACAAACGCCCTTCTCACCTGATCTTTACTCTTGCCAACCAGGTTCCCCACCAATACCAATAAAGGGAACAAGAAACGAATGACGACGCCACGGATGCGACGGTTAAAAAAGAGATTTTTTCCACGGATAATGGTGAAAACCAGGGTAAGCCCACCACCAATCAGGAAGAGGACGACCGCGGCGAAAACGATCGCCATGATAACGGGTAGCCCATGATAGATATTGGAAAACCCCACATAAGGGACCAAATAGAGCAAGCTGGCTATGGCCACCAAGGCCACGCACGTGAGCAGGAGCAGGAAGATAAATGTCCGCTTTTCAGACCCTTGGCCATTATCTCGCTCTTTTTCTTTCTTCATACCGATGGAGTGTAAATTATCCACGCTCTCAATGCCACCTTTAATCTCCAAATAGGGTCCCCTCGGGCAATGGGAATCCCCGCAAAAAATCAGGGATAGAAAGCCTTTTCTTTCCAGGGTACTGTATCTCCCTGATCCCTATCATCCCCTGCCCTGTGTCCACGTGAATAGCGTCTTTCGTATGTCTTACAACTCTTCCCGGTACCCCGTCAAGTCCACCCCTGTCCACGACCGTGGAGGAAAAAAGTTTTATCTGCTTTCCCTCCAATAAGGTATAGGCGCCCGGTCTCGGATCTAAGGCACGGATGAGACAGGATATTCTCGTTGCGGGTTGCTTCCAATCCACCAAGGAATCACCCTTCTCAATCTTAGACGCATAACTGGCTAAGGAATCATCCTGCGGGATCTCCCTGACCTGGGTTTTTGTCATATGGGAGAGGGCCTCTATGATCACCTGCCCAGCCAACTGTGAGAGCCGGTCATGAAGTTGTCCGGCTGTCTCGTCCTCAAGGATAGGGACTTCTTTCTGAAAGAGTATGGGGCCGGTATCCAGCCCTTCATCCATGCGCATGACGGTGAGGCCTGTCTTGGATTCGCCGTTCAGGATCGTCCATTGGATCGGCGCAGCTCCCCGATGTTTGGGGAGAAGGGATGCATGAATGTTAATAACTCCCCAGCCCGGTATGGTGAGAAGATTTTTTTTCAGGATCTGGCCAAAGGCAACCACGATGGCCATGTCAGGCTCCATTTCTCTTATCTGATCGCAAAAATGATCATCCGATACCTTTTGCGGTTGCAAGACCTCAATCTGGTGTGCAATCGCCAATTCCTTTACAGGGGATGGGGCCCGTTTCCTCCCTCTTCCTTTGGGCCGGTCGGGTTGCGTGACCACAGCGAGTATTTCATGACCCCCATGAATGAGGGCCTCCAAGGTGGGAACAGCGAACTGGGGTGTGCCCATGAATATCAGTCTTGGCTGGCCGGGGAAGTTCTCTTTAGAAAGGCTTGTCATCTTTTAGCTGTTGTTTGGAGACGGCTCTTGCTTGAGCATCTTCTTCAGCCTCTTATTATAAAGGGCCCTTTTTAGGCTGCTGATATGATCAATGAAAAGGATACCATTCAGATGATCAATCTCATGTTGCAAACACCTGGCAAGAAGGCCTTCAGCCTCAATATCGACCGGGTTGCCGTCAATATCCACGCCTTGCACCTTTACCTGTGCCTTTCGGCTCACTTCAGCAGAAAAATCAATGACACTCAGACAGGCCTCCTCCTGGACAATTTCTCCCTCTGTCAAAACAATTTCTGGATTGATGATGACAGACAGACTTCGACCTTCAGCGGCCGGAGAGACATCGTATACGAGAATCCGTTTAGGTTCTCCCACTTGGTTCGCGGCCAGACCAAGCCCCGGAGCCGCATACATGGTTTCAGCCATCATATCCACCAACTCATGGATCCCCTCATCTATATTCTTAACCAGCTCAGTGGTGACCCTCAAGATTGGGGCTGGGTAGGTGTATATCTTCATCTTCTCTGTCATGCTCACAGTCGATCTTGGGTTTTCCGTATCTAAAAGGAGATTTATTTTGTATAATTACTGTTTAAATATTAAAGCTTAAACCCAAATAAATCAAGAGAGTACAAGAACAAACAATCCTCTTCTAGAGGATCAGGTTTTGGGATCACATCATGTGAGATCGTTTGCAAAAATATACGCAACAATATTTAACCCGACCTGATGTCTAGGTTGTTGGTGTTCAGATAAGAAGGCCTTGACTTTTCCATGTTTTACCCCTATCCAGTGAACACCATGAAAGAAGTCATTAATTTCCTCTTTGAAGTAGGTATGTTGAAAAAGACGCCGCGAACAGGATACCAGTTTCTCGGATCCGGACAGGAATCGGTGGCTGAGCATTCATACCGTACGGCCATTATCGGATATCTTCTGTCCCTCCAGGAGCCGGAAGCGGACTTACGAAAAACCATCCTCATGTGTCTTTTTCATGACCTCCACGAAGCGCGGACAGGAGACCACAACTACGTGAACAAGAGATATGTTCATGTGTACGAAGAGAAGGCAATCCAGGATTTGGCCCAGGAACTGCCTTTTGGTGACGAAATCATCTCTCTTACCCGGGAATTCAGTGATGGAGAATCGCTTGAATCGCGTCTCTCAAGGGATGCGGATCAGATTGATCTTATTCTTGAGTTAAAGGAGCAGCAGGATTTGGGCAACAAATCTGCCGGAGAGTGGTTGTACTATGCCGAAAAGAGACTCCTCACGGAGAGCGCAAAGAGGCTGGCCAAAGAGGTCATGAATACGAAATTTACCGACTGGTGGTTTGAGAAGAAGACAGAGTGGTGGGTAAATGGTCCTGCAAATGATAAAAAGGAGCATGAGTAATATTTCTCTCCTCCAATCCGGGGCTGTCATGAGGGTCAGCCTGATCCTCTCCCTTTTCGTCCACGTTGTCGCAATCCTGGCATTGCAAGAGGCCTTTCCCCTGCACTGGCAAGTGGAGGAACTTCGAACCTACCGGGTGGACCTGATCAGACCCCCTATCGAAGATCTGGATCCCGAAGAACTCTCCGCTCCTGATATCTCCCGAACTGAACAAAAGCCAAAGCCACCACCTTCATTGGATCAAGATACCATCTCCCTGGATACCAAGGATGAAAGATATGTGACCTATGCGAAGCTCATCAAGCAGAGGATTGGGTTCCACTGGAAATATCCACCGGATGCGCTGGAAAGGCTTCTTGAAGGGAAACTGATGGTGGTCTTCAGCCTCGCCAGAAAAGGGGAAGTGATCCAGATAAAACTCATGAAAAACTCTGGCTATGAGACGCTCGATAGGGAAGCCATCCGGGCCATCAATGCCGCTGCCCCCTTCCCTCCCTTTCCAGGGCATATCAGAGTGAGCCGCCTCAATATAAAAGCAAGCTTTGATTATCGGCTCACATCCAAGAAAAAGAATAAATAATCCAAGCCCAGTGGATCGGACCTTAAGTTTACCCCGCACGGATGTTCATCTTTAGCAATTGGGGAGGTATTGTCCCTTTTTGAAACCCATATCTTAGAAAAAATTCCACCGGACCCCGCAGTGACCGCAGATTTGAGGGTTCCCGTCCGGAAACCCCTCTCGGAATATTCCGCTCTGATGAAATGAAGCATTTTCTGGAACCTTCAAATCTGCGGTCCCCTCCACCAAGGGTTATAGATATGGCTTGAAAAAAGGGACAATGCCGGAACGGGCATGAGATGGCCTGAAGGCCGTGATCACTAAAAGAATATGATGAGACTGTCGAAAAACCGGTTTCTGGGAGGCTGATGGAAAATGTCCATATGCAAGGCTTCCGAAATTCCGAGGAATGAGGCGTACATAGAAGTACGCCGCAGTGACTTGCCCTGTTAAATCGGCTTCGCCGTCTCGCGTAGCGAGAATTTAACAGGGCGGGGGATGAGGGCAATGCGGCCCTTCGATGCTTCGACGTTGCTCAGCATCGACCGTGAGCCTGTCGAACGGCTTGTCGAATGGCAGATGGGCGTTTTCCGACAGCCTCAATAATAGACATCATTTTCCTTATCTGTCTTTAATTAATCCTATCTTGACTAAACAAATATGGTGATTATCATTTTGTTATCATGCCTGTGAATATTTAAAAGAATAACGAGAGGGATATGTCGGCTAAAGATTATTATCAAGTATTGGGTGTTTCTAAATCCGCCTCCCCTGAGGAAATAAAAAAGGCCTACCGCAAGCTTGCCCTCAAATACCATCCCGATCGAAATCAAGGAGATGAAGGGGCTGAGGCCAAATTCAAAGATATCAGTGAAGCCTATGCCGTGCTAAGCAATCCGGAAAAGAAAAAGCAGTACGACATGTTCGGTGCGGATGGTTTTCATAAGCGTTTTACCCAGGAAGACATCTTTCGAGACGTTGACTTTGGAAGTATCTTTAGAGAGTTTGGGTTTGGCACGGGAGGAAGGGGAGGAAACATCTTTAGCCAGATATTTGGAGGTCCGGGACAGGCCCACTATAGGGGTGGAGGACCTTTTCAATCAACCTATGGCGGTTTTGGCGGTCAACCTCAGGGCGTGAGGGGCCAGGATCTGGTCTATGAGCTATCCGTCACATTGGAAGAGGCAGCCACAACCACAGACAAGGTCATCTCTTACCAGGTAGGAGGTCGTCATGAGAAGGTCTCCGTAAAGGTCCCGGCAGGAATCCCGACCGGGAAAAAACTGAGGCTCACAGGCAAAGGTCAGCCCGGTTCTTACGGAGGTCCTAATGGAGACCTATACATTCAGATCAGGATCGTCGATCACCCCCTCTTTAAGAGGGAGGGTGATGATCTCATTTTGATGAGGGAGATCAAGGTCTCAGAGGCCCTTTTGGGTGCGGAAATTGAGGTTCCAACCATTGACAAGAAGACATTACGTCTCAAGATACCTCCCGGCACGCAGAGCAACGCCAAATTCAGACTAAAAGGACATGGGATGCCCCATATGAATCGTGGTGCCAGAGGGGATGCCTATGTCCAGGTAACCATAGGTATCCCTAAGAAACCAAATAAAAAGCAAAAGGCATTAGCTGAAGAGCTGGCAGAAGCGGGGCTGTAACATGAAGGCCTTATGCGTGTTTTCAGGAGGCCTGGACAGTATGCTGGCTGCAGAACTGATAAGGGCCCAGGGCATTGAAGTCCTGGCCCTTTTTTTTGAAACGCCCTTTTTTACATCACCAAAGGCCAAAAAATCTGCCGAAAGTATAGACCTGCCCATCAAGGTCGTGGATATCACCGACAGGCATCTGGAGATGCTGAAGAACCCGAAACACGGTTACGGGGGACATATGAACCCCTGTATAGATTGCCATACTTTGATGATACGTATAGCAGGCGAGATGCTTGAGCAAGAGGGAGCGAATTTCATCATCACGGGTGAAGTGCTAGGACAAAGGCCCATGTCTCAAAACCTGAAAGCCCTGTCCATGGTCGCCTCTGAGAGCGGCTTTCAGAAGCTTGTCCTGAGGCCCCTTTCGGCCAAGAGACTGCCCATAACCCTTCCTGAAGAAAAGGGATGGGTGGACAGGGAAAAGCTTTTGGGTTTTTCTGGTCGGTCTCGTAAACCCCAGATGGAACTGGCCAGAAGGCTCGATATGAAGGATTATCCGTCTCCAGCGGGTGGCTGTTTGTTAACGGATGAAGTGTTCTCTCGACGCCTGAAAGATCTACTTGCTGCCGCACCCTACTTGGAGTTGAGGGAGATTGAACTCTTGAAATGGGGTCGCCACTTCCGGATAGGTCCCCACACAAAACTGGTCGTGGGAAGAAATGAAAAGGAAAACCATATCATACATTCCTTGTCTAAAGAAACAGATCTCTTGCTGAGAACGGTCTCCGTTCCCGGACCCGCAGCCCTTGTCTTGGGTGATCTAACACCTGAACTGGAGGAACTGGCAGCCTCTGTGACTGTATCTTACAGCGATGCGGGAAATGACGAATTGACAGAGGTTTCTTTGACCGGGAGTGGCAAAAACGGGGTTCGAATGGCAAAAGGAAGGGATAAGAGGGGATTCAGGGGCTACATGGTTTAATCAAGCGATCGCGAGTCCCTATCTTCTCAAAAGCCTTTGTAAAAAAGTTTTCTCTTTCATTTCACCTATCCTTTTTTCCATATCCTTTATCTTCCTCTTGTGGACGTCTATTTGCACCTCCGCGCTGTGCACCCTTTCATCAAGTTTGTGCACCTGCATGGTCAGGTTGATCACTTCCACCTTGCCCTCTCGGTCCAGCTCACCACCGGGTATAGAATCCAGTTTTCCAGCCGCTTCACTCCTTTCACCCTCAAGCCTTGCGATGAGCTTCATTTGTGTTTCCACATGGCTTTTGCTTTGATCCAGCTCTTTTAGAAGGGTCTCCTCCGACTCCATGGTGAAATACAGGTAGGAAACGACCATGGCGCCAACCAGAACAAGAATGCCAATGACTTTAAATGCCAAGCTGATCAATACAGCAATCAGATGCCCAAGAGATTTAACTCGACCCACTTGGGTTAAAATGGCTTCTTTCTTGGTATAGCCCTCCAGCTCCCCTTTCACTTGTATCCTTATGGCATCCACCGTGTCCACCAAGGTGTCAACGCTGGCCTCCAGTTCTCTGCCCAACTCACCCACATTACATTTCTTGGTAATATCCTTGTCGGGCTTTTGCAGATGCTGGGCCGTCATTTGAATGCCTTCCAAAACCTGGTCGGTCTCCACTTCCTTTACGAATTTTCCTGGATACTGCTTCTTGAGGGACGAAATGTCGTTTTTGAGCTCTCTCAGATGGGTATCAATGTTGAGGCCGATTTTTTTTAAGAATACGGCATCACAGAGGTAGGTGTTTCCTATGCTCAGCATCAGGGCCATGTCCCTTATGCCGTGTATGCTCCTGAAGGATTCTTGAGATTTGGAAGCCATAATATTCGATTTTGCCTAGAGGTCTATCTTTTGATTCAACAGCATCTCCGAAAGACCAGATGCCATCTAAGCCAAGATAACAAATAATAAAGTTTAACATACTTGTTTCCACTTTTCCACCATATTTTCAGGGTGTTGCAAAGGAATTACAGTTCTCTACCCTCCCCATGGCATTTTGGCGTAGACCTCGTTAAGCTTATCACGATATGTTCTAAAGAAATTCTCATGGCCCTTTTCCCAGGATGAGAGCCTGAGGAAAGCCTCTTTTGCTTCTCCTTCTGTCTGGCTGGCCATTTTTTCATAGAACTCACTCAAGTCCTTCTCAATAAGCCAAGCTGTATTAAAGACGGTTACATCCGGGACCATTGACCCCTCTAGGCATTGTTGTAGAAATTCTGAACTGGCCCGTTCATCAAAATAATTGGTCGGTTCCAGGACCAACGCTTCCAGAGTGGATAGTTCCATGTCTGATCCTTCTCTGAGGCGTTTAAGAATGCCATTGATATACTCAATATGTTTGTCTTCCTCTTTGATCAGCCGCTTGAACGCACTGACCGCCGCGCCGATTCCCATTCGCTGAATGGAGTTCTCGAAGAAACTCTTCCCCGTATGCTCCTGGTTCAGGGCATACTCAAAAACCTTGATCAAATTCTGGCTCTCATCCATGGTAACCCTTTCTTTTCTCGCCTTTAGATCATTTGTAAACGGAGGATTAGCGAAGCTCCCCGCCGCAAAAGTGCGGGGCATCTAGCTATTCAATAAAACATCTCTTACCCCTCGATAGGCTGTTTCATAATGTAATTGCGAGGGAGTGAAACGACCGAAGCAATCTCATGAGGTATTAAAAACAATGGGATTGCCGCGCTCCCTTAGGGTCTTTACCCTGAGGTACTCGAAGGGCTCGCAATGACGAAAAGAAATTACGGCACAGCCTAAGCCCTCTCCACCCTGACGGCACAGACCTTGAACTCCGGGATCTTGACTGTGGGATCATGGGCCGGGTTGGTGAGGATATTGGCATTACTCTCCACGAAATGGAACGGCATAAACAAAATCCCTTCCCTTACCCGCTCCGTCACCATGGTCTTGGCCGTGATCTCACCGCGGCGCGATGCCACTTTCACTGAATCACCCTGTCTGACTCCCAGCCGACTGGCGTCTGCGGGATTCATTTCCAGGTACCCCTCTGAGATTTCCGCATTGAGTGACGGGGAGTTCCGAGTCATGGTCCCCGTGTGAAAGTGGACATGCACACGCCCTGTCGTGAGCCAAAAAGGATATTCCTCATCCACCACTTCGGCGGGTGGCTGGTGTTCCAGGGCATGAAAGAGGCCTTTACCCCGGACGAACTTATCTTTGTGAAGAAACTTGGTCCCTGAATGCTCTGGAGTGGGACATGGCCATTGCAGGCCATCACCTTCTAAACGATCATACGAGATACCCCCGTACGAAGGTGTGACACTGGCAATTTCCCTCATGATCGCTTCAGGGGACTCATAATCCATGGGATACCCAAACCGGTTGGAAATCTCTTGGGTGATCTCCCAGTCGGGCCTTGAATCTCCTACAGGCTCGATGGCCTGTCTCACCCTGAGGACGCGTCGCTCGGTATTGCTAAACGTACCATCCTTTTCTGCAAAGGAGGTGCCGGGCAGAACCACGTGGGCAAACTCAGCTGTGGGCGTGAAAAAGATGTCCTGCACCACAAGGAGTTCGGCGCTCTTGAGGGCCTTTTCCACATGGTTGACGTCCGGATCGCTCAGCATGGGATTTTCTCCCATCACAAACAGGGCCTTTACCGAGCCCTCCATGAGCCCTGAAATCATGTGAGGGATAGTGAGCCCCACTTGGTCTGAGAGCTTCGCATTCCAAGCGGACTCAAATTTCTCCTTGATGTCCATCATCGTAACGGCCTGGTACCCGGGATACACGTTGGGAAGGCTGCCCATATCACATGCGCCCTGGACATTATTCTGACCCCTAAGGGGATTGACACCAGTGGACTCCCTGCCCACATTTCCTGTAAGCATAGCCAAATTGGCTAGGGACTTCACGTTATCCACGCCAGAAGTGTGCTGGGTGATTCCCATGCAGTAGACGATAGATGCGGCCTTCGCGGCCCCGTACACCTCAGCGATCTTGATAATATCTTCAGGGGGCACCCCTGTAATTTCGGCCGCTCTATCGGGTGAGTAGTGCTCGATAACCTTGAAAAAGTCCTCAAAGCCTTCAGTCCGCTCTTCTATGAAGGCCTGATCATGCAAACCACGCTCAAGGATCACATGCATGATGCCATTGAGTAGGGCCACATCCGTACCCAGGTTCTGAGACACGTAGATGTCGGCCATTGAGGCAAGATGGATCTTGCGTGGGTCCGCCACGATCAGCTTGGCCCCTTTCTCTTTTGCACGGAAGATTCGTGTGGCCACCAGTGGATGGGAGGAGGTGGTATTTGACCCAATCACAAAAATGCAGTCAGCGTCCGCCAACTCGTCTACCGAGTTGGTCATCGCTCCACTCCCAAAGGCCGCGGCAAGACCTGCCACGGTAGAGGAGTGTCAGAGACGCGCACAATGATCCACATTGTTTGTACCCACCGCAGCTCGCGCAAATTTCTGGATCAGGTAGTTCTCTTCATTGGTGAATTTGGCGGAGGCCAAGAAGGCGATGCTGTCGCTACCGTTGGCTTCTTTAATCTCCTTCAACCTTGAAGCCGTATAATCCAAAGCCTCATCCCAGGATACTTCTTTTAGCCCGCCGTTCTTGCGGAGCAGAGGCTGCGTGAGCCGTTTGGGGCTTTGAACAAATTCATGGACGTTCCAGCCCTTGACACAAAGCTTTCCCCTGTTTACAGGGCTGGTCTTGCTGGGAATGGTCCCGATGATCTGGCCGTCCAGGACCTCCAAATAGAAATTACATCCGCAACCACAATAGGTGCAGGTGGTAAGCACTGTGTTGTATTCCATAGGGTGTTCCTTTAATCTTACCCTTAATTCGTAGGGCGTCCTCTTATCTACTCTTCCGAAGCCCCGCCCAGAATATTTAACGGTGATTTTTCCTCAGCTGCATATCCTGTCCGATAGTGGAATTCCTCATCAAGGATATCAGCCACTTTCTTGTATAGGGTCCTCAGGGGGATATCCGCGGGACAGGCTTCGTTGCAAAGGCCGCAATCAATACACCGACCGGCCATATGCACAGCACGGGTCAGATGGAAAATGGGGCTTTCCGGTGGAAGCTCCCCAGTATGAATCAGGGCATCCGTTTCCAGGCTGCATTCCTTGCAAAAGCACATGGGGCAGATGTCCCTGCACCCGTAACATTTGATGCACTTGTCAAACTCCTTCATCCAGTGTGCAAAACGTCCCTTCAGATCAAGGCCATCAATTTCAGCGACCGAGTCTTGTGCGCACCCCTCCACCTTTTCCCCTTCCAAAAACTCCTCTGGGTAAGGTTGAAGGCACTCGCAGGCCTCTGCCAGTTCCTGCGGACAGGCGATGCCCACGGGCACCACCTTCTCAGGGTCTAATTGGTTCCAAACAAAGAGGGCCTTTAGGCCGCGTTGGTCACAGCCACGGACCAGAACACCAAATGTCTCCTCAGGATAGCACCGGGCAAGGTGGATGAGTTGCTTGTTGAGGGGGTATCGGGTGTCTCCAGGTCCGTGCAAGTCTCCGATGGCCATGTTGTCCAGATCCTTTTCATCGCGGAACAGGTGAGGGCCAATGTGGCCATTCTTTTTACAAAGGCCCAAGAAACCCTTTATTTTCCCCGAGCTTAATAGCTCCCTTACTTTTTCCTTTACATTTCCCACTGTCGAACACCTTAAAACCGCATAACAACCTTATGCAGCCTCTTGTCCGCTCTCCGGTTTTCTCAGCGGAGAGGGACCCAAAGCATGAAGCGTCTCCACAAAATCTTTCATTTCTGCGGCAAATTCTGGTCCTTCCGCGGAAGAGACCCACTCACACCGCAGGCGCTCTCCCTCAATCCCACTAAACGCCAACAGCTGCCTCAAAAATTTGATCCGTCTATCTGTCGCGTAATTACCATACAGGTAATGGCAGTCCCCCAGGTGTCACCCACCCACAAATACACCGTCTGCGCCTTGTTGAAAGGCAAGCAGGATGTGGTGAGGGGAAACGCTGGCAGAACACATCACCCGTACGACCCGGATATTTGACGGGTATTGCAAACGACTGACCCCAGCCAGGTCAGCAGCAGCGTATGCTCACCACGTGCAGAGAAAGCTTATAATCTTGGGTTCAAAATCCGTTTCACTCATGACATATCCTTTTCTTGTTTGTCAGTTGTCAGTTGTTTGTCGTCCGTTGTCCAATAAAAGTCTAAACTCCTCCAAACGCAAAAACGACTGCTTTAGGGACGTTTAAAAGAGATTGCCTCTCGGCCGTGAGCTCGAAGCCGAACGGCTTCGTCGTCTACGTCTCCTCGCAATGACATTTCAACGAGTGTGCTCCTACTCATATAAAAAATATCTGGCATCCAGTTTACATGGCCCTGATCTGAGCCAAGAGCTGTTCCGGTTTAAATCCCTTCAGCAGAGCACTCTGAGACGGACAAGTGGCAGCGCAACATCCGCAGCCCTTGCACAGGATCGTGTTAACCTCGCATATATCTTTTTCCGGAACATAGACAATAGCCCCGTAAGGGCACATTTCCATACATCCTTGGCATCCCACGCACGTCTCCGGGTTGATCTCCGCCACGATGGCACTTATGACCAACTTGTCCTTAAAAAGGACCGTCGCAATCCTGGAGGCAACCCCCAAGCCCTGGGATCGCGCCTCTTCAACAGTGGCTGGATACCGGGCCGAACCACAGACGAAAACACCATCTGTGGCAAAATCCAGGGGGCGTAGCTTGGCGTGGGCTTCCATGAAAAAATGATTCTGATCCATGGGGACCCTCAGGAGTTGTGAGAGCAAAGGGGCTTCCTCTCGTGCCACCAAAGGGGTGGACAAGACCACCAAGTCATAGGGAATTTCCCGCGTTTCCCCGATCAAGGGTTGCTCAAATTTGACGATCCCCTCTCCCACCTCCGGAGGTTTATCTGCCTCGTACACATCGAACCTCACGCCCAGACCTCTTGCATCCCACAACATGCGCTCTTTTTTGGTGCCGTACATCTGCATGTCTCGATACAGGATGTGAACCTGGGCGTCTGGGTTTTGCTCCTTTATCAACATGGCGTTTTTCACCGCTGTCATGCAACAGATTCTGGAGCAGTATTCCCTCTCAGAACATCGAGCCCCCACGCACTGGATCATCACCACGTTGTTTGCCTTAAACGCTCCCCTTTTCAGCCGCTCCTCCAATGCCGCCTGAGTAATGATCGCCTTCCCGTCATAACCATACAACCCTTCAGGCTCAAGGGGAACGGCGCCAACGGCCACCACAATGCAGCCCACCTTTTCCTTTAGGGGCTCGCCCTCTTTTGGTCGAATGGCAACCTCAAAGTTTCCGATGTATCCTGCAACGGATTCCACCTGGGATCCCACATGGATCGTCACGTTTGACTTGGACGTGACGGTATCCACGAGATGGGAGAGACGGTCCTCTGCCCGATCTCCATCCGGCGCCAACTGGTGGAGCTGGTTCAAAAGTCCTCCCAGTTGATCCTCTTTCTCCACCAGAATCACTTCCAGCCCCATGCTCGCTAAACTCTCAGCGGCAGAAAGTCCCCCCACGCCGCCACCAATCACAAGCACCCTGGGAATCAGAGAGGCCTCAATATCTTTTTGGGGCTCTAAGAACGCAGCTTTGGCCACCCCCATCCGCACCAGATCCTTCGCCTTCTCAGTCGCCTCTTCCCTCTTTTGCATATGTACCCAGGAACACTGATCACGGATATTGGCCATCTCAAAAAGATACGGGTTCATTCCCGCCTGGGCACAGGAACTCTGAAAGAGGGGTTGATGCGTACGAGGAGAACAGGAGGCAACCAACACCCTGTTCAGTTTATGTTCTTTAATGGCCTTTTGAATCTCTGCAATCCCCGCCTCTGAGCAGGTGTAGAGATTCTCCTTTGCGTAGACCACATCAGGGAGTTTAGCCGCGTATTCGGTCACGGCCGTGCAGTCCAAATGTCCCGCAATATTTGACCCGCAATCGCAGATGAACACGCCGATACGTGTCTCTTCCGACACCTCCTTCTTTCCTCTTTCTTTTTCATTCATATTGACAGATTCCTTCATGATGCCTTGCGCATCTCAGATTCCAAGAGGATTTGCGCTGCCCGCGCCGACGCGCCGCTGGCCTGGGCTACGGATTCAGGAATATCCATGGGGCTATGGGCACAACCACAGGTAAAAATGCCTGGCCGTGTGGTGTCCATGGGTTGTGATACATCGGTCTTGAAGAACCCAAATTCATCCAGCTCTATGCCGAGAATCTCTGCCAACGCCGATATCCCCTTACTGGGCACACAGGCCGTCGCCAAAATGACCAGGTCAAATGCCTCACTTTTGACCACCCTTTCTCGGGTGTCCTCATAGGTGAGTACAGGATTCCTATCGGGTCCCTGCGTAATCTCGGCAACCCGACCACGGACGTAGCTGATACCTGCCTGATTACCGCCTCGAATCTTGTATTCTTCAAATCCTTTTCCAACGGCTCGAATATCCATGCCAAAGATGACGGATCGGGTCTCTGGTTCATGCTCGTAGGCAATGATCGCCTCCTTAATGGAGTGCATGCAACAATACCCCGAACAGAAGGGATAGAATCGGAGATCACGGGAGCCCACACATTGTATAAAGGCGAGCTTCTTGGCCACCGTAAATCCTTCTGCCTTCTCTTTTAAGGCCTCCAGCGGTTCCGCCACAGCCAAATATTGGGTGTATCTGTCTGCCCATTTCTTTCGATCTTCGTCCCCCTCATATTCTCCACCCTCATACCGTTTGAAAAATTCTGGGGAGCTCTCACTAAATTTCTCTTCGAATTTTTCCAGTGTCTTCCTGGCCTTCTTTGCCTTCTTTTCCAGGGCTGCTATCTCCGCCTTAGCAGCGATGTCTGATGGGCGATCTAGGTGACCGCCCGTGGGTCCACTTGCACTTAAGAGCCTTTCAAACTCAAGGGCCGTAATCACGTTTGGGATGTCCCGGTACCTATACTCATGAACTTGTGCGGGATCAAATACCTCGTAGCCTGAAGCAACGATTATGGCCCCCACATGGAGTTCCATGAACCTGTCTTCCTGCTCAAAATTGACCGCGTCGGCCTGACAGGTCTTCTTGCAGATGCCACATTTCTTGCCCTGCAATTGACGGCAGTTCTCCGCATCTATGGTGTGGGTTGAGGGGATACCCTGAGCAAACCAACTATATATGGCTTTGCGCTCTCCCAAACCCATGTTGAAGGCATCCGGAAGCAGGGTTGGACATTTCTCTGTACAGGCGCCACACCCCGTACACTTGTCTTCATCCACATAGCGTGCCTTTCTGCGAACCGTCACCTTGAAATCTCCGGCCTCGCCCTCCACCTTCTCCACTTCGCTGTAAGCCAAGAGCTCAATATTGGGATGTCGACCGACATCCAGCATCTTGGGCGAGAGGATTCAGATGGCGCAGTCATTGGTGGGAAAGGTCTTGTCCAGTTGGGCCATCTTCCCCCCGATACTGGGAAGCCGCTCCACCAATTTCACATGGAATCCCATTTCAGCGAGATCCAAAGAGGCCTGAATTCCCGCTATGCCGCCTCCGATGACAAGTATTTCTTTGCTCACAATCCTGCTCCTGTTCACGCAATCGTTTCTTGAACTCTCATGCAGCTGCTCTCAGGTTAGAAGGTCCAACGGACCTAATCTTTTCTGTAAACTCTTTGACCACTTCAGCAAAGCGCATGCCTTCAGCAGAAGAGACCCATTCCAGTCGCACCCTTTCAGGGTCAATGCCGAGTATCCTCACCAGTTCCCGGGTCATATTGAACATCTTTTCGGCCTTCAAATTACCATCCAGGTAATGACAGTCACCGATGTGTCACCCTGCGACCAATACCCCATCGGCGCCAAGTTGAAGGGCCTTCAAAATGAAACCAGGATTTACGCGACCCGAACACATCACACGGATGATCCGGATGTTGGGCGGATACTGAAAGCGACTAACCCCTGCCAGGTCAGCGGCAGAATAGGCGCACCAATTACAGGCAAATGCAATGATTTTCGGATCGAACGCTTCGCTCATCGCGTCAAACTCCTTCTGGGCATCATCCTTAGACTTCCAGCGCTGAGACCACCATGGTCAGCACTTCCTCGTCGTCAAAATGGTATAAGGATGCCGCCCCTGTGGGACAGGCCACAGCACATGATCCGCATCCCTTACAAAGGGCCTCCTGAACATGAGATAGACTAACCCCACCCTCTTGTTCCACGAGGGATATGGCGCTATAGGGACAGACTTTCTCACATTCGCCACAACCCCGGCACAACATCTCGTTCACATGCGCAACCACACCCTCCACGGACATTTCTTTTTGGGAGAGTACAACGGATGCCCTTGAGGCCGCTGCTTTGGCCTGGGCGATGCTTTCCTCTATGGGTTTTGGGTAATGGGCCATGCCCGCAAGGAAAATCCCATCTGTTGCGAATTCCACGGGTCTCAGTTTGGCATGGGCCTCCATAAAAAAACCATCTTCATTCAGAGGCAACTTAAACATTTGGGCCAGGGAGCCGTTGTCTTTGGGTATGATGCCAGAGGCCAACACAAGGAGGTCAGGCTGGAGGATAACGTCCCTTCCCAGGACATGATCCTTGACCGTCACAGAAATCCCATGCTCCCCAGTCTCCACTTTCGGTTTTTGTTCCAGGCTGTAGCGCAGAAAAATAACCCCCTTCCCCCTGGCCTCCCTGTAGAGGGCCTCCCTCTGCCCATAAGTGCGAATATCCCGATACAAGACATATATGTTCATCTCCGGATTAAGTTCTCTTAGCTGTAAGGCCGATTTCATTGTATGGGTGCAACAGACCTTGGAGCAGTAAGG
Source organism: Desulfobacteraceae bacterium (assembly GCA_050124735.1). Classification (GTDB taxonomy): domain Bacteria; phylum Desulfobacterota; class DSM-4660; order Desulfatiglandales; family HGW-15; genus JASFEQ01. The sequence goes on along the minus strand of JASFEQ010000009.1, from coordinate 7,859 downwards.
CCTTTCAGGTTCTCTTGAGCCTACACACTGGATGAATACAACCGTCCTTGTGTCCGTGAGCCGCTTGTCCTTGTTGCCCATGGCCTGATCCAGTTCAATGTGAGTCAACACCCTGTCATCTTTACCATAAAGATATTCCCCAGGCTTGAATTCATCGGCACCCACCGCCACCACTACCACGCCATGCCTCAAGTCTAGCTCAGACCCATTATAGGAAATGGTCGTCTCGAAATTTCCGACAAACCCGGTGGCCTTCTTAATACCGGCCTGCTTGTACACATCAACTAGCTCATGGTCCTCCACCCGCTTAACCATCTCATTAACCCGTGGCAAGATTTCATCTCCACGCCATGAGGTCTGAAGCTTCAAAGCATGACCCCCAAGTTCGCTGGATTGTTCAACCAGGTAGGTATGAAACCCCTGGTCTGCAAGAGCAAGGGCCGCCGTCATACCGGAGATACCCCCCCCAACAACCAGGGCCTTGTCCTCCACCGGAATCCTAGGTTGTGGCAGTGGCTTAATGAGTTGGGCCCTAGCGACGGACATTCGCACCAGGTCCATGGCCTTGTCAGTCGCCTCTTCCCGCTCATTGCTATGGACCCAAGAGCACTGATTGCGGATGTTGGCCATTTCAAAAAGATATTTATTTAGCCCTGCGTCCCTCAAGGTTTCCTGAAAGAGTAATTCGTGGGTCCTGGGCGTGCAGGCTGCAACCACAACGCGATTCAGGCCCTCTTGTTCAATAATCTCTTTCATTTTCTCCTGGGTGTCCTGGGAACAGGTAAAGAGATTCTCCTCCACAAAGATCACCCCAGGAAGGGTTCGGGCGTACTCGGCCACTTTAGGCACATCGACGATGCCGCCGATATTGATGCCACAATTGCACACAAAAACACCGATCCGGGGGGGCTCGGCAGAGACGTCCTTTTCTTCAGGGAAGGCTTTCTCTTTGGCCAATGAGCCGCGCGCAGGGGCTAATAAAGACTTTGCTTCACAGGCTGCGGCACTGGCCTCCATCACCGAGTAGGGAATATCTTTGGGTTCCCGAAAAGCCCCGCATACGTAAATACCTTCCCGTGAAGTCTCAACAGGTGCAAAGTCTCCGGCCTCTGCAAAGTTGTCCTGATTCAGATTTATGTCCAGTTTTTCGGCCAGATCAATGAGGTTATCCGGGGTCTCCAGGCCCACGGAGAGTACGACCATATCAAAGGGCTCCACCTGGATCGTCCCGTCTTCGTCCGCATACTGCAAAACCACCTCGTGGCTTTCCGGATCCCCATCTATGGTATGAATGCGTGATCGAATATATCTTACCCCCATCTCGTCCTTAGCGCGGTTATAATACCTCTCAAAATCCTTCCCATAGGTCCTCATGTCCATGTAGAATATGGCCGCGTCCAAGTCGTGCTGCGCATGCTCCTTGGCAATGATGGCCTCTTTGGTGGCATACATGCAGCAGACGGATGAGCAATAAGGATGGTCACACCGGTTAATATCTCTGGAGCCCACGCACTGAAGCCATGCAATCTTCTTGGGTTCTTGGCCGTCAGAGGGCCTTTGGAGATGCCCATGATACGGGCCTGTTGCACTCAAGATGCGCTCGAACTCCATACTGGTCACCACATTGGGATGCCGCGTGTACTTGTAGGTCTCATACTGGCCGGGATCAAAGGGTTGAAACCCCGGAGCCAATATCACAGAGCCCACCTTAAAGGAGACGGTCTGCGCCTGTTGCGCGTGGGTTTCCTGGGTTACCGCTTCAGCTTTGCAGGCTTCTACGCATTGGTAACATTCACAACATCCGCCGCAGTTGAGGCATCTTTCGCCCTCTTCCTGGGCGGCCTCTTCATCCACCTCAAGTTTCACTTCCTGGAATCCTAAAAGTCTCTTTTCCTTAGGCAGGGTGGGTATTTCCAGCCTCTTCTTCAGAGGCGTGTCCTCTGGAATCTGAACCCAGTTCTCACCCATGGGGACGTCTTCTTGCCACTCGGTGGGCAGTTCCTCACCTCTCAGATATTTGGCCATGTATTCAGCGGCCCTTTTGCCGGCTTCGACGGCCTCGATAACCGTGGCTGAACCCGTGATCACATCCCCGCCTCCAAAAATTCCAGCCCTATTGGTCTGCAAGGTCTCAGGGTTGACCACAAGGAAATTCCACCGGGATACTTCCAGACCCTCATAATCTTCCCCCAAGAAATCCAGATCTGGCTCCTGCCCGACAGCGGGTATGACGAACTCCCCTTCAATAAAGAATTCTGAATCCTGAACGGGAATGAACTTTCTCCTGCCCGTGGTATCTGGTTCTGTAAGGCGTGTGCGCAAACACTCAACACCAACCACTTTCTCGTTTTCGATGACGATCCGCTTTGGGACCACCTGAAAGTGAATCTTTGCGCCCTCTTCTTCCACTTCCTTTTTTTCCTCGGGATCAGCAGGCATCTCTGCAATGGAAAAGGGGTCAACCACTGTGACGCTGTCCGCCCCCAAACGAAATGCCACACGGGTGGCGTCCATGGCGGAATGCCCCACACCAAAAACGACCACTTTACCTTCCAGTTTTTCCCTTCTTCCCGTGTGAACTTCTTGGAGGAAATGGGTGACATGTTCAACACCGGGATGATCCTCTCCGGGGATATTTAGTTTCAATCCTTTCCAGGCTCCCGTAGCGATGAAGATGGCCTCAGCCCCGTGGCTCTGAAGTTCTTCGAGAGTAACATCCTTTCCAATGGCCGTGTTTGGATAGATCTCTATCCCGTATCGCTTCAGGTTCTCGATCTCCGCATCTAAGACGTGTCGCGGCAGGCGGTGCGCGGGAATGCCATATCGCATCATTCCGCCTAGCTCTGGCATGGCTTCATAGACGCTCACCTTATAACCATCAAGGGCCAGAAAATATGCTGCCGTCAAACCGGCGGGCCCAGAACCGATGATGGCCACTTTTTCCTCGCGCGGTTTTATTTCGGGAACAGGAATTTCACTGAGGTCCACGTGGTCAGCAGCGACTCTCTTGAGTTCCATAATGGAAATGGCCTCATCCACTTCAAGACGACGGCAGCTCTTTTCACAACGATGGGTGCAGATGCGGCCAAGCACCCCGGGGAAAGGCAGATCCCGCATTATGATTTCAACGGCTTCCCGGTACTTGCCCTCTTTCACCATCTGAACGTAACCCTGAACATTGATATGAGCCGGGCATGCTTCGCTGCACGGGGCCCTATCCTTTTTCTCTATGGCAAATGCCCCGGGAATAGCTTGGGCATAGGTTTTGTACGTGGCCTTCCGGGTTACGAGCCCCAGATCATATTCACTGGGGCGAACAACCGGACAGACCTCTACGCAATCCCCACAAGCCGTGCAGGCATCGGGGTCAATATAGCGGGGGGTCTTTTGTAGGGTTACTTCGAAGTTCCCTTTCTCACCATCAATCCCTTGAAGCGTTGAGCAAGTATGAAGCTCGATATTGATATGCCGGCCGACCTCGACCAGTTTAGGAGAGATAATTCACATGGCGCAGTCATTGGTGGGAAAGGTCTTGTCCAGCTGAGACATGGCCCCACCAATGGCCGGAGACTGCTCCACAAGATGCACATAAAAGCCAGAGTCAGCCAAATCCAAGGCTGCCTGCATGCCGCCGATGCCACCGCCAATGATCATGACAGAGCCTTGGACCTCTTGGTCTGCCTTATCTTTCATGATAAACCTCACATGTTAAAACCTTATACGACCGAACGTATCTTTCAGAACAGCGCACGAATTTGTCAATATAGAAAAGAGAGTTAATTTCCGTCAAGCATTATTTAAGGGCCAATCTGCTTGACTTTCCCTTCCTTTCCTCTTGAAAAGAACAGGTTTTTATGGAGACTGTCGCAAAAAACAGCCTCTGAGAGGCTGATGGAAAATGTCCATCCCGCAGCCTTTGCTGCGGGACGAAATCCCGAGGAATGAGGCGTACATAGAAGTACGCCGCAGTGACTTGCCCTGTTAAATCGGCTTCGCCGTCTCGCGTAGCGAGAATTTAACAGGGCGGGGGACGAGGGTAACGCAGCCCTTCGATGCTTCGACGTTGCTCAGCATCGACCCTGAGCCTGCCGAACGGCCCTTCGGCTTTACTCAGGGCCATGAGCTTGTCGAATGGCAGATGGGCGTTTTCCGACAGCCTCATCATCTGCTTTTATGGACAATTGCCTCCGAAATGTTATACTTTAGGTCCCTTACGCCATTTTCAGGAAGGTCTGAGTTGCGGTGCGGGGTAGGCTGAAGTTCCTGTTTACAAACAGGTTTTGCCTTTTTGGGTCGGCCGGCTTTTATCTCCTTGCCGTATATGGGAACGGCACTCTGGCCTTCTTTGAATAAAATAAATATCAAGGATAAGCAGAATCGTAATCCCATGAAGGCCAAAAATCTAATACATGATCAACAGGGTTTTGAGGCACTGCTGCAGAGTGTCACAGATTATGTCATTGCCATCAACAGAGACTATAAAATTATCATGGCCAATGATCTCTTTAAGGACGAGTTTGGCATGCATACGGATGCTTTGTGCTTCAAAGACTGGAAAAACAGGGAAGAGCCTTGTGAGAATTGTATCGTGAAGGCATGCTTCCAGGACGGTCGCACTCATCAGAGTGATGAGACCGTTCAAATGAAAGATGGTAGGATGGCGAAGTTACGAGTCAAGGCGACCCCTGTCCGGAATCAACAGGGGAAAATCGTCTATGTGCTTGAGACGGCCACGGACATCACAGAAAAGGAACGTCTCCAGAGGGAGTTGAACCGGGTGGCCGGGAATCTGGAAGGCATGATTAGAGAACGTCTAAGATACCTGGAGAAATCGGAAGAGCGATACCGCACCATATTTGAGCGCTCAAGCGATGCCATCATCCTGACCGATTCCAACGGCAAGATCTTAGAGGTAAATCAGGCCGGGATCCAGATCTTGGGATATAAAAAGAAAGAGGAACTCATGGCCGTGGAATCGCTCATGGATTTTTTTGAAGACCGGGAGGTCCTTTATGGATTGATAAAAAGCCTCTCTCAACAAGGATTTGTGACCGACTTTGAGGTCCGTCTTTTAGGGAAACAGGGACAGGGACTTGATGTCCTGATCACCTCCAATGTCATTTTGGACATCATTGGGCAGATCACGGGCTATGTCGTTATAATCAGGGATATAAGCAAGCGAAAAATGGCCCAGGAACAGATCCAGGTGCAGAACATCCGCCTTGCCACCCTGAATGCCATCTCAACGGCCATTAGCAGCAGCCTTGATCTTGATGAGGTCCTGAATCAAACCACCGGAGAGATCCGTGACATTATCGGATCAGATTGTGTCAGGATTTATCTGCTGGACACCGAGCGGGCCATCCTCAATCTAGCCGCCTACAAGGGGCTTTCATCGGAATTCGTCAAAAAGAGTCATGTCAGATCCAGAAAGGTGGGAGATGGTTTCCTTGGGCAGACGGTCCAGACGCATAAAGTCCAGGTCGTTGACAACCTGCTGCCTTCAGCAGATCCCTATGTGAATTATCTTGTCAAAGAAGGGTTCAAGTCCACTGCTTATATCCCTCTTCTTTCCAGGGGTGAGTCTATTGGCGTCATGTGCGTTTCCAGTCATGCCGCATTCAAATTTTCACCCGATTTTATCGAATTTCTGAAAGCCATTGGAAACCAGATAGGCGTAGCCGTCCATAAAGCAAATCTTTACGAGGATCTGAAAAAGGCCTACCAAGAACTCAAGGATGCTCAGGAGCAGGTCATCCGCACGGAGAAGCTGGCCTCACTGGGTAAATTGTCCGCGACCATTGCCCACGAGATAAACAACCCCATTGCCGCAGTGCTCACCTATGTTCGGCTGCTGATGAAGCTCCTGGAAATGAAACGATTTACAACCGAAAGAGTGGAGGACATCTCACGATACTTGAACACCATGGATGCAGAGATCTCAAGGTGTGGAGAAATCGTCAAAAATCTCTTGGCCTTCTCCCGACAATCAAAGATCCGCATGAAGCCGCATAGCATAGAGGAGGTTGTTGAGAGGACGCTCATGCTCATTGCCCACGATCTGGAACTCAAAGGGATTCGACTTGTGAAAAACATCGAAGCGAATCTTCCCCATATTCAGTGTGATTTCATGCAGATTCAGCAAGCACTCCTGAATGTGATGAGCAATGCTTCAGAGGCCATGACAAAAGGGGGCACATTGTCTATCGAGGTCATGAAATCCAATGAGGATGGTTTCATAGACGTGGTGATTCAGGATACTGGATGCGGTATTCCCAAAGAAGATTTGAAGAATATTTTTGAACCGTTCTTCACCACGAAAGAAGAGGGTAAGGGAGTGGGTCTGGGCCTTTCCGTGGCCTATGGCATTATCACCAAACACCAGGGGGCCATTGAAGTGGGAAGTAAACCGGGACAAGGAAGTGCCTTCACCATCCGCCTGCCCAAGGCCTCAATGTGAGACGCCGCTCCTCTCTTTCAGCAGCCTTTTAAGGATGTGGAACGGTCCAGTCCATTTATCGGTTGCAGGTCAAATACTATGGGAAACAGACCTGGGACAATCAACCCACACAAGGGAGGAAAACCCTAATGAGAAAAAAGCCCCGGATTCTTGTGGTGGATGACGAATGGGCCATGCAAGAGGCCCTCAGGGACTGGCTTAAAGAGGATGGGTATGAGGTTGGTCTGGCATCCAGCGGAGAGGAGGCTATGGTCCAGGCAAAGCAAAAAAACTGGGAAGTGATCTTACTGGACCTGAAAATGCCGGGAATGGATGGCCTTGAGGCATTGAAAAGACTCAAAGAGGTAAATCCGGAGGCCGAAATCCTCATGATGACCGCTTATGCGACTGTCGATACGGCTGTCCAGGCCATGAAAGAGGGCGCCTTTGATTATCTGGTAAAGCCTTTCGATCCGGATGAAGTGGAAATGCAAATCAAAAAAATTATCCAGCACAAGGATTTGGTCCTTGAAAATCTCTTACTTCGAAAGACGCTGGAAGAAAAATTTCATTATGATGAAATCATCGGTAAGAGCGACGCCATGCAGGAAATCTTCGGCATGATTTCTCGCGTCGCACCGACTGATTCAACGGTCCTCATCACGGGTGAAAGCGGCACGGGGAAGGAACTCATTGCACAGGCTATTCACGCAAACAGCCAACGCTCTTATATGCCCTTTATTGCCATAAGTTGCGGCGCACTCCCTGACACACTATTGGAAAGCGAACTCTTCGGCTATGAAAAAGGCGCCTTCACAGGGGCAACCCACGCGAAAAGGGGACGTTTTGAGATGGCTGACGGAGGCACCCTCTTCCTGGATGAAATCGGAGATATAAGCTTGAAAACCCAGGTTGGACTTCTAAGGGTGTTGGAGCAAAAGGAGATCAGTCGTCTCGGCAGCGAGCAGACCACAAAGGTGGATGTCCGTATTTTGGCAGCCACCAACCGGGATCTGAAACAGGCTATTCAGGAAAAAAGGTTTCGGGAAGATCTCTATTATCGACTGAATGTCATCTCCATTCACATTCCCCCTCTGATCGAAAGGACAGAGGATATCCCTCTACTGGTTGAGACCTTTATCCGAAAGTGTTGTGCTGAAATGAATAAAGAGGAGAAGAAGGTGGCCCCTTCTGCCCTCAAGCTCTTAATGGAATATGACTGGCCAGGGAACGTGAGAGAACTGGAAAACGTCATTGAAAGGGCCCTAGTCATTGGTCAGGCCAGGGAGATTTTACCGGACGACCTCCCCTTTTCGAGGAGACCCTTGAGGCCCACAGAATTACCCAAATCTCTGAAGCTGATGGAAAAAATCCATATTGAACGCATTCTCAAGGAGAACGATTGGAACATCAGCAAAGC
>JASFEQ010000008.1:0-29010 GCA_050124735.1 Desulfobacteraceae bacterium | reverse complement strand
CGATATGACAAGAGGGGCAATAATCCCCATTTCATCTGCCGCCTTCAAACCAGGACGGTAATCCGCCAGGTCATCCACATTGGTCGCATAGGCCACATGTTCCACGCCCCTTTCTTCGGCTATTTTAACAAGTTCTTGAGAAAGGGCTTTCTTGCAGTGGTAGCACCTGTCCGGGGCATTGGATGCAAACTCAGGAATGCTGGTTTCATCTGATAGGAAAACCACGTGCTCAATGCCCCTCTCTTCAGCAAACTGGATAGCCTCCTGCCGTTCCCTGGAAGGATACGTTGAGGAGCTCTCCGTGACCGCTAAAACCTTGTCCCCCAAAGTTTTATGGGCTAAGGCCAGAAGGAACGTGCTGTCCACGCCTCCAGAAAAAGCGACCAGCAGAGAATCCAGCCCTTTGAGATAACGGATCAGTTTTTCTTTTTTCAGTCTTGCGGTCTTTTCATCCATAATAAAACTTATCCGTACTGACCATCATCTGGTTACCACAAAGTAGCACTCAGCGCAACTCCTAATGTCACTCCAACCATAGAGGCACAGTCGCCTGAAGGTGGCACCTTTAGTTCATTCTAAACAATTCTGAGGCCAGATCTTCAATATGGGCGCGGTTCTCCAGCTTCTGGTGCCAAACATGTGGAATGGCCTCAATACCCAAATAGGCGCCGGAAATGGCACAGGCCATGGCGCCCAGCGTGTCCCTGTCCCCGCCGTGCAAAATGGCGCAAAAGAGACAAGCCTCAAAGGATTTTGGATATTTCAAAAAGCTGTAGATGGCAAATGGCATGGACTCATGCACAGCCACACTCCGTCCCAGCTCATCTGCCGCGGCGTCAGAGGGCACCTCTTCTGTGATTAACTTTTGGATGAGCTTCATCTTTGTCTGAATCTCAGGTGTCCGGGCAAAGTCAGTGAGACCCTGGACAAATCCTTCCACCGGAAACGCTTGTTGGGGATCTAGCTTGACCGCACTGGCAACAGCCCAAGCCTGTACTGCCGCGCCATCCATCCCCACCGGATGGGCGTGCGTGACCTGGGCTGAAAGGGCGGCCACCTCGTAGAGGTCTTCGGCCCGGTGAAAGAAGAGGCCCAGAGGAACAATCCTCATGGCCGCCCCATTGCCCAGAGAGCCGCTCCCACCAAACATCTCGCGAGCCGCTTCAGTATAGGAGATTCCCAGGTTTTCAACGATAGAGAAGATAGTCGGAGGGCCAGAGGCGTACCCCCGCCACGGCTCGCGCTGAAAGTTGGCGCTAAAGGTATCCCCTAGATTTTGCTGGTCAATGCCCTTCGCCTTAATGATCGATTCGGCAAGCCCTATGGCCATGGCCGTGTCATCCGTGTATCGGAATTCCGAAACATGATCGAGATTGGAAAGGAGGCGCACTCTTTTAGGCACTGTGAAGGCAAGTTCACCAATGGCGTCCCCGAGGGCACTGCCCACCATGCCCCCCAGATATTTTGCTTTGAGGTCCATTGTCCTATGAGTTATTGAACGATTGGTTTTGTGGCATCCTTCACAAGCTTTTTAACAACAATTTTTCCAATAGACAAGCAGGTTCATGCCAGCCGTTATCTTTTTATTCAGGTTGCACCCCGAAAGCTCAAGAATATAGAAAAATCAGGGCTAAAAACGATTTTTTGATCATTTTATTGTTGAAATTTGTTTTTAGATCTATTAAGGTGCCCCCAAATTTTCCATTTAACTGTCGAACCATTTAGGAGAAAGGAGGAAGGAGGACATGAATAAGGGAGATCTGGTGAATCAGGTGGCCAAAGTGGTTAACACGAAAAAGGAAGCCCAGGCCGCGGTCGATTGTGTTTTTTCCACGATCACCAAGGCATTGAAAAAGAAAAACACAGTTACACTGGTGGGCTTCGGAACATTCAAAGTGGACAGAAGGAAGGCGAGAAAGGGGAGGAATCCACAGACCGGTGAAGAGATCAAAATCAAGGCAAAGAGAGTTCCCAAATTTGTAGCTGGTAAGGCTCTTAAGGCTGCGATAAAGTAAGAAGAATCGCAAACGTTTGCGTAAGGCCCCCATCAGGAATATATTTGCCTGATGGGGGTTTTTATTTCCGGTTAAAGAGCAAAATCCGTATCCCGTGCGCTTCTCCCATATTAACCCACGGTGGTTCAATCGTCATATGAATAGGCAAAGAATGGCCAAAAGAATCGTTCTCGTTTTCACGGTATTCCTTTTCGTTATGTTTCATGGACTGCTCCATGCTGCGCAAAGGAGTACCCTTAGAGATAAGGAAGTTATTGTTCTTTTTGACGAACCCCTCAGAGTTGCTGCTGAAGAAGCCGCAACCCTTTATCCCTTGCTCAAGAAAGAACTGGAAAACACGCTCGCAAGACCTGTCAATTTCAGGCCAACGGTCGTGCTGATCAAAGAGAGCGAGACCTTTCAGAGAACGGCTGGGACCAATCTCATCGTGGCATTTGCCATCCCAGAGAAGAATCTGATGGTGATCGATTATTCAAAGACGCGTAAGGACCCCTTCTCCATCGAGACCACCATGAAACATGAATTGTGCCACCTTTTACTTCATAATTACATTAAAGAGGGGAACCTGCCCAAATGGCTTGATGAAGGGGTTTGTCAATGGGTGAGTGATGGTATATCAGAGATCATTATGACCCAGAAAAGATCCGTTCTGGATGAGGCTATCCTTTCAGGGCGGTATATAAGCATCAGGGCCCTTACAGGCCGCTTTCCGCGTGATGAAAGATATCTTGTGCTCGCGTATGAGGAGAGCAAGAGTCTGGTGGAGTATATGATAAGTTCATTCGGTAAGGAGGCCGTCCTCTCGGTGCTGAATTATCTGGAAGAGGGTGTTGAGGTGGATGAGGCTCTATTGCGGGGTCTATCAATTTCCTTGGATGAACTTGAGTCAAGATGGCATCACCATCTGAGGAGAAGGATCACTTGGGTAGCCTATCTTATAAACCACCTCTATGAGATACTTTTTTTCTTAGCTGCCATGGCGATGATATACGGATTCATAAGAGTGTTAAAGAAGAAAAGGGCTTACCGGGATGAGGAGGAAGAGGATGGGGGATGATGCACAGGTGAAGGGCCCAGCTTGGAAGTCATCGCCACAATCACCTCTGCCAATTCTGCCAGAGACCTTCGATCATCTTTCGCTCTGATGGTGATCCCAACACGTTCTTGCTCAAGGCCGATACCCACGATGATCCATTGGGTCCTTTCCACCCGCTTTTTTGCCCTCCGATTTCCCTCAAAATATCGGCAGGTGCCTTCCGGGCAGGTGATGACATGGGCTGCATCGGCGTACTCTTCTAACGCCCTTAGAAGGTGAAGGGGTTCCAACCTCCCACTGCAGGGAACAGGAAAAAGGCGTAATGATTTCCCGTGCAGTTCCTCTAGAGACTGCCTTTCCGGTTCACCGCAATCTGGGGTGTTCTGGCAATAAAAGAGGGCCAGGGTGGGCTTCTTTGCATCGGTCATTCTTAAACCCTGCCTTTCCGGGAATCTCCCAGAGGGCGTTAGGGAAATGAGAGCGGACACGTAAAGGTAAAATACACCATTTAATATATCACATGCAATATATTTTTCAACCAAAATCGGCATATTTTCTCATGAGCTTTTCTGGTGAAACTATCCGCGTCTCTCTGTGCCGCAGCGCTGCCTAGAAGAGGTTCCGTGGGAGGTCGTTCAAGCGATCAAGCTGGAATTCCATCTGCGACTTTCATGTTCTGTCTGGTACAAGAATTTGACAAAAGACTTTGGAGAATTTATGGAATACGGGACACCATTCCAGTAAAGATTTTGGGCTCATTTTTTTGTTTTGGACCTGGAGATCTCTACAATGGATAACCTGCCGACCATTTCACATTTGAAAGGAGGTGGATCCCGTGATTGAGATAACCATGTATTTTGAGTTGTTGCCGGGCAAAGACCAGAAGGCTTACGCAGAGCTTGCTAAGGCCGTAGTTGCCATGGCACTGGAGGCGCCCGGGATCGTTGAGGTTCGCGGCCACCGAAACATGTTGGGTGCCCCCCAAGTACGATTTACGAGCGTATGGGAGCGTCTCGTTGACTGGGCGACTTTTAACGAGAGCAAGGAATGGCAGGAAGCATGGGCCGAGATGACTCCTTTTCTGACCGATCTTCGCCTTGAGATATGGGGACCATCTCCTATTGTTCCGGAGCCCCTCCGTCCTGGCCAGTAGACTCTTGTCCTGTGATCAGGCGATTCATGGGTCATCTTCTGGATAGATGATTCCAAGATCAAATGCTTGGGGGTGTGAGGCTCTCCTGGTTGCGCGTCTGGGAGATGGTTGCGGAAGATCATGGAGTTACAGTACAGTTGGAAGACCAAGATGAATCTGAATGTCATGTATATAACTTGGAGAAGCGAAGATGATAACCATTGAAAGTACGATGCGGGCAGAGAAAGACGTCAACACCATCTGGAATCTTTTCAATGATATTAATACGGTCGCAGGCTGCGTCCCCACGTGCACAAGCTATGAAGTGATAGATGATAACACCGTGGCTTGTGATCTCCGCATAAAGCTCGGTTTGATACCCCTGGACAACAAGGCTAAGGTGAGTATCACCGAAAGGAGGGACAACCGGCATCTTGAGGCAAAAGGGGTGTCAGAGGCGGGTGATATGATGCAAAAGTTTGGGAAAGTGGCTACAGGTACGGTGACTAACATACACCTCATTTTGGACCTGGAGGAGATGGGCCCCAATGAAACTCGAATCCATTTCCACGCAAAGGCAGATGCAGTAGGTCAAATGAGGAGAATATATGAGGCCGTCATAAAAACAAAGAGGGAAGAGATTGAGACCCAATTCGTAAAGAACCTTGAAAATGCCCTGGGGTCCAAGGTCGTCAAGGAGTAAAGGTGTATTGACAGAAACAACGACGCTCCCCTACAATGGGGGGCCTTTGAGCGAGCGCTTTGAAGAGAGAGAAATGCCCAACAGACGCGTCTCAAGAAAGGTTACCGTGAAGGTCACCCTTTTCCCCCCCTTCTCGAAAAAGACATCAAGGGATGAGACCAGCATGAATTTTGAAGAGGGCTCAACAGTCAAAGACCTCATTCACTATTTGGTTGGCAGCGATGACCATTTCAAAACCTATTTTGGGGAAGTCAGCGGCGAAGAAGAGACACGGTTTCGTGCACTCATCATCCATAATGATCACATAGCCAGACTGGATGAGATGGTCAACGATGGTGATAGCTTGAAATTCCTCCATCCCCTCCAGGGGGGGTAGGCTGGGAGTTATTAGTTACTGGGTATTAGTTATTTGATTATCTGCTAATTCATGTAGAGCAAGAGAAAAGGAGTAAACGAAATGGATGGGTACAACTACAGGCTTCTTGATGTGGATCTCACCAAAGGTGAAACGGACACTCGTTCCATAGGCAGCGAGACGATTCAACGGTTTATCGGGGGGAGTGGACTTGCCGCATGGTTGCTATGGAATGAGGGCCCGGAGGATCCGCACCCATTGGCCCCAGAGGCCCATCTCCTTTCCATGACCGGTCCACTGACAGGAACCCCGGCCACCAGCTCGGGAAGGCACGGTGTGGCAGGGCGAAGTCCCCTGACAGGATTTTGGGGCGAAGCCAACGTGGGAGGGACTTGGGGAGCCATGCTGCGGAGGGCTGGGGTGGATGGCGTCCGCGTTTTCGGCAAGGCAAAGGGCCCTGTGTATCTGTGGATTACCGAGGATGGTGTGGAAATCCGAGATGCCTCCCACATGACGGGGAAAGATACCTTCCAGACCCAGACCATACTCCAAGGGGAGACTCATCCCAAGGCGGTCGTCTCCTGCATTGGTCCGGCGGGTGAAAACGGCGCAAGCCTGGCCTGTGTGATGACCGACGGTCCTCATGCTCGCGCCGCAGGCCGGTGTGGTCTGGGTGCGGTGATGGGGGCCAAGAATCTGAAAGCAATGGCCGTGTTTGGCGAGAAAGAAATTCCCATCGCACGCAGACAGGAGCTCCTTAAGGACATTGAAGGGATGATGAAATCCATTCAGGAGATGTCAGCGCCTATCCGCAGAGCGGGAACCCCTGGTATCGTCATCCCCCAGGAAGAGTTGGGCTCATTTCCCATCAAGAATTATGCCCAGGATCGATGGCCAGAAGGGGCTCAAAAAATCGGTTGGCCATCCATGGAAGAGACCTTGTTCATTCAAAATTACAGGTGTGCAGGCTGCGTCTTGGGCTGTGGAAGGACCGTGGGAATGGAGGCGAGTAATGATCCCAAGTCAGGGCTGACAGGTGGACCTGAGTATGAGACCCTAGCCCTTCTGGGTGCCAATCTCCTGGTGGATGATATCAAGGCGGTCCAAAGGATGAATGAGGCCTGCAACCGCCTGGGGATGGATGTGATAGAAGTCGGTTCTCTGATCGGTTTTGCCATGGAGGCCTTTGAAAAGGGCCTTCTTCCATCCGAACTTCTAGGGGGCATGGAACCCCGGTGGGGAGATGATGATGTGGCCCTAGAGTTGATCCAACAGATGGGTGAAGGCAAGGGATTCGGAAAGTTTTTGGCGCAAGGTTATAGCAGAGTACTGGAAGCGCTATCCCCGGAGGCCAGAGAAATGGCCATGCAGGTTAAGGGTTTGGGTTTTCCGGCCCATGACCCCAGAGCCTACAATTCTACGGCACTGGGATTCGCCACATCTAACCGAGGGGCCTGCCACCTTCAGGGTTTTACGCATGTGTTTGAGAGGGCGGTCACAGAGCCCTCTTTGGGTATCCATGAGGTGCCAGACCGCCTTGGAACCGAAAAGGGGAAAATGGTGGCAGACCTGCAGAATCTCATGGCCCTCTACGATAGCCTGAGCGTTTGCAAGTTCAGCCTTTTCGGTGGTGTGAAGGTGAAGGACTTGGCCCGGTGGTTTGAGATGGTCACGGGAATGGAGATGGACTATAAAGAACTCCTTTTGGCGGGCGAACGCATTTTCAATGTGAAAAGGTTGCTGAACTTCCGTTGGGGTGTCACGCCAGATATGGATATCCTCCCACAGCGGATGCTCACGATGGCGAAAAAGGAGGGTCTGTCCAAAGGAAACCTCCCCCCCTTAGAGAAGATGATGAAGCAGTACTACCAGGCGCGAGGATGGGACGCCTCCGGCGGCCCTGACCCGAACAAGAGAGGGGAGCTGGGAATTTAGAAGGGCAATCGGTCGGGTGTGAAACCCGACCCTACGCTTCAACTAGCCTGAAGCTGGAGCAAGGGCCCTTAACTGATTGAAGGCTTCTTCATCGAATTCAACAACACCCTCCTGTAAGCACTTGCGGCGTCTCCTCTCTCCCTGCTCGCCCGGCACAAAGATCTCTTCATGCCCTTCAGCCACTCGAGCCTTCTTTATATTATTAATAAAGGTATTCACTCTGGTGTTAAACGCTTCTGTGTCCACGCCGAAGAGAGAGGGGGAGAAAAAAAGACAGAGTGCTCCCCGTTGAGAAAGATCTCCCTTCAATCCCACATCCACACCCAGGAATGGGCCGGTGATAATCTCAAGCATTACAGCCAGGGCATAGCCCTTATACGCACCAAAGGGTAATACCGCTGTCACTTGGGAGGGATCCGTTACAGGTCGTCCATTGCTGTCAATTCCCCAAGTATCCGGGATCTTCTCTCCCAGGGCCTTGGCAAGAGCTATAAAATAGAAAGCCCTTTCCGAGGTGGCCATGTCCAGGATGAGTGGTGCGTCCTGAGTGGGGATTCCAATGCCGATGGGGTTCGTGGAGATCACGGCTTCTGCGGCTCCGTATGGGGCCATAAAAGCCTGTCCGCCATATTCGAAAACCAGGGCAATCATCCCCTTTTCTGTGGCCCGACGGGCAACCGTACCCGGCGTTGCAAAGCGCTTGATATTTCTCATCCCCACAATGGCGATCCCATGATCTTGACAGCTTTTCTCTGCCCAACGAATGGCTTTATGGGCCACGAGATGGCCAATATCCCCATTCCCTTCGTACAGGACAACAGGGCCTCTTTCCAGGCTCACTGTGGATTTTCCCCGATTTTTGCTATCTTCCACCACGACAGAAAAGGCCTTTAACCCATGGGATGGCTTTCCGCGCATTTCCGCATCCAGGTAATCATCCGCGATGATCGTTGCCTCTTCCTCCGTGAGTTCATGTGACAACAGGATGCGTTTGCAGAGATCCCTTATCTTATCAATGGGAATTTTCATTTGAACCTCCTCGAGAATATATGTATGGTTTAAGCGAAAAGGAAAATAGCAGAGGAGCAGAACACAGCCAAGAAAAAGGCGCCACCCCCCGCACTTCCTCTTTAGGAAAGTCTTTAAGGAATATACTAAATATGATATATTAAAAATTCGGGCAAGTGCAAAGCTCGAGATTTTCCAGCTCAACAAATTAAGATGGAACTTGAGCCAAATGGTGAGCGAAGTGAACTGGGTTCGCTTCGCTCTCTCTATCATATCTTATCTCTATAATGGAAATAGCGGCAAAGGACAAATAAACGCTCTATGACTGAAAAGAAGAAAAAGAAGGAAGTCCAAATCAACAGGGAGTGGTGCAAAGGTTGCGGCATTTGCATCGCTTTCTGTCCAAAGAAGGTTCTGATATTAGATAACGAGGAAAAGGCCTGTTGGGCCCACTCTGAGAAATGCATCAATTGCGGGCTCTGTGAGCTGAGATGTCCCGATGTGGCCGTAGAATTGTTGTAAAGGAGGAGTTGGTGAATCAAGATGTTAGATTTTTGCAGGGCAATGAGGCCGTCGTGGAAGGGGCACTTTACGCGGGGCTTCAGTTCTATGCGGGATATCCCATCACCCCGTCCAGTGAAATTACAGAAATTTTGTCGGAACGACTTCCCCAGATCGGTGGAAAGTTCATCCAGATGGAAGATGAAATCGCCTCCATGTGCGCCATCATTGGCGCATCTCTGACCGGCCTCAAGGTGATGACCGCCACCAGCGGCCCAGGCTTTTCCTTGATGCAGGAGGCCATCGGGTATGCCGTTATGGGAGAGATCCCCTCTGTGGTGATCAATGTGCAACGGGGAGGACCAAGTACAGGGTTGCCCACGTCTGTGGCCCAAGGCGATGTGCTCCAGGCCCGATGGGGCACGCACGGTGACCACTCCATCATTACACTGACCGCATCTAATCTTCAGGACATGTTCTTGATGACTGTTGAGGCCTTTAACCTGGCTGAAACATTTCGGACGCCTGTTATCCTTCTCTTGGACGAGGTGGTGGCCCATATGCGCGAAAAATTGTTGGTTCCCCAGACCGGTGAAGTGGAAGTTGTGGAACGTCTTCATACATCGGTGCCGGAAGGCACGGACTATCACCCTTACCTGGCCCGTGAAGATGGCAGGCTTCCCATGAGCGACTTTGGGGGGACGCATCGTTACAACGTGACCGGCCTGGTCCATGACATGTGGGGTTTTCCTTCAAACGACCCGAAAGTGGCCTACGACCTCCTCCATCATTTAGTGGATAAGCTGGAGAACCGTGCGGATGGTATTGCTCGGTACAAGGAGTATTTCACCGATGATGCCGAGGTTCTTCTGATTTCCTACGGATCCTCAGCCAGAAGTGCGTTTCACATGGTGGAGGAGCGCCGCAAGCGAGGAGCAAGATTGGGACTCCTTGAGCTTCAGAGTTTGTGGCCCTTCCCCAAACAGATAGT
Source organism: Desulfobacteraceae bacterium (assembly GCA_050124735.1). Taxonomy (GTDB): domain Bacteria; phylum Desulfobacterota; class DSM-4660; order Desulfatiglandales; family HGW-15; genus JASFEQ01. Next base: position 19,334 of record JASFEQ010000008.1, on the reverse strand, counting down.
CAGGCAGAAGTGCGAAGGTCGCAATCAAGTGTTGGTTGTTGAGATGAATATGGGTCAGATTTGCCAGGAAGTGAGGAAGGCTGTGTCCAAGCCTGAAAAAGTGTTTCTGGCCAATCGATTTGACGGGGTTCTCATTTCTCCCGCGGATATCACCCAGGTGCTGAACATGATACTGGGAAAAGGAGTCTAAAATGGCAGTAAAAGATCACGTACGCCAACGTTTCTTTCCGCATATCTGGTGCCCCGGATGCGGCCACGGGATTGTGATGGCAAACATGATCCGGGCCTTTGAGCAATTGAGTCTAAAGAAAAACGAAGTTGTGCTCGTCTCTGGGATCGGATGTTCCTCCCGTATCACAGGGTATCTGGATTTTCATACGCTGCACACCATTCACGGCCGGGCCCTCGCTTTTGCCACGGGGGTGAAAATGGGTCGTCCTGATCTGACCGTTATCGTACCTATGGGCGACGGCGACGCTCTGGCTATTGGTGGGAACCATTTCATCCATGCCTCGCGCCGTAACATAGACCTGACCGCCATTATTATGAACAACAGCATCTATGGCATGACAGGTGGCCAGTATTCCCCCATGACACCCTTCGGCAGGAGAGCCACCACAGCCACCTGTGGAACAATCGACCATGCCTTCGACCTTGTGGAGCTGGCCAAAGGGGCCGGCGCTTCCTTTGTGGCCCGTACAACCACCTTCCATCCCAAAGAGATGATCAAGATGTTTTCCAAGGCCATCAAACACAAAGGCTTTTCAGTGGTTGAAGTGCTTTCCCAGTGCCCCACCTACTATGGGAGGAAGAACGAGCTCGGGAATGCCGTTGATATGATGAAGAGCTACAAAGAGGGTACGGTCGCGATCGGTTCCAAGAAGAAAGAGGAGAATCCTGAGCTGATTGAGCGGGGCATTTTTGTGCAGGAAGAACGTCCGGAGTACTCGGCATCCTGTACGGTATTGGAATAAAAGGTAGCGTTGAGGTGATGGATGATGAATGGGAAACGAATTGTTTTCAGCGGCTCTGGAGGCCAAGGAGTGATCACCGCTTCCGTCCTGCTGGCCGAGGCGGCAGTCATACATGAGGGCTTGAATGCCGTTCAAACACAGACCTATGGCCCGGAGGCTAGGGGTGGCGCCACAAGGGCCGACGTGGTTATATCGAAGGAGAGGATCAACTATCCCAAAGTCATCAATCCCCATATCCTCGTCTGTCTCACTCAGGAGGCCTATAACAAATTCTCTGGAATCATCCGGCCCGGCGGTCTATTGTTAACCGATAGCCATTATGTGAAACCGGAACGCAAAGTGGATGCTCGCCAAGTGGAATTGGGCATGTATCAGGCGGTCATGGATGAAATAGGAAAGCCTATTGTCTTCAATATATGCATGCTCGGCGTATTGATAGGACTGACCGAATTGGTCAAGGCTAAATCGATCACAAAGGTGTTGGAGCAGAAGATAGATCCCAAATTCATGGCCCTCAACGAAAAGGCCCTGGAAATTGGGTTACGATTGGCAAACCATCACACATAGAAAAACCTTCCATCAAAACCATTTCCCACCCATTTCGGCAAGCGGTTCACCATCAGAGGAATTCGCTCCCTAATGGGCCGTGAGATTGCTTCTCCACTTTCCCCCATCTTTTCCCTCAGAGATCTCCCCCATGCTGTTTGCCCGCCACAAAGGGTTCGGGTCCCTAGGCTTTCGTCTCAACGCGCGCTAGGGAGTTTTGGAGAATTTTTTCTTGACTCCTTATGGCGTTTTGAGTATGCGATATTCAATATATCCAAAACAACCGTCTAACCTTCCAAAAAAAAAAGAAATGCGCCTGGTTCCTTAACCATCTAACAAGGGGGGGAAGAAGATGAAAGGCGTCTTACCCATATCCCGGACCAAGTCGCTCAAAGAAAAGGCCTACGATATCCTCAAAGAACTCATCCTGACCGGTAGGCTAGAGCAGGGAAAGCTCCATAACGAAAAGAGGCTTGCCGAGGTCCTGGGCGTATCACGCACCCCTGTGAGAGAGGCCCTATTGGAGTTGAGCAGGGAAGGAATGGTCTCTTTTGTGCCGAGCAAGGGAGTGAAGGTGCTGAAGATTACACCCAAGCAGGTCCAGGAGGTCTTTGAACTGCGGCGGATTATCGAGGGTTACATCATCAAATCCGTCTCCAAACAGCTCACCCCTGCAGATCTCAAGAAGATAGAGAAGATCCTCAGTAAACAGGATAGGTCGCTGAGCAAGGACGAAGAGCTGGCATTCATTGAGATGGACAAGGAATTCCATCTCTTTATGGCCTCCAAAATGGGCAATCAGCAGATCGAGACGATTCTACAGAACCTTAGGGACCAGATCCACCTCATGGGTATTCGGGCGATCAAGGACCAAACTCGGTCGCAGCAAGTCCTCAAGGAGCATCAAAAGATTTTTTCCGCCCTGAAGAAAAAGGATGCAAAGAGGGCCCATGACGAGTTGATGAGACACCTGAACAATACGGAGAAGATCCTCATTGACATCCTAGCAAGGGAAAAGGAAGCGCGTTGAGCCAAGTTCAGAGGAGGGGCAAAATGGAAGAGACAAAAAGGGATTACACCTTTCACAGAATGGATACACAGGGCTTTTATAAACTGGATATCCCAGAAAAGCTGAATATGGCCAGACTTATCGTAGATTACTGGGCAGAGCACGGCAGAGGGGAAGATGTGGCCGTCTATTATGAAGATCAGGAGATTACCTATCAGGCATTGAAGGAACTTACGGATAGTTTTGCCAATGCCCTACACAAGCTGGGGGTGTCCAAGGGTAACCGATATCTCATTCGGACTCCAAACCAACCTGAGTACCAAATTAGCTTTCTTGGAGGTCAGAAAATTGGGGCTGTCCCTATCCCCACCAATACCATGCTGAGGGAATACGAACTGGAGCACATCATCAACAACAGCGAGGCCGTGGCTGTTATTACCACCACCAAATACACCGAGGCCATTGAGAATATACGTCCCAAATGCAAGACCTTAAAGCACATTATCGTAGTGGGTGAGACCCAGGGAGACCAGATCTCCTTTGAACAAATCATGAGAGAAGCAAAAGGCGTTCCTCCCTATGTTGAAACCCTCAAGGATGAACAGGCCTATTTCCTCTATACCTCCGGCACAACCGGACCGCCCAAAGGCGTTGTTCACGGCCACCGATTCATCGTAGGGGCCGGGGACCCCATCGGGAAATACACGATGGGATTGGAAAGAGGAGACATCTGCGGGGGACCCACGGCGCTCACCTGGATGTATGCCCTGGGCCATAATTTCCTGTTTGCCTTCCGGTGGGGCGTTTCCACGGCCATCTACTCGGATGAGCGCTTTGATCCAGAGAGGGCCTATGAATATATTGAAAGATTCAAGATCACCATCTTTGCAGGGACCCCGACCATTTACAGGATGATGCTGGCCGTGAAGGATGCCGAGAAAAAATATGACACCCGTTCCCTAAAATACTGCCTCAGCTCTGGAGAACCCTTGTTGGCAGAGACATGGCGAGAGTGGATGCGGCGTTTCAATGTGAAGATCATTGACAGCATGGGACAGACAGAGGCCCATGAGTTCTGCACCACCCAGACTAGCTTGCCCGTGAAAGTGGGTTCCATGGGTAAACCACTCCCCGGCATTGAGGTGGCCATTGTGAATGACAAAGGGGAACAACTTCCGCCGGGCGAAATGGGACACTTAGCCATGCGCACAGATCACCCTGGCCTCTTTCTTGAATATTTCAAGATGCCGGAGCAGATGAAAGAGGTTGCCCTTCCCAACAACTGGTACGACACCAAGGACCTGGCCACAGTGGATGAGGATGGGTATTTCTGGTATGGCTCCAGGTCAGACGATATCATGACCTTCCATGGCTATCGTATATCCCCCGCTGAGGTGGAGACGGCCCTGCAAGAGCATGAGGCCGTGCTAGAGTCCGGTGTCGCGGGGTTCTCTGATCCGGATAAGGGGGACAAGCTCAAGGCATGGGTTGTCCTGCATGAGGGATACGAGCCCAATCCTGAATTAGCCAAGGAACTTCAGGAATTTGTGAAGAACACCATAGCCCCCTATAAATACCCAAGGGAAATTGAATTTATTGAAGAGCTTCCAAAGACCTCTTCAGGCAAGATTCTGAGACGGGAGCTACGAAGGTGGGAAAAAGAGAAATTGGAGAAGAAGTGAAATCATGAGAAGCCCCAAAACTATGGCAGTTCGGTTCATCATTGAAGGGCAGGAGGAAAAGAGGGAATTCTCCTACCCGATGAGGGGGGCGATCCTCTGCGGTTATACGGGGCGGGATCAGTCAGCTGTTCGCAAACATATCGAGGAGCTAAAAAAGGAGGGTGTGGAACCACCCCCTTCCGTGCCCATGTTCTATCCTAAACCTCACCAGGGTATTTTCTTGGCAGAGGAATTTCATGTGCAGGGTCAAGAGACATCCGGGGAGGTGGAGTATGTACTCTTGATGGATGGAGACAAGATTTACGTGGGTTTGGGGAGCGACCACACAGATCGAGAACTGGAGAGGATGGATATCCTCAAGTCAAAGCAAGTATGTCCATCGGTTCTTTCCAAAACCCTCTGGGACTATGAAGAGATCAAAGATCATTGGGATAGCATCGAGATCCGGAGCTGGGCTGTGGAAGAGGGGGAGAGGACCCTTTACCAGGACTCCACCCTTTCCACAATTCTTCCTCCAGAGGAGCTACTCCGTTTGGTCCAGCAGCGAGTCGAAGGGTCTTTGGAGGGGATTGCCATATTTTCAGGGACACCTCCCATGGTCACCGAGCAGATCCTCTTTTCAGAGCGTTTTGAAGGTGAGCTCTTGGATCCGATTCTAAAACGGAAAATCACCTTCGGTTATTCTATCCACACGTTGGACTGGTTTAAGACAATTTGACCCCCTTCCAAATTTTCCCCTTGTGTAAGATCTCCCCTTTCAGTGGGGAATGGGGAGGGCGGGATGGGGGTGGACGACAAATAATGTGCAAGGAGAACGTTCATGTCAGAACAGGCCAAAGGCAAATGGGTCGGCAAGAGAATGAAGCGAAAAGAAGACCTCCGTCTTCTCATCGGGCGGGGCAACTTTATGGACGATATTCGTCTGCCAAATATGAAGCATGCGGCTGTTCTCCGCAGCCCTTATCCCCACGCGTGGATAAGGGGGATTGACGTCACTGAGGCCGAGAGGCTTCCCGGCGTGCGTGGGATACTCACAGGGGAGGATGTGGCAAAGATGTCCACGCCCTTTCCGGTCGGTGTCCCCGTGCCACCAAAGTATTACAGCTGTGCGGTGGACAAGGTCCGTTTTGTGGGTGAACCCGTGGCTGTTGTGGTGGCGGATGACCGCTATACTGCTGAAGACGCTCTGGACTTGATAAAAGTGGACTACGAACCTCTGCCCGTGGTCATGGACATTGAGGAGGCCACCCAGCCAGATTCTCCCATCCTTCACGACAATATCGGGAGCAATATCTATTCTCAACGATTATTCAAATATGGAGATCCTGAAAAAGCCTATGATGAAGCGGACCTGTTGGTGAGGGGAAAGTTCCTTTTTCCCAAATATGGCTCTACACCCATAGAGACTTACGCGGTCATCGCTTCTTACAATCCTTACAATGAAGAGTTCATGATCTACAACAATTACCAGGGACCCTTTGTAAATCATTCTCTGGTGGCCCTTGCCCTGGGGATTCCTGAGAACAAGATGCGGTGGATTGTGCCCACGGACATAGGGGGAGGCTTTGGTACAAAGACGGGGATGTATCCTTATGTCGCCCTAATCGCTCTGGCCGCAAAGAAGACGGGCATGACCGTCAAATGGATCGAGGACCGAAGAGAGCATTTGCTGGCGAGCGCCACAGGGACCGATCGGGTGACCTACATGGAGGCAGCGGTCAAAAAGGATGGAACCATTCTGGCGCTGAAGGATAAGGCCATTGACAATACGGGCGGATACATTCGAGCACCAGAGCCTGGTTGTGCTTACAGGAGCACGGGGAATCACACGGGGGCCTACCAGATCAAGGATTTAGACAGAGAGGTCTTGGTGGTGGGGACCAACAAGTGCTTGACGGCCCCAAACCGTGGTTACACCTGTCAGGAGCTCTACTTCAGCCTGGAGCGGCTGGTGGACATGGTCGCCGCTGAGCTGGAGATGGATCCGGCCGAGATCCGGTTCAAGAACTTCATACAGCCGGACCAATTCCCATACTTGACCGCCACAGGAGGGTTCTATGATGCGGGGAATTATCCCAAGGCGTTTCAGATGGCCCTCGACATGATCGATTACAAGAAAATGCGCAAAGAACAGCAGAAGGCAAGGAAGGAAGGCAGGTATATGGGCATCGGCTTTGCCACGGTCGTGGATCCCTCGGTGACCAATATTGCCTATGTGACCCTCGCGCTAACCCCCGAGCAGAGGGCAAAGGGACACCCCAAGTCGGGATCGGGCGAGTCGGTCATTGTCAAAATGGATCCCCTGGGAAAGGTCCATGTGATCGCCTGTACCAATCCGCAAGGGCAAGGTCACGAGACGGTTATATCTCAGATCGTGGCTGACGAATTGGGCATCCATCCGGACGATGTGACGGTCAGCGACGTGGTGGATACCCATGATCGGGTCTATACCATTACGACGGGGAGTTACTCCAGCCGATTTGCCTCTGTGGGGACCAATGCGGTGGTTAATGCCACACGCAAGGTGAAGGAGAAAATGACCAAGATTGCGGCACATCTCTTGGAGTGCAACCCGAAGGACTTGGATGTGAAAGAGGACAAATTCTTTGTGAAGGGCTCACCGGATCGATTCATTGCAGTCAAACATGTGGCTGGAACAGCTCATTGGAACCAAGCGGCCCTGCCTGAAGGGATGGATGCTGGACTCTACGCGAGTAGCCTTTTGTCCATGCCCACCTCCAAGCCGCCAGACGACCTGGACCGTGTAGATTCCTCCAACACATATGGATTCGTTGCAGAGGCGATCGTCGTGGAGGTGGATATTGAAACAGGGGAGGTGAAATTCCTAAAATGGGCCAGTGTGCATGATTCAGGGACCGTGCTTAACCCCATGCTTCTGGAAGGGCAGGTGATGGGGAGTTGCACCCACGGGCTAGGCGGTAGTCTTTACGAGGAGTTTGCATACGATGAGAACGGTCAATGTCTGACCGCCTCCTTTCAGGACTACCTGGTTCCCACGGCCACGGAGGTGCCTAAAATAGACATTGGGCACGTGGAAACGCCATCACCCCTCACGGCCTTAGGGTCAAAGGGGGCAGGTGAGAGCTCCTGTATGTCGGTGCCCGCTGCCATCGGGAATGCCATTGCAGATGCCCTCTCTCCTCTGGGTGTGACCATAGAGGAACTGCCTCTCAGCCCAAGCAAAATATGGCACCTAATACAGGAGGCCAAAGATAAGAAATAGTCTAGGAGTTTGAAAAGCACCTGGGCTAACCAGCATTCTCTGGAGGGGCCAAAAAATTTGCGCGTTGCCCTTAAGCATGGCGCACAAAGCGAGATAAGTCTGATGACCTTGTTCTGTCAGCATTGAACTTCGACTGGTCTTTATTTGGTCGGTCTGTGTGCGCAGGCGCCTGGCAAGGGGGTCCCCGGAGGAAACCCTGCGGAGAAGGCACGGTTTTTGGCCCCTCCAGAGAATCCCGCTTAGCCCAGAAAGATTTCGTGCACGGCTATTTCAAAAGGCTAGAAAGTAGCAAAGAAAGAGGAAATAGTGAAAGGAGATAATACACGTGAAGCTTGAAGGAAAATATAATTACAAGGCCTCTCAACAAGTGGTCTGGGATCTCTTCAACAACCCGAGACATCTCGAGAAGGCCATACCGGGATGTAAAAAACTGGAGGAGCGAGAGCCAGGGAAATATGAAGCCATATCGAAGATAGGCATTGCCGCGGTCAAGGGGACGTATAGTGGAAAGTTTGAAGTGCTTGACCTCGAGCCCCCCAAGCGATACCGTCTGATTGGCGAAGGGAGTGGAACCCCTGGTTTTGTAAAGGGAGAAGGGATTATGGAATTCTCCCAGGACGGGGAGAGCACCACGGTTGTATACACTGGAGAGGTGCAGGTGGGAGGATTGATCGCAGGGGTTGGACAAAGGCTGATCAGCGGGATCGCCAAGATGATGATAAAAGAATTCTTTAGGAAGATGAAAAAGGAATTGAAGTCCCTTAAATGAAGCAGGAGATCGGACATGAAACCGAGTGCTTTTGAGTATTTTGCTCCCAGCACGGTGAAAGAGGCCGTCGGGCTACTGGAGAAGTACGAAGATGAAGCGAAGATCCTTGCTGGCGGTCAGAGCCTGGTGCCCATCATGAACTTCAGGCTCGGCCGGCCGGAGGTCCTCGTCGATATCAACGGGATCAAGGATCTGGACTACATAAAAGAGGAAGAAGAGGCGCTTTTCATTGGTGCCTTGACCCGGGAAAGAGACCTGGAGCTGTCGCCGCTGGTGAAAGAGAAATGTCCCATCTTGGCAGAAGCGGTCTCCTTTATTGGACACGTTCCCATTCGGAATCGGGGGACCATAGCAGGAAGTCTAGTGCATGCGGATCCCTCATCAGAACTTCCCACGGTCATCTGTTGTTTGGACGGGGAAATGAAGGTGGTTGGTCCCTCTGGTGAGAGGGCATTGGAGTCTGAAGAATTTTTCCTCACCTATCTCACCACTTCCCTGGAGCCTTCTGAGATCCTGGTGGAAGTAAAAATCCCCACACTTCCTCAGAACACAGCCTGGTCTTTTGTAGAATTGACCCGCCGTTCCGGTGACTTTGCCATCGTGGGGGTGGCCACACTGCTTTTTATGGAGGACGGCGGGGTTTGCAAAGAGGCAAGGATCGCTTTGGGAGGTGTTGCTCCCACGCCTGTGCGAGCTGAAGAGGCGGAGGCACTTCTATCTGGCCAAGTGATCACAGATGAATTGATCAAAAAGGCAGGGAAAGAGGCTGCAGAGGCCACAGAGACAGAACCGGATTACCATGCCTCTGCCGAGTATCGCAAGGACATGGCGAGGGTTTTTGTCCAAAGGGGTCTTCACGAAGCACTGAGCAGGGTTAAGGGAGGTAAGTAGAATGGCGGAGCGGCGTCGCATCATGGTGAAAGTAAACGGTGTGCAGTACGAAAGAGAAGTGGAGCCGAGAAGGCTCTTGGTGGATTTTTTGAGAGATGATCTGGAACTCATCGGGACCCATGTGGGATGTGAACACGGGATCTGTGGCTCTTGCACCGTCTTGTTCAATGGGAGAGCGGCGCGTTCTTGCCTCATGTTCGCGGTTCAGGCGGACGGCGCGGAGGTCATGACTGTTGAAGGTCTTGCAGAAGATGGGAAGTTACATCCCATACAGGAGGCATTTCGAGAGCATCACGGCCTTCAATGCGGATTCTGTACGTCCGGCATGCTCATGACATCCCATGAATTTCTCCATGATAACCCCGATCCCACCGAAGAGGAAGTGAGGAGATCCATTTCAGGGGTTTTGTGCCGTTGCACAGGATATAAGCAGGTCATTGATTCAGTCATGGCCGCCGCGGCGGAGATGAAGGGGAAATGATCTTTCAACAACTCATCAACGGCCTCATGTTAGGGGCCACCTACTCCCTGGTGGCCATTGGCTATACCCTGATATTCGGGGTGCTGGGGCTGTTGCATTTTGCCCATGGCGAAGTCCTGATGGCGGGTGCCTTTATGGGTCTCTTTATTATAACGTGGAGTAACCTCCCCCTCTACATCACCCTTCCCTTGGCCATGGTGGCTACGGGCCTGCTTGGGATCATCATCGATCTGCTGGCCATCAGGCCTCTCAAAAAGGATTTCCACCTTGCCCCCCTGTTGGCCACGATCGGGGTCACCATCATTTTGCAGAACCTGGCAGTTAAGCTTTTCGGTGGGTACGGGACACGCTTTCCCGATGCCATAGAAGTGGTCCATTACAAGATAGGCTCCATCATGATCAGTTCCATCAATATCCTGATCTTGGGAATCTCCCTCTTTCTCATGCTGGTCCTCTACTTTTTTATCAAGACGACAAAAACGGGCAAGGCCATGAGGGCCGTTTCTGAAAGCCACCTGACCGCTGGTCTCCTGGGCGTCAATGTGGAATGGGTCGTGCTACTCACCTTTGGGGTTGCATCCGCGCTGGCCGGGGCGGCTGGCGTCATGATCGGCCTTGCCTTCCATGCCATTACCCCTTTCATCGGGCTGACCTTTGCCCTGAAAGGGCTTGTGGTAATGCTCCTGGGCGGGCTGGGGAATGTGGCAGGGGCAATGATTGGGGGATTGATACTGGGATTGGCAGAGGTCCTGGCCATTGTCATCTTTCCCACAGAGATCAATGTGCAAGACATATTTTCCTTTGGGATCATGATTATCATCCTTATATTCAGGCCTACCGGGCTTTTTGGGACACGAGTGACGCAAGGCTAAGGGAGTCGTTTTGGATTACCTGATTTCGGTGTTAATTATAGCCGGCATTAACAGCGTCATGGCCTTAAGCTTTTATCTCCCTTTTATGACGGGGCAGATATCCCTGGGCCAGGCCGGATTCATGTCCATTGGGGCCTATAGCGCAGCGATCTGTACGGTGAAATTTGGAATCCCGTATGTTCCTGCACTCCTGATAGGTGGCCTATGTGCCGGGATCGTGGGATTTATCTTGGGGTTGCCTGCCCTGCGGATCAAAGGGATCTATCTGCTCCTTTTGACCCTGGGGTTTGGTGAGATCGTTCGGGTTGTCCTTATCAACGTGAGTTATGTGGGGGCAGCAGAAGGATTCCCCGGGATCCCCTATCAGGAATACACCCTGTTCTATGTCTATGGGATGGTGATCATACTTCTCATCTTTTTTTATCGACTACGAAAGTCCCGCATGGGAAGGGCCATTCAGGCGGTCGGAAGCGACGAGGATGCGGCCGAGGTCCTTGGGGTGAACATCACGACAACAAAGCTCACAGCCTTCTCTGCCGGAGCCTTTATCGCTGGTATCGGGGGAGGTATATTTGCCCACTATCAGGAATACATCGAACCCTTCATGTTTGATGTGATGCACGCGGTAGAGTTTATTATATTTACCATCTTTGGAGGGATTCAGATCTTCTGGGGACCTATATTTGGAGCACTTGTCCTCACCCTGGTACCCGAGTTTCTCCGGGTTGTTCAGGAGTGGCGAATGGAGTTATATGGGGCCCTTCTCATCATCATGATGATCATTAGACCTCAAGGGGTCATAGGATTGGATACGGTCGAAGGCGTAAAGAGGATATTCGGCAGATCTGCCGGAAAAGACCTGGTATGAGCCACAAAGTTATTTGATTCGGAGGCAAAATGATTCTCCAGATCAGGGACGTGGGGAAATATTTCAACGGGTTTCGTGCCCTGTCTGAGATTACGATGGATGTGGAGGAAAAGAGGATCCACGCCATCATCGGCCCCAACGGGGCTGGAAAGACGACCCTTTTTAACCTGGTCAGCGGGATGTATGACGTGAGTCAGGGAGAGATCCGTTTCAGGGAATTGCCAATCACCGGATTAAAGCCTCATCTAAGGACTAAGCTGGGCATTGGCCGGACTTTCCAGATCGTGCGACTCTTCGGGTTTATGACGGTTTTAGAGAACGTCATGTTGGGGAGCCACTGCAAGACCAAGGCGGGCCTTTTGAAGACCTTTCTGCGTTTTTCCGTGAGGGAACTGGAGGAAGAGAAAGTTACGCGTGAGAAAGCAATGTATTGGTTGGAGTTCGTGGGTCTTTCCGCAAAAGCGGACCAGATCGCCATGAATCTACCCCATGCTGAACAAAGGCTTGTGGAGATCGCGCGAGCCCTGGCACTCGATCCTGAACTCCTCCTGCTGGATGAACCCGCAGCGGGCATGAATCCCAAAGAGACCCTGGACCTCAACGCACTTATCGTAAAGATCAACGAGATGGGAAAGACGGTGTTACTGATCGAACACAATATGGGAATCGTGATGGGAATATCTCATCTCATCTCCGTCCTCAACTTCGGGGTGAAAATCGCAGAAGGAATCCCCTCTCAAATCCAGGAAAACCCTGCGGTCATCGAGGCCTATCTGGGTCGGAAGCGGTGATGAAGATGCTGTCGATAGAACAGATCTCCTCCGGATACGGAAGAGTTCTCGCCATCCACGATGTCACCATCAAAGTGGAGAACGGAGAGGTGGTGGTCCTCATTGGGGCCAATGGGGCGGGAAAGAGCACGCTCTTGAAAACCATCTCCGGTGCGTTGAAACCGAGCCAGGGTAGCATCATCTTTAAGGGCCATAAGATCGATGGGAAGAAGCCCTATGCCATTGTGAAGATGGGAATCGTTCAAATTCCAGAGGGGCGGGGAATTCTTTCTCGTATGACGGTCAGGGAGAATCTGGAGATGGGGGCCTACCTGCGTTCTGACAAGACTGGAATTGAAAAGGATTTGGAGCGCGTCTTTGAGAAACTCCCAAGACTGAAAGAACGCCTGAACCAGAATGCGGGGACACTCTCAGGGGGAGAGCAACAGATGCTGGCCATTGGCCGCGGTCTCATGGCAAGGCCCTCCTTATTCCTTATGGATGAACCATCCCTCGGACTTGCTCCGGTCCTTGTGGAGTTTATCTTTGAGACGATCCATGCTCTTCGTGAGAAGGATGGGTACACCATTCTACTCGTTGAACAGAATGCCAATCAGGCACTGGACGTGGCAGATCGGGGGTATGTATTAGAGACAGGAAGGATCGTCCTTGAGGGAGAGAGCAAGGCACTGCGAGATAACGAAGAGGTTCAGAGGGCCTATCTGGGTAAGGCTGCGCTAGACGTCCCGATTTAAGCGCTCAAACGCTATGGAACATGAAGACCCCAAATCCACCGCTAAGTCGTGTATCAACCCTGAAATCAATGGGTTTTGGAAAACCCCTGATCGTCAGCAAGGTATTAGATGCAAGTGGAAGATGCGGTCTCGGCGGGGGGATGATGCCCTGGTAATGAATCGGGGAAGACGGATTTTGGTTGACAGGGGATAAGAAAAGTAATTACTAATCTAAGAGAGAAAAGGGGGTGATAAGGCACTAGATATAAGAGGTATGTAGGCTGAAGCGGTTCACCTTAACCAAAAAGGAGGTTGAATAATGAGAAGAAGATTTGTCCTACCAGTTATGATGGTAGCACTTCTCGCAGCGATGAGCCTGATCTTTGTCCCTTCCACCATGGCGGGGAAAATCTATGGGGACAAAATCAAGCTCGGGGGGATCTACTCTATCTCCGGTGTGTGTGCGGAGTGGGGGATGGCTGCAAAGATCGGTAGTGAAATTGCCATCGAAGAGATCAATGCTGCGGGTGGAATCGGGGGTGTTCCCGTCGAACAGGTGTGGTATGACGTGGCTTGTAAGGCCCCTCCTGCCATCCCCGTTGTGGAAAAGCTTGCAAAGCAAGACAAGGTTCTTGCTGTCAATGGGCCTTGTCAGAGCTCAGTGGTGGAGGTCATCTACCCTAAGCTGAACAGGCTGAAGCTAGTCCTTGTTTCCTTTTGTTCTTCCAAACCTGGGCTTTCCGCCCTGAGTTCCTATGGATTCAGGAACACGCTGACGAGCGACAAACAACTCGGCCCTGCAATCGTGAAATGGAAAGAGAAATATGGCATTAAGAACGCCGTCATACTCTACAACTCCGAGGATGCCGTCTCCACTGTGGAGGGGAAGAAGATCATGCCCGTCCTCTTCAAGAAATACGGTATCAAGCTGCTCAAGATGTACACCTTTCAGACCGGGACTCTGGACTTTGCACCGTTTATGACGGAGATCAAGGGCCTCAACCCGGATGGGATTGGTGTTGGGAGTTGCTATGAGCATGGCGCAAAAATCGCCATAGAGGCTCGCAGACAGGGCCTCAAGGCCCCTGTACTCGGAGGGGCCTGCAACAGCACGCCAGGCCTAATTGAGATCGGTGGCGCGGCTGTGGAAGGCTACTACGGGTCCACGGCTGCATGGATTGAGGGGAACCCGGATCCGCGGATGGTGAAGTTCTTGAAGAAATTTAAGGCACGCTCTCCTGGTGGAAAGGCGCCCCCCTATGGTGGACCACGTTCCTACGACAACATATACATTTTCAAGAAGATTATGGAAGAAGAGGGTGTGACCAACCGGCCCGGAGATCTGCAAGAGGACCGTGACAAGATCCGCGCGGGTTGGGCAAAATTGAAAAATTACGATGGCATTTGCGGCCCGACCACCATGGACAAGAATGGCGACGGGGTCGGAGGCGTGAAGACCCTGGTGGTGGAGAATGGGAAATTTATGTCCAGGTAACATGGAACGATAAATGAGGATAGAGTCGCACATCTGTGGCAATGTGCAATGTTCGGCTCTAACACATAACAAAACAAGGGGAGACGCTTAGTTGCTTGCCGTGAGAGGTGATAATTACTGAAACCCCTCCGGCACGTGGCTAACGTCTCCCCAATTATTTGGAACAAACACCCAGATTCTGTTTTTGGCAGATGCTTTCAGCGCACTTTTCAACCGTTTTCGCAAAATCCTTGTGTAACAGGGAGTTAAGAGATCTGCTGTAGGAGTAAGATGGCGATATCTCTTATCTGTTCAAAAAAACTTGACAGCGTTAAACAAGTGAAATATTGAATGCAATATATCATTTGGGTGGGTAGATCATCAGTCGAGCCACCCAGTTTTTTTTTAACTTCCTCGCGGAGCAGGAAAGAAAATCATTTAACAGGAGTGGAAGAATAGGAAATGAAAGGCAATTTGGAAATCAAGCGGATATTTGATGAGGTGCGGCAGGAAGGGCGGGCCAGACTGACAGAGGTTGAAGCAAAGAGAGTGCTCGCCAGCGCCGGTCTGGCCATAACGCGAGAAGAACTGGCGTCGAGCGAAGATGAGGCGGTAACAAAGGCCGAACAAATTGGATTCCCCGTTGTGCTGAAGGTGACCTCTGCGGACATTCTGCACAAATCGGATGCAGGTGGCGTCAAGGTGGGGCTTGCAGATGCTGAGGCGGTACGCACCGCCTACCGTGACATTCTGGAGGCCGTGAAGGAGAAACATCCGGGGGCAGATATACAGGGCATGCTGGTCCAAGAAATGGTTGAGGGCGGCATTGAGACGATTGTGGGTGTGGCCAACCGGCCGCCGTTTGGCCCTGTGGTCGCTTTTGGTTTGGGTGGCGTGTTTGTGGAATTGCTCAAGGACGTCACATTCCGGCTCGCGCCCATAGACGAAGAAGGCGCAACCGAGATGCTGGTCGATGTCCAAGGGGCGAGCATGTTGGATGGCTATCGTGGCCAGCCAGCTGCGAACAAAGCCGAGTTGGCCAAAGTGATTGCCCTGCTTTCAGGGCTGGCCATTGAGTTCAACAAGGACATGGAGGAATTGGACATCAACCCCTTGGTGGTAAAGGGTGATCGCGTTGTTGCCCTGGATGCCCTGATTACCCTTAAAGAGGATGGGGCGGGAGATGAAACTGCACCCAGCAAAAAGGGGAGTGAAGGAAATGACAACGACATCCGAGCCGTTTTAGAACCTCGTTCTATTGCCGTCATTGGGGCATCCTCAAACCCGGCGAAGACGGGCCATGTCCTTTTCAAAAACATCATAGTCAACGGTTTCCCCGGCAAGGTCTATCCCATCAACCCCAAAGCAGACGAAATTCTGGGTCACAAGGCCTATCCCAAGATTCTCGACGTGCCTGATGACATCGATGTGGTCTTTTTTCTGCTCCCTGGTCAGTTTGTCCCCACCCTTTATGAAGACTGCAAAAAGAAAGGCGTAAAGGCGGCAGTGATCATCGCTGCTGGATTCGCCGAGGTGGGCGAGGAGGGGGCAAAACAGCAAAAGATGTTGGTGGACCTGGTCAAGGGCACCGGGGTCCGTTGTCTGGGGCCCAACTCCATTGGATTCATCAATATGGACCAACAGCTGGTGGCAAGCTTCATCCTGTTTGAGAACTGGGAGGATGGTTCGATCGCGCTCGCGGGTCAGTCGGGAATCTTTGCTGGCGCTGTGGCCGACCAGCTGATGACGCGGACCGTGCAACGCATCGGCATCGGCAAAAGTGTGGTCTTTGGCAACAAGATAGACCTGGATGAGAGCGATTTTGTGGAGTGGGCATGGAAGGACCCCAAGTCGGAGATAGTCGCACTTTATATTGAAGGTATGCGCGATCCACGCCGTTTTCTCTCCATGGCCAACAAGGCAAAGCGAGATATGCCCATCATCGTTTTGAAGCCTGGCCGGACAGGGCTTGGCGCGAAGGCCTCGGCCTCCCACACAGGCTCGCTTGCCCTTGACGACACACTCGTCGATCACGCCTTCCGGCAGTATGGCGTTACGCGGGCCTATGATCTGGATGAGTTCCTCGAGTTCATGAAGGCCTTTTCCTATCAACCTCTGCCAAAAGGGAATCGGATTGGAATCGCCACTTTTAGCGGTGCCAACGGAGTAATGGCGTCTGACGAACTCTCGGAACGGGGTTTTGAACTGGCGGAGTTTGAGCCAGAAACCCATAAGCGCATTGAGAAGTTTCTGCCAGAGTGGCAACCGGTCACAAATCCTCTCGATCTGTGGGCGGCCCTGGGTGCTGGAAACCGGCTCGCCCATGAGGAAGGGATACTTTCGGTTCTGGATGACAAGAATGTGGATGCGGTGTTGGTGATCCTGCTGGCACTGGCCAATGCGGATTTCGATGGTATCAGAGAAGTCTTCGCCAGTGCGATGGAACGGCATCCTGACAAACCGATCTATGTGGTGGCTTTAGGTGGCAAGGTGAAGGAGAGATGGCTCAAGGAGACCGAGGGCCTGAAGATACCTTTTTTCGAGAATACGCATATCGCCGTTAAGGCGTTCACCGCGGCCTTGCGCTATGCCCAGGACCGCGAACGGTTGCAGCCAGACCCCGTGCTGCCATAGGTTTTCGGTGGGGTATGAAACCCCACCCCTACAAGCGATTAGTGTAGGGTGGCATTTTATATGCCGCCGCTTGTATGTAGATAAGAGAAGTGCCCGCCGCCCATTGGCAGCCACAGTGGGCTGCCCTACAGAGTCAGATGTGGATTGGCCAATGTGAACGGGTTAAGATGGAGAAAGACTTGGATCAAACAAAAAGAGATGCGGATTCCTTCTACCTGAGGGGATACTGTCGTGTCTGTAATCGGCATTATTTTTACAAGAACCAACTGGACACGGAGCAGACGCAGTTCCATCAGCATCACCACGGGGTTTGCCAGAGCTGCCATTACACCTGCGTCCGAATCAAACCAAAAGCCAGGAGCTGACCATGATCATCGATTTTCATGTACACACCGCTTACTATGAAACCACGACCAAGGACTATGATGATCTGCTCAGGAGTGGTTGGGGAGATCGCACGGAATGGATGATCCAGACCTACTCGTCGCCGGAAGGTTTTCTCGGCCTAATGGATGAGGCGGGAATCGATTACGCGGTGATACTTGCAGAGCTGGCACCTATCACCACCGGTATCGCCGATAATGCGTACGTGGCAGAGTTCTGCGCCAAGAGCTCCCGCTTGATCCCCTTTGCCAGCATCAATCCCTATACCTCCACGCACCCTGCCGAAGAACTGGAAATGTGGGTTCGGGATCAGGGTTTTCGAGGGCTCAAATTATACCCCACCTACCAGCATTACTACCCCAACGACGCCCACATCTATCCCCTCTATGCAAAGGCGCAAGAACTGGGGATACCCGTCTCCCTCCATATCGGCTCATCCATATTTGCAGGTGCCAGAATAAAATATGGAGATCCCATAACCATGGATGATGTGGCCGTAGACTTTCCTGACTTGGTTCTGCTTATGTGCCACAGCGGACGACCCTTTTGGTACGATAAGGCCTTTGCCCTGGCAAGACTCCACGAAAATCTCTACATGGAGGTGGCCGGCCTGCCCCCCCAAAAACTCTTGAATTATTTTCCCGGGCTAGAACGTCTTGCGCACAAGGTGATCTATGGTTCGGACTGGCCAGGCATACCCACCATCAAGGAGAATATCGAAGCTATAAGGCGTTTAGATATGGGGGAGGATGCAAAGGCAAAGATCCTGGGTGAAAACGCGGCCAAGCTTCTGAACATTGTTAAGTGAAGCCTCCCCGCGGCAAGCCGAGGGGCATCCTGATAAGGGTGGCGGAACTCTCCATAGCCATTTGCCCTACTTCGCTAAAGCTTTGAAGGGCTCTCCTCGCCATTCATTCCCGTGTCAAGCCACGGGGCATTCTGGCGAAGGAGAGTAAATCTATGGATTTGAGAGGATAAGACCGTGTTTTACTTTCTTTTTCTCTTGGTTTCTATCTTTGCCCTCTACGCCTTTTGGTTCGGCGTTACCGTTCTGAGGGAAAAGGTTCTTCGGCCCGGCATATTGGGTCTGCTCATTTTCCTGGGTATGGCCGCCGCCCTCGCTATCTATGCCTGGGCCCATGGAGCAGGCTATCTATCCAACCCCGTGGCCCAAGTGATCCAGATCGTTGTGGCGGTACTTATTGTGCTCTTCACGGTCTCCCTGTTCATCCCTATCGGCCGAAATCCCAAGGCCTTGGAGGGCACCAGAGGTATGATCGAAGGTGAGCCGGAAAAATTCAGCCAGAAGGATACGGCTTTCAATGTGGCCCATGTGGGCGGGTATGGCCCTGATGTGGGAAAGAAGAGATGGGCCCTTCAGAGCCAGGATATTTTCGGGGGAATCTATTGGACGCTCGTGATGGGACTCAGGCATCAGGTGGAGGGCAAAGTGAACCCGGAGAAACAGAGAGAAGGGATCTCCTGCGAAGAGGTTACAAAAGAGATAAAGGGGATGGCAAAGTACGCCGGTGCGGATATGGTGGGCATCACCACGGTCAAGCAAGATTTTACCTATAGCGAAGCCTTTTCCTACGAAGAGTCAAAACTGGAGACAGGACCCGCCGTCACCACCCCCGTTGAGCTGAACCACAAGTATGTCATTGTCTTGGCAAAGGAGATGGATTATGAGGCGGTCAATACCACCCTCACGGACAAGAACGAGCGGAATTTGGCTGAGGTGGGAAAGGCCTACTACGAAGTGGCCCAGGTGGCCGTTGCTCTCGCCTCATACATCCGAGCGCTCGGTTACCCGGCTCGGGCACATCATCTGCGAAACGAACAGGTATTCCATGTCCCCCACGCAGTAGATGCAGGCCTGGGAGAACAGGGAAGGTTCAATTATCTCATCACACCTGAATATGGGCCGCGCGTCCGCCTGTCCGCAGTAACCACTGATCTGGAACTGGTGGAAGACAAGCCCATTGACATGGGGGTCCAGGAT
>JASFEQ010000007.1:0-30487 GCA_050124735.1 Desulfobacteraceae bacterium | reverse complement strand
GATTGGTACCGGCCTGGTCTTCCAGGATAGCTAAAGGGTTTACCGAATACACAAACCCTTCGGCAATCTTGATTTCCATCATTGCTCCGCAGCAGAAGCATTTGACCGGGCCCATATAATCTTCGAATCCTGTGTGTTCCAGATTAACTTCATATCCGCACGAAATACAGTTTACCTTCATTTCCCTCTCCTAAAATTGGGTTGGGTTTCACGAACTATTTGCAAGTCGGTGCCGTGAATCGCAAAAAATTCCGCGATCTTCCTATCGACGGTCTCGATAGATTGAATAACCTCTTCAATGACGACCCCCAGAGGCGTGGAATCGGATTTGTTTTCACCTGTCTTACGCAGATCTTTATCCATACGAATCCCTTCAGGGCACTTGTCTTCAGGCCTCCCAAAATGCCGCCATTTTTCACGCACATTCGAGAGACCAGCTGTAGAACCACCACAGACTACCTTTTTAAAGCATAAGCTTGTGAGGTGTTTTGCGGTCCTCTGGTTCGTGTTCAGTGTTGTAGTCTGGTGGCACCCAATAGCTCTTTGCCTTTTCTCCGATCAAAGCCGTTTCTGCGATCTAGACCACTCCTTCGATCTTGGCCGCGCCGTCTTTCTGGAATATGTACGTCGTAAGAAAATTGTCTCCGGTCAGTCCCCGAACGTCTACCTCCGCTGTCAGAGCGGGAAAACAAAACATTTTTATTTACAACCGTATCGGCGCCACATATTTTCAGCGCTTCTGCTTGCAGCGTACGCCGCAGTTCTTCTTCAGAAAAATCCCTATAATCATGAAGCGTGAGATCTGCCATGGTCTAGCCTTAACGAGACATGCTCGATTATCTCTTTCTCATTCCTTGCTTGAGCGTGCACTTCCTATCAACTACGCTGTAGAAATGAACAATGGCATTGAGAGTCTAGCCGATCCAGATGAAAACAAGGTTAAAAAACTAAATCCCATCTTTGACAACTATATCCTTATCAACAATTAGCTCGTGATCGCCTCTCCTCCAGTCCGTAAGACACACGGCCAAGGTGTGTCTGTTAACTCTGCGCTGAGATACCTCCTTCTTCCATGCATTTTTTACTCTTTTGACGATTCCCATCTTTCTGGCAGCATCATAAGAGATAGAGGTTTCATCGTATCTCATCCTGTTCATTCCCTTTCTACGCCTGGATTTCGAAAGCTGGCTGCTTAATTACGTACTGAACGGACACCCACACTGTAAAAGAATCAGCAAAGAAAATGCCAAATTCGATGGTTTTAGACTCTTTTGAGATTTCAGACAGTTAGGGCAATCTCAATGGCAAGCCATACAGAAGTGAAGAAGAATATACTTATCAAGGAGAAATTTAATTCCACTTATTGGTAGAACTTTACATAAGTTTGCGGGATGGGGATGAGGGCATGTGGTTCTTTGATACAGATCAAATTGGCGGGCAAGGCTCTCAAAGCCACAGACCCGCCCGCCTCGCCTGAGCGAGCAGGCTCGCGATGGCGGGTCTGTGGCTAACTACTGGCTAGCACTGGATTTCTGTCTGTGTCCCATTTAACATTTTCTGCGCTTATTTCAACCAAGCACTCATGGATGCTTTCTATCACGGTCCCTGAGTGACCTGTTTCAACCTTTTCTGATTGCTCGATCTCATTGACTACAGCTTGCACATGCACTCCCTCATCCATTAAAGGCGCAATTCTTGACGCCACATATTCCGATAGATAACCCAACTGCAATAGAACTGGTTTTCTTCGCAGCAATCTCGAGAAAAAACCTGGTTTCTTAAACGTACAGACCTTTATGGCATTTATATCATATGGGTTGCTAGGTTCTCTGAGGAGTATAAGTTCGTCTCCTTTTCTGCAATTCCCGATTATTTCTTGACGACTACTCCCATCAGCGTTCGCGTATGTTACACCTATGACATAGGCTATTATTGAATTGTCCATTTCTCTCGCTTGTCCTTATTTTAAGATTCAATATGGATCCGTAACCAGAGCAAATGGGAGGTCAGTAATCATATACAGAGAATGACAACAAAAAGATCATATTTCTTTGTCCCCCTTTTGGGGCTGATTCCAAGAGCACAAAACCCAACCTCTCATAACGAGAAATTGGGCCTTGGTGTTCGGGTCATAGTCTCTCCTCAAAAGGACGATAAATTAAAGCTAAGCCTTATGTGACCAAGTGTATAAATACATATCCCGCTCTTTTTCCAGGGCGTAGATTTTATCTTTTAGCAGGCCCAGATCTTTGTCCCTTTGCACCAAGTCCGAGTCACCGTGGCAAGGGCGAAGTTCCATTTTCTTGTATTCGTCTCTTAGCTTTTCAATCTCTTTTTGGATTTGTTTAACTGTTTTTTCTTTGGATTGTGTGTCGGTCCTATCGGTGGTTGCTCGCTTTTTGAGCCTTGATATCCATTTCATGACATTCCCTATTTGTAAGCAGGTATATGGAGTTGAAGTTCACTGCCAAATCTAAGCAAAAATTAGCGAGTGCCCATCCAGAAATGAATAAATGGGTACTTGCAGTTTCCAGATCAGAAATGAGACATTTTTCTGCAAGGTCAAGGAAACCGGGGACCTGCGCGAAGCGCGGACAAATCAAGGGATTGTGCGGAGACGTACATATTGTACGTCGCCCCAGTGAAATAAGCTCCGCATTTCACGAGGCAGGCACAAGGAATCCCGCTGATTGACGCAGACCTGCCCGCCAGATGGCAGGCGGGGCTTGCAAAAAGGGCCATTTCTGGATGGAAACTAGCTAGAATCTGCGTTTTTGTCAATCTCGAAGGCAAAAGAAGGCCCCACCCGGTTGTGATAATGGGGCCCAGTATTCAGGGCATACCGTGTTCCGGTAAATTTCTTTCAGCTTCTTACCACAAGCCTATCCACGAGTCTGCAGCGTACGTACGCTAGGCAAGCGCTCAAAAACAATCCTGCTGCTACAAAGCATGATGACAAGGGGATTTCATTTAGAGAAGCTCTCAAGCCTTTTGCCATGCTGGGCCAGAGTGGTGAGTGATCCATTAGATGGAGGTCAACTCGTGCCGTCTCAATGGCATCGGCCAGTGGAATGGGTGTCCAAGTCTCTGTCGCCAACCATACGAAAACTTGAAATCCTATTATAGCGATGCCCACCAGCGCAGGGGAGAAGCCAACAAAAATGAGGACGCCCATTATTAATTCTATGAGCGCTCTGAGCAGTACTCTAAAAATCCTTAGGACTAGACGTATCATCTAACTGTCAGCCAGTTTATAGAAGGATAGCCAATCTTTCAATTTCATCACGCAGGCACAGATAAGCACAGCCGCGAAGGTCAACCCTATCAAAATGCTTGTGACAAAGGAGGCATCTATCCATGAGTTTTTCTTTTCTAGGGTCTTCGAGTTCATGTCTCAGGTTCCCCTTGCGCTTGCAGCAGACATGAATGGCTCAGATCTGGGCCTCCCGAAATGCCGTCAATATTTGGTGCTCATCCGAGAGGCTATTCTGAGTGCCACCACAGATTTCCTTTTTTGAGGTTAACCCCTGGAGGCCTTTTGCCGTCCCACGATTAGCATGCAGAATGAGACAGTCAAAAAACAGGTTTCTCTGAGGCTGATGGAAAATGACCAGATGCAAGGCTTCCGAAATCCTGAGGAATGAGGCGTACATACAAGTACGTCGCAATGACGAAGGATGAGGGTAACGAAGCAGATGGGCGTTTTCCGACAGCCTCAATAGAAGTCCGGTGATACTAAGTCACTTGCCTCCCTGACGCATTCCTATCCTGGGTTTGCCTTTGGCCATTGAAGAGCCATTCATCAATCGCTTCCTTGTCAAATCGCCAGACCCTTCCGATGCGAATTGCTGGGATCTGACCGTTAGCCGCGTACTTGCAGACAGTAATCTCGTGCAATTTTAAGTACCCTGCCAATTCCCTGGTTGTCATAATATCCGCCAAAATAAGCTCCTTTTTCTCTTTTATGGGGTTTTGAATTTGCTCTGCTAATTCGTCGGATTTTCAGTAGCGCTTATCAAGGAACAGATCGGGGACGAGGAAGAGAAAGATTCCTATAGTCGTGAAGCGTGGGGTTTGCCGCAACGCTACGTCTTTCCATCATTGAAAATCAGCAAAAAAAATGCCAAGTTAGGCTAAACAAAGAAATGTTCATATTTCGGATACTTAGATTAGCCCATTTTAAAGAATGTAATGAAATTGGGTAGGAATATACTTAATGTTAAGAAACTAAATTCCACTTATTGGTAGGAGTTTACATATCTGGAGAGATGGACGGGGCGGCCAAACGGGGCGAACCGCTAAAACAGAATTTTTGAGGACCCACAGGCTAGGAGTTTTAGACAGGATTAACAGGATTTCAAGGATTTAAGAAGTCCAAAGAGCGAATCACTTTAAACCCAAACTGTCAGGAGCCAGGAATCTATCACGAAAAGGGGAAATCTAGAAAACACGAAAAAGAGAGAGTTCACCACCCGCTCGCTGGGCTTGAGGACCACTGCGTTCGAGGAGCATCCCGACGAGTCGGGATTCGAGGACCGCTGCGCTCGAGGCCAGATGAAGAAATCCCAATGTTAAAATCCCAATGCCAAATGAAATCCTAAGGTCCAATTTCAAAACCCAAGTTGTAATCTGTTAGATTTTGAAATTGGTAATTTGGGTTCAGAGCTCTATTTGTCATTTGACATTTGAACTTTGACATTCAAGGTTGCACGGTCCTAACCGCGTTCCTCCTTTCGCTTGCCCCGCCATAGCTTTAGCGACGGCGGGTGCTTTCGTGATTAAGAACTCCTTGGGTATTCTCGGCGCGCTCTGCCTACCGCTAAGGAATTGGTGGTCGCCTCTAAGGAGTGAAAATAACTATTGAAAAATAAAGAATATTAATATAAATTGGCATAGCATGTGGGGATGTAGCTCAGTTGGGAGAGCGGTACGTTCGCAACGTACAGGTCGTGGGTTCGAATCCCATCATCTCCACCAAAATGTGCATTTAAACCCGTTGACGAGTAACGAGTGAAAAGCCCCAGAATCTACCTATTCTTAACTCATTACTCCTAACTGATGCCCATATTTCCTTGGCGCTTAAGTCACCATAATCCCAAAACAAAATAGGACAACACCGCTATGGAGAGAAAAGCCAAAGTAGAGAGGAAGACAAAGGAGACAGATATTCAATTAAGGCTGAATCTGGACGGCAAAGGCCTCTCTGAAATTGACACGGGTATTCCCTTCATAGACCACATGTTAAGCCTTATGGCAGCCCATGGATTCATGGATCTCCAGGTTAGTGCCAAGGGGGATACTGAGATAGATGACCACCACACGGTGGAAGATCTGGGCATCTGTATTGGGATGGCCATCAATCAGGCGATGGGGGAGAAAAAGGGGATCAGGCGGTATGGTGAAGCGACCATCCCCATGGATGAAGTCCTATCCAGGGTCGCTATAGACATATCTAACCGTCCCTTTCTGGCTTACAGGGTTTCTTTGTTAGAAAGTAAGACCGGGAAATTTGATGTGAGCTTGATCAAAGAATTCTTCCGTGCCCTGGTCAACTATTCAGGCATTACCATGCATGTGGATCTCATTTCGGGTGATGACGCACACCATATCGCTGAATCTATTTTTAAGGCGTTCGCAAGGGCCCTTGACCAGGCTGTGGACGTCGAAAATAGGTTAGAGAGCGCAGTCCCTTCCACTAAAGGTATGCTGTAGGCATTGAGCCTTTATTCCTAAAATGAAGAGGTGTTTTTCTGCGGGATTTCGAGCAATTTTGTCCTGTGGACGGATATCATGCAGAAGTGGCTTGTATAACCATGCCCAAATCCATCATGAACAGACTTTATATCCGCTTGGGGCTACTCGCCGCTCTGCTGGCGATGCTCTGTTCGTCATGTCAGTCGCGTAAGGAGCAAATCCCCCAAGAAAAACCCTCTCCGCCAAAAATAGAGAAAATGGTCGTCGTGGGGTTTTTGCCTGCCATGTCTCAACGGGATGAACCAAATATAGTTCGGAGCCCTGTTTCCGGGGCTTTATTCTTTGGTGAACCCGTACCTGAGCAGGCGGTCAGCGGCCTGACAACCGCTCTTTTTGATAGGATGGTGAAAGAAAAGCGCTTTCAACTCATTTCTCCTGGTCAGGCTCGAGGTGCCTATTCAAGTCTCAAGCTGTCAGACCTGGTGGGGAGCGAGATTGAAATCATCCAAAAAATCGGGGCGGCATTCTCTGCTGAAGCCGTGCTTATCGGCTATGTTTATCGGTTTCGAGAGCGTAAAGGGACCGATTATGCGGTTGATAGAGCCGCATCAGTGGCCTTTGATTTGTATCTCATAGGCCCTCAGCATGGGGTGGTATTCTGGAAAGGCAGATTTGATAAGACACAGCAGCACCTGAGTCGAAATATCCTTGATGTGGACACCTTCATGAAGAGCCAAGGCCGATGGATGACCGCAGAGAGGTTGGCAGAGATCGGCTTGGAAGGCGTGCTGGGCAGTCTGCTCGAGGCTGTAAAAGGAGAAAAAAAGGATTAGAACGTGGTCGTTATTCCAGCCATAGATATCAAGGGCGGCCGTTGTGTGAGGCTCCAACAGGGGGAGATGTCAAAAGAGACCGTTTACTCGGAAGTCCCAGAAGAAATGGCTTTGAAATGGTATGAAAAAGGCGCAGAGAGGCTCCATTTGGTGGATCTGGATGGTGCGGTAAAGGGCAAGGCGGTCAATAAAGAGGTCATTAGAGGGATTGCTGCGGCTGTCCCCATTCCTGTCCAGCTTGGCGGGGGAATTAGAGATGTGGAAACCATTGAGACCTACCTCAAGCTGGGGATCCATCAGGTTATTTTGGGCACCGTGGCCTACAAAAATCCGGAATTTTTGACCCAGGCTTGCAAAGAATTCGCCGGTCGAATTATTCTTGGGATTGATGCCAGAAAGGATCGCGTGGCCGTGGAAGGCTGGACCGAAGAAACAGATATGACAGTGGCAGGGATGGCGAAAAGGTTTGAAAACATTGGCATTTCAGCGATTATTTACACGGATATCCACCGGGATGGAATGAGTACCGGACCCAATGTGGAAGCGACCAAAGTGTTGGCCCAAACCGTTGAGATACCTGTGATAGCCTCGGGCGGGATTTCTGGCATTGATGATGTGGCCAAAATCCTGAGTCTTGAGGCGTATGGGGTGATCGCTATGATCACTGGACGGGCCCTTTACAAAGGCACACTGGATTTGGCGGATGCCATAAAATTGACCAAGAGCTAAAAAAATTGGCTTTTAAGCTTGACATTTACAAATAACATAGTATTATATACGTTTGACCTTATTTCCTGTCCCCTCTCTCAACATGTCGCTTTCCCAAAAAATCATAGAAGACCTGAAAAAGGCCATGAAGGCCAAAGACACATCCCGTGTTTCGTGTCTGAGAATGCTCAAAACCGCCATGAAAAACAAGCAGGTGGAAAAAGGGCGGGATCTGGAGGACAAAGAGATTCAGGGTGTGATTTCCTCACTGGTCAGAAAGGGACAAGAAGCGGCCAAGGAATTCAGAGGGGGTGATCGCCCGGATCTGGCAGCCAAGGAAGAGGATGAAATCAAAATTTATTATGAATATCTGCCCGAACAGCTTACCCAGGCCGATATAGAGGGGATTCTAAAGGAGATTATTTCTGAATCATCAGCCACCGGATTGAAGGATTTGGGAACAGTCATGAAAGCGGCCATGTCTCGAATGGGGGGGAAGGCGCAGGGCAAAGAGGTGAATGAAATAGCCAGGAAACTTTTGAGCTAGCCTGTATGATTGAACATACATATCGGGTTCTTGAGTTTTATAGATTATTGAACATCTTATCCGATTATGCCACCTGTCCGTTAGGAAAATCAGATTGCTTATCACTCGAACCTTCAGATGATCTAGAACTTATCGACAACGAACACAAGTTGGTCTCAGAGATGAAACTCCTTCTCCAATTGAAGGGGTTTTTTCCCTTGGAGGGACTCACCGACATTGGATCTATTCTGAGTCATTCCCAGGCACAGGGTTCTTGCCTTGAACCTGAAGAGCTCCTGTCAGTTTTCAGGATTGCAGAGGCGAGCGCACAATCGAAAAAGCGCATTGTTTCTCATCAGTCGCTC
The DNA here is from genome assembly GCA_050124735.1 of Desulfobacteraceae bacterium. Taxonomy (GTDB): domain Bacteria; phylum Desulfobacterota; class DSM-4660; order Desulfatiglandales; family HGW-15; genus JASFEQ01. The sequence goes on along the minus strand of JASFEQ010000007.1, from coordinate 22,361 downwards.
TGCCCGAGGCTAAAAGATCTCGCGAAACAAATGCCCGTCTTTGAGGGGTTGAGGGAAGAAATAAAGAGGGCCATATCCCCTAATGGCGCCATTAAAGATTCCGCAAGCCCTGAACTGAAAAGGCTAAGGCGGCAAAAGACCCGATTGAGAAGGGAACTTCAAAAAGTACTGGAAAATATAAAAAGATCCAAGAATCTCACATCTGATGGGGATGAGCCCCTTGTCTCTATCCGAGACGGAAGATATGTCATCCCTTTAAGAACAGACTTGAAAAGCCGGGTGAATGGAATCATCCATGATTATTCTCAGACGCAGGCCACCTGTTTTTTTGAGCCCATGGAGGTCATTCAGGATAACAATCGACTGGCAGAAATGGCCCATCTTGAAAAGGAGGAGGAGCTAAGAATACGTAGATCCCTCACTGCCAGGGTCAGAGACTTGGCTGGTGATCTGGAAGACGCCCAGATCCTCTTGGGAAAATTGGACGGGCTTCATGCGAGAGCAGAATTGAGCCGTGTTATGGAAGCCGTGAGCCCGGAATTGCGCCATGGGAATGATGTGGATCTGAGGCAGGCGAGAAATCCAATCCTTGTGGCCCTGGCCGTCGACAAAGACTCCACCGTTCCCTCGGACATTCTTCTGGGCAAGGACCAGAATGTAATGATCATTTCGGGTCCCAACAGGGGGGGCAAAACAGTCACCCTGAAAACATTGGGCCTTTTGAGCCTAATGGCTCAGGCCGGTCTACATATCCCAGCTGCTGAAGGGACTTGTTTACCTGTTTTCAAAAACATCATAGCCGAGATCGGTGATGATCAGGATATTCAAGCTGGCCTGAGCACTTTCTCGGCCCACATAGGCCATCTAAAACACATGATGAAGCATGCGGATGAGAAGAGTCTGGTCATCATTGACGAACCGGGCATGGGAACCGATCCGGATGAGGGGGCCGCTCTGGCCATGGCCGTACTGGATGAGCTTTCCCAGAAGGGCGCTTTTGTCGCCGTCTCGACCCATCTGAATCGTCTAAAGACATATGGCCTACTGCATGAGAGGGCGAAAAATGCGCGTGTGGAATTCGACACTTCCACCAATCGCCCAACCTTTTCCTTACAGTACGGGACACCTGGGACCAGTTATGCCTTTGAAATTGCCAACGATGCCGGAGTCGGGCCAAAAATCCTTGAGCAGGCCAAGGGATACCTGGATCAAGATGAGGTCCGCCTAAATCGACTGATCGATAAACTCAATCGACTTAAGCAGGAGACTACGCTGGAAAAACTGGAAGCGGAACAGTTCAAGGATAAGTACCGCGCGGCTGGGGAAAAACTCTTTCAGGCCCTCAAGAAACTGGATGCCGATAGGAGAACTCTACTTGAAGAAAAAAGATCTGAAGCCGATGAGCTCATTAGAGGAGCCAGGGAGGAGTTCAAACAACTCATAAATAGATTTAAAAGGACAGGGAAGCCCTCTCAGGCCCACATAAAACAGCACTTTGACAGCATCCGCAAAGACCTGGTGAATCGTCTCTCCACTGAAGGGGAAAAGGAAAAATCCGTTGAGCTGAGGGGGTGTGAAATAGGGCAACGGGTTCGCCACAAAGAATTTGACCAAGTGGGGACAGTCCTCTCCTTTGATATGGCCAACGCCAAAGCCACCATACTGACAGGGAACGTGAGGCTCTCTGCCAGGTTACAGGATCTGGAACTGATTTCTGAGCGAGAGGAGCCTGTGGAAGATGCCCCCGCCAGGCATATCCCCTATCCCATATCAGGGGCTCAGCCAAGGGAGATCAACTTGATTGGATACAGAGTGGCGGATGCTCTACCTTTAATTGATAAAATGGTCGACAGGGCCAGGGTTGAGGGCGAACTCTCATTAAGGATTATTCACGGATATGGCACGGGGAGATTAAAGCAAGCCATCCGTGAGCACTTAAAGGGCTTTTCATGTGTGAAGAGAATCTCAGGTGCCGATTCTCAATCCGGAGGCGAGGCCATCACGGTCGTGGACCTCTCCTAAAGCATTGCTGTTGATTTGAAGGTTTGAGGTATTATTTTAGTCTTATGGGAGATTACCAGTCTGCCAAGGAAGAGGTTAGAAGAGCGGCGGATATTGTCGAGCTTATCGGCCAGTTTGTCCAGCTTAGGAAGGCTGGACAGAATTACGTGGGTCTTTGCCCATTTCATTCGGAAAAGGATCCGTCATTTACCGTGAGCCCCTCGAGGCAAATGTTTCATTGCTTCGGATGCAAGAAGGGGGGCGATGTCTTCAGTTTCTGGATGGATTACCATAAGGTCGATTTCCCCCAGGCCCTGAAAGACTTGGCCGATAGATATCAGGTCTCCCTTCCCGAAAAACCCCTGACTCCATTTGAGAGAGAGAAAATGGAGGTAAAGGAATGGCTTTTTAAATTAAACGGGGTGGCGGCTGAATATTTTCACGGCATACTGACCAGATCTGAGAAAGGGGGGCCCGGCAGAACCTATTTTGACAAGCGATCTATTCCCAAAGAGACCATTCTGGAATTCAGCCTGGGTTATGCCCCGGATGAGTGGGATGGTCTGGCTAGTTTTTTCCAAAGAAAAAAAATGGATTTGAAAAAGGCCGCCCAGGCCGGCCTGCTCATTCCCAGAAAAAACGGCGGGTATTATGATCGCTTTCGTGGTCGAGTTATATTCCCCATCCTCAACTTAAGACAGCAGATCGTCGGCTTTGGGGGTAGGGTTCTGGACGATTCACTCCCTAAATACGTCAATACGCCCGAAACGCCCGTTTTTCATAAGGGGGAATTACTTTACGGCCTGCATGTTGCATATAAATCGATCAGAGATAGCGGTCGTGCCGTGGTGGTTGAAGGATATACGGACGTGCTAGCATTGAAAAGGCATGGGTTTGATCATGCCGTTGCCACACTCGGAACGGCCCTGACCAGGCAGCATGTCAGGAGGCTGAAAGGTTATGCGAAAGAAGCGGTGGTTGTATTCGACGCTGATTCGGCTGGCAAGGCTGCCGCTATTAAGAGTCTTTCCTCCTTTATGAATGAAGGGCTTTCTTCAAGAGTGATGGTCCTGCCGGAAGGGAATGATCCTGACAGCTATGTGAATAAAAATGGACTGAATAGCTTTTTAGCCCTCTTAGACGCCTCCCTTCCCATGTTCGAGTACTATCTTGATTTAAAATTGTCTCAAACAGGGGATGAAGTTGAAGGCAAGGTCAGTGCTCTGAAGGAGATCATTCCTGTCTTGGGAGAGCTAAACAACACCTCCCAACAATCATTGTATGTGCGACGCCTCTCGGAAAAGCTGGGTGTTGCGGAATCTGCCGTGCTCGAAGAACTGGGGAAATGGCAGAAACATCATTCTTGGAAGGGGAATGAGGGCGACCTCCGAGAGAGATTGTCTGCTTCAAAGGTAAAAAATATAGATGATATTCATCTTCTGAATCTGTTCATTCATTATCCCCACACCGTGGAAAGGTTAATGGATCTAGATTGTAAAGTCCTGCTTTCCGATCCTGTGGTCAGAGGGATATTTGATTCACTGTTTGAAATTCATGGGAGAGAAGGGAAGATGGCACCCGCAGATATACTGGAAAAACTTCCAGGAGACCCTGCCAGGGAGCGATTCAGGGAGGCCATGCTATCCTCTCCCATCTATCCAAATGACATGGTGGCGCAGGCTTTGGATGAGTTCGAAGCCAAGATCCGCAAAATTAAATTGGCAGAGTCGAATATCAAAGCCATGCAAGAGGGGGACCTTGAGCGCTCCAATAGGATTTTGGAATTAAAAAGAAAAAGAGGTAACCCACTCTTATAATGGGAGACCTTTACAACAGGCTCAATTTTGTCCAAGGTCGGGAAATTGGGCAAAAGGAGATTTCTTTAAGAGGCGTCATTGAATGTAAACTTTCAGGAGGTAATGCATAAATGGCTAACGATTCTGATATGGTCAGTTTGAAAAAATTAATAAATACGGGGAAGAACAAGGGCTATATCACCTATGAGGAACTGAATGATGACCTCCCCGAGGATGTGGTCTCTTCTGAGTATATAGATGACCTCATGATGATGTTTGAAGAACTGGATATCATGGTTATTGATGAGGCGTCCAAGGAAGAGATTGAAAAATCCAAGAAGCTCAAGAAAAAACAGAAAAAGGCCCAGGAAAAAGAAAACTACCGAGCACAAATTTCCGATACCGGCGCGAGGGTCTCTGACCCCGTAAAGATGTATTTGAAAGAGATGGGTTGCATCTCTCTTCTTACAAGAGAAGGAGAAGTGGAGATAGCCAAGAGGATTGAAGCAGGAGAAAAGGAGGCATTAGATACCCTTTTGGAATGCCATGTGGGTATCGAACACATCATTGAGTTGGGTAAAAAATTGCAGGCTAGTGAGGTTAAACTCAAGGATGTCATCAATGATATGGATGATGATGAAGATAGCCACGTGCAGCTCAGTGAAAAGAAGAAGTCCATCTTGAATCTCATTGAAGAGATCGAAACGTTATACGAGCAATGCCGTAATGCACAACGTGAAATCGCAAAGCCTCGGTGTTCGGCTGTCAAGAAAAAGAAGCTGACCGCCAAGGTAGAAAAGAATCGAGAGAAAATAGTGGGATTGATCAACTCGTTCACTTTTGAGAAGAGGCAGCTTGACTATATGGTGGGAAGGCTCAGAGAGGTGGTCTCCCATGTGGAGGAGGTAGACCAAGATATGGCCGCGTGTATGTTGAAGGCCGGGGGTAAACCCATCTCCCATCTGAAGAAATGTATCGGCCAAATACCGAAGTCTGCTAAAGATAATCAGGTGGTAACCTCTCTTAAGATGAAAAAGTGTGAACTATTGGCACTAAAGGTGACAATTGATAGTGCTCAAAAATGCCTCAAAGACATAAAAGAACGCACCAGTATGAGCCAAAGGGAACTGAAAGAAGCTTTAGCGAGAGTCGAAGAGAGTCTGGAAAAATCCAAACTTGCCAAGAGGGAATTGATAGAGGCAAATTTGAGGTTGGTGGTGAGTATTGCAAAGAAATATACGAACAGGGGCCTGCAGTTTCTGGATCTTATTCAGGAGGGCAATATTGGCCTAATGAAGGCCGTGGACAAATTTGAATATCAGCGTGGGTATAAATTCAGCACCTATGCCACCTGGTGGATAAGACAAGCCATAACAAGGGCCATTGCTGACCAGGCGCGGACCATTCGTATCCCTGTCCATATGATTGAAACCATCAACAAACTCATACGGACTTCCAGATACTTGGTCCAGGAGCACGGCCGTGAACCCACACCAGAGGAAATCGCAGAGAAGATGGAATTCCCGTTGGAGAAGGTGAGAAAAGTCCTGAAAATTGCAAAAGAACCCATTTCTTTGGAAACACCCATTGGAGAGGAAGAAGACAGCCATCTTGGTGACTTCATCGAAGACAAGAAGATCACGGCACCTTCCGAGGCAGTCGTAAATCATAATCTGGGTGAACAGACGAGGAAGGTACTCACCACGCTTACCCCAAGAGAGGAAAAAGTACTTCGGATGCGATTTGGCATTGGGGAGAAATCTGATCATACCTTAGAAGAGGTGGGTCGTGATTTTAATGTGACAAGAGAAAGGATCAGACAGATCGAGGCAAAGGCCCTGAGAAAATTGAGGCACCCAAGTAGAAGCAAGAAGTTAAAAAGTTTTATTGAAACCTAGAGATTCTTTCAGGGGGCTAATTTCTCTTGACAAATCCCCATACTATCTCCAATGTGTAAACACTAAATTGGTGGAATAGTTTTGGGGCCCATAGCTCAGCTGGAAGAGCCACCGGCTCATAACCGGTAGGTCCCTGGTTCGAACCCAGGTGGGCCCACCAGATGTCTTTGTAAGCGAAAATCTTAGAATTTGTGCCAAGTTTTTGGAACACGAAATGGTTCCTATGAGTTAACGCGCGATGCTGGATACTGGTTCCTAGATACTGGATTAAAGGAATTCTTTCTCAGTCTATCTGGTATCCAGAATCTGTTCACCTCAAAAAATGTGCTGAATTCTCCTACACCTTGTCGATTTGAGGCAAAGCTTGGCCAGTTACTATAGTTTGCCATGCGCTTAGGAAATCCTTTGATAAAGCCCTATTTTGAACAAGACCCTTCAGGCCACCAAAGGGCGCACTATTAAATAGTGCGCCCTTTCCTTTTTTTAGAGAGTTTAACTTGTCTGTCGCCTGCAATGGGTAGCAGGTTTGCTACGGACTATGGGTAGAGTAAAGAACCCCGGCCCAGAGACGCTATCGCCTTTAGAGTGCCTAAAGTGAATGAGATTTTTGTCCGTTTCAAAATCGACCTCGCCAAAGGCGAGCACCTCAACTTTAGCCCCGCCTGCCATAGGCATTTATGTGTAATATGGTCTTTTTGGCCAGTTCTGATTACCTAACTGGAGCGAACTACTTTGCGCCGGTTAGGCATTGGCGGGCAGGTCACTTTAGTTCACTCTTAACTTTAGATTACTTAAAACGCATTATATCGGCAAAGCCAAGAATTTCTGAACTGGCCAAAGGAATAGGTTTTTGACTTCAAAATAAATACATGGTGCCCAAACTTAAAGCCATCCTAGAAGTCTTGGAAGAGATAGCCCCATCTCGTGCTGCAGAAGAGTGGGATAATCCTGGTCTGCAAGTTGGGCATCTTTCTCAGGAGATTGAGAAGATCTTCATCTCCCTCAACCCCACCCTGAAAGCGGTGAGAAAGGCCTCTAAAAGGAACGCCCAACTACTACTTACACATCACAACCTGATCTTTAGACCCCTCTCAAGCGTCGATCAGCAAATCTATCCCGGCGATGTGATCTCAGAGGCTCTCGATAAAGGGATTTCCATTGTTTCAGCACATACCAATCTGGATGTGGTACAGGGCGGCATTAATGATATTTTGGCTGATCTCTTTGGTCTTCAAGGCGTGGAAGTGCTTGAAAATAGAAATGATGTAGGCATTGATGGTGCAGGCCTGGGAAGAATAGGCACCTTGCCGGGTCCGCTAAAACTCACCCAAATGACAAAGAAGGTTAAAGAGGTCCTTGGCGCGGAGAGGGTAAAGGTGGTTGGGCAAAAAAACAGGAGAATCGGTCGAGTCGCTCTGGTTGGAGGCGCAGGCGGCGCAATGGTTTCCCTGGCCTCAAAAAAGGGGGCTGACCTGCTTATCACCGGAGATGTCCGTCACCATGAGGCACTCGAGGCAGAAAGCTTAGGATTGGCTTTAGTGGATGCGGGGCATTTTTACACGGAAAAAGCGGCTCTCGGGCCTTTCGGGGACCGTCTAAAGAATGCCTTCATAAAACGGAATATGGAAGTTCTTGTGGAGGTCTACAAGGATGAGAAAGGCCCCACAAGATATGAATAGGCCTTCCAAACACCAACAACTCTATGGGTGGTACTGACTTTAAGTGAGAGGGGAGTGCATTGAAAGATAAAATTGGCGATCTCATCGTTCTTCAGGATTGTGATAACAAGATCAGGGAAATCATGAACAAAAGAAATGAAGGGCCATTGAGAGTCAAAAAACTGGCAGAGGACCTGGATGCCCTTGCGAGGAAATTCCAGGAAAAACAGGATCGACTCAATCTGCTTAAAAAGGATGGTCGCAAAATTGATCAAGAAATCCAAGAATTGGAAGAGAAGGTTGAAAAGAGCAACATAAAACTCTCCCTAATAAAATCAAACAAGGAATATAAAGCGGCCCTGAAGGAAATTGAGGATCTGAAGCACGTGAAATTTCAGACAGAGGATAAGGCGATACAAGTCATGGAGGAGTTGGAGGAGTTGGAGGAGATATGCAGTGAGAACAAGGAGAAGGAGGCAGAATTAAGAAAGGCGTTTGAAGGGGACAAAGAAGAGATCGAAAGGGAAATGGAAGCCTTAGATGAAGAACTTAAGATTCTCAATGCAAAAAGGGACACATTCACCCACGCGATTGACCAGGATCTGTTAAGAAAATACCTTTACCTCAGAGACCACAAAGCAGGGCAGGCCATCAGTCCCGTTCTTGGAGGTGTGTGTCAGATCTGCCATATGAATATTCCCCCACAGACATTCAATGAATTGATTAGAGGCGACTCCTTGATGACATGCACCAATTGCAATCGAATCATTTATTGGGCTGAAGACGAGCATTTCCAAAAGGCTTTGAATAGAGGCTGATTCAGCAAAAGCGACTTTTGAAAACTTATCCACCTGTCATTGCGAGGAGTCCCGCCGAGGCGGGACGACGCGGCAATCTCGTCGTTTACTCAGAAAGAAAGAGGCCACTTTGTGGCGCCTATTTCACTCGCCTTGCACGGATGCCCCGCGGCTTGAGGTTGTGTCCCTATTTGTCATCTCCCGCCGAAGTCGGCGGGAGATCCAGAATAATCTGATTTTCTCCCCACTTTCCTGGATTCCCCTTCGACTTCGCTCAGGATGGTGAGTCCTTCGACTCTGCTCAGGACCGTGAGCCTGCCGAACGGCCTGTCGAACCACGGGTCTCGCCCCACAAGCCTGCCCCGTACTCGATACGGGGTTGGGCTCGCCCGGAATGACAGCTTTGTCCAATTGTGACACAGTCTCCTCCGCGCGGGGAGCTTCACCGGCGTCATCACTCCCGAAAAACATCGTTAAGCCCAAGAAATTTCAACAAATGTCAAATGATCCATGACAAATGACGCTTGAAGAATTAGAATGAGAGCGTGTCAGAGCAGGACAAATGACCGCTGCTTTGCTTTTTTGCAAGGGAGAGGAAAGTCCGGGCTCCGCAGGACGGGGTGCTGGGTAACACCCAGTCCCGGTGACGGGCAGGAAAGTGCCACAGAAAGGAAACCGCCCTATCCCATATCCTGCATATGGGGTAGGGTAAGGGTGAAAGGGTGAGGTAAGAGCTCACCAGTCCCGTCGGTGACGACGGGAGCTTGGCAAACCCCACCTGGAGCAAGACCAAATAGGGGAACGTTTGAGGGTGGTCCGCCCGAGTTCCCGGGTAGGTCGCTTGATCTCGATGGTAACGTCGAGACTAGATGAATGGTCATTGCCCCCGCGCGGGTGACCGCTCGGGAGAACAGAACCCGGCTTATGGCCTGCTCTGACATATTTTTTCGCCTTCGCCAGAGGCTTCGACACAAATCGCCGGCAAAAAAGCTAAATTATCCCCATGAAGCGAGCGATGATCTGTTGAGCGACCCGTCCAAGGATCTGAAAACAGAGGAGGGCAAAGATAGGTGAGAGATCCAGTCCCCCTAGGAGGGGGACAAATCGACGGAAGGGCCTCAGTAAAGGTTCATTGATTCCGTAAATGGCTTGAACAACAGGATTGGATGGGTCGGGGCTGACCCAGGAAAGTAGGGCACCAATGATAATGAGGATAGAAAAAAAGCCTGGGAAAAGGCCTACGACGAGCATCAACCCTTTGCCTATCCCATAGAGAAACGATACAGGGGAAAGCACCGCCTTTGGAATCACGGCAAAGCCAATGAGGGTAATCAGAAGGGCATAGAGGATCAGCAGGAAAAGGAAAACGAACAAACGGAATCTTCCTCTTGGGATTCCGAGAGAATTTAGAACCCCATAAAGAGGACTGAAGGCCCGATCGATCAATAGAAGAAAGGAGGACCCGAAACTTCTCTCTGTTAACAGAGAGACAACCCACATGACCATATAGGCCTGAAAAAGCAGTTGAACCAGGCTCAAGAAGCTGAGTCCGATGCCAGACAAGAATGACATGGGTTGCAGAGCGATATAGACCCCTCCTCTCAATACCACCAGAGCCAGAATGGTCAGAATAGTCCCAATGGTGGAGTCCCGGGTAATGTATGCTGCTGGGACCAGAAGCGGATTTGTGATGCGGTAGATAAGCCCATAGATGGGGTTGAAGAATGCCTCTCTCGGCCTAATTAGCAGCCTGAGAATTAAGGCCACTATGACGATGTCTATGATACCCTTAAAGAAATACACGAAGATTCTCTCCTTAGAGATCCACGCCCGCAAGCACCCCGCTTCTACGACCCGCCACAGAAATCAAGCCAGATCCAACGCCGATGTCCCATTCCTTTTCTTGTGATATCCAGGTCTTCCTTTGGAGGGACACACCGAATGAGCCAAAAGCCAACGAGCATTAACTTACAAAGCCATATCAAAGTCAAGGTTCTCCCCAGATCCTCAAGAAACCAAATAATAGGTAAAGAGAGAGACCTCTTCAAGGTGAAGTTGACTTTGCCTCCTGTGGAAGGAAAAGCGAACAAAGCCCTCATCGAATTCCTCGCCAAAAAGCTCGGAATCGGCAAGGGAAGGATTGAGATCATTTCAGGAAAGAGCTCCAGGCTGAAAACCATCCTGATTCATGGCCTTACTCTGAAAGAAATCACCCAGTCCTTGAACAAATGAACGGCGTACGCGCGTGCCTTGTTTATCATCACATCCAAATGGATCGGATCCGGGCCAAGGGTTCCAAAACCTGTTCCGAGCGCTCTATTTCTGGGCCAAAGTGATCCTCGGCTCGCGCCAGGTTGCTTCGCCCTCAAAAGATTCGAGGGCTCGCAACGACAAATGAAACGTAACGATTGTCGCTAATTAAAAAAATGGACGGGCATCATCCACTATCTACCTAAAGAAAGTTCGGTGGCAATGCCATGTTTTCGATTTAAAAACGAGCAATTTTTTCCAAGGTCAAGGAAATCAAGGGATTGCGCGGAGGCATACCTTGAGTATGCCGCACAAGCAAACCCCGCAGATTGACGCGGAGATTGGGAAAAAGGGCCGTTTCCAAATCGAAAACGATCATTGTCTAAATTGCATGTCATGTAACTGCCGGAAACGTCCATTGAGCGCCATCAACGCATCCCGAGTCCCAAATTCTACGATTCTCCCTTCCTCTAGCACATAGATTCGATCTGCTTTCATGACTGTACTGAGGCGGTGGGCCACCACCAGGATGGTCAGTCCTCCCCTCAGTCTCTCGATAGCCACTTGAATCAACTTCTCACTTTCTGCATCCAGGGCTGAAGCCGCCTCATCAAGTATAAGGATTGAGGGGTCGGTCAGGATAGCCCTCGCGATCGCGATGCGTTGCTTTTGTCCCCCGGACAGGAGGGTCCCTCGATCCCCAACGATGGTGCTATACTCCTGAGGCTGCTCCAGGACAAAATCATGCGCATGGGCCACCCTTGCCGCCTCAATCACCTCTTCCATGCCCTTTCCTGGATGACCGTATCTTATGTTATTGGCGATCGTATCGTGGAAGAGGAGGATCTCCTGACTGACAACACTTATCTGCCTGCGCAGAGAAGCAATCGTCACCTCGCGGATGTCTGTTCCGTCAATGGCGATGCTGCCCTCAGTCACGTCATAGAAACGGGGAACGAGATCCAATAGCGTACTTTTCCCCGCCCCGGTGGAACCCACAAAGGCGACCATCTCTCCCTTCTCAATTCTTAAGGAGACGTCCTGGAGAACGGGTACACCCGGCTCATAGGAAAAATTCACATCTTTGAATTCTATGGATTCCTCATGTCTTGGGAGAATCTTAGCCCCGGGCTGGTCCTGTATGGCAGGAATGGTCTTCATTATACCGAAGACTCGTTCCGTGGCTCCTTGAAGGGTGCGAAGCTCGGTATTCACTCTCGCCAGACCTTTGATGGGCGCATAGACCCTGGAAAAGGCATAGAGCATGGAGATGAGCTCACCAAGTGAGTGCTGAAAATAGACTTTTCCCACAATAAGGACTCCGGGCAATACAAGAAATACCGTAGTATCCATCATAGGGCCCACTGCCAAAAACCATCGATTCCAATGCATGACTTTCTTATAGAGCCGATCCGCCAGCTCACGAAATCTACCAGACTCCACTTCATCCATGCAGAATCCTTGAACCACCTTGAGACAGACAAGGGACTCCTGGTAGGATGCCGTAACTTCGGAAATGGCGTCTTGAACCCTGGTGGAATGCTTCTTTACCTTTCTCCCGAGAAGTCTTACGAGCCCGATGATCACCGGACCCACAAAAAAGACGAGCAGGGTGAGCCTGTAATTCATGATGAGAAGATATATGAGGAAGACGAGAGCGGTAAGTGGATGTTGAACCAGACCAATGAGGATGTTTCCGATACGTTCCTGCATAACAGTGAGGTCTGCCGTGGCCCTTGAGATGAGCTCCCCGGCCTTTCGCTTCTGGTAAAAACCAAGGGGAAGGGACATGAATTTATCGAATAGACCTATGCGCAGGGACATGATGGCCCTATTTGAGAAGGCGGCTGCTGCGATTTGGCTGAAGTATAAGGTGATTGATTTAAAGAGAACGGACAAAAAGGCCACAAAGGTGAGGAGAATCAGGAGGTGGTTCGGGGAGATGCCCTCAACCAGAACCAGCTCTGTACGATGCCACGAGAAGCCAGAACTGAAGTCGAAGACTATCCAGGGTATCTTCCAGGTGGCCGGATCAGACCCGGTCTTCATCCCCTCATCCACAAAGGGCTGAAGAAGGTAGGCAGGGACGACAACAAATAACGCAGAGATAGCGGTAAGAAAGACGGAGATGACGATTAAGCCACGATGAGCCCTGACATAAGCGGCAATTTCTTTGCCTAAGATACGGTTTAACATGACAAGGTCACAGTTAACTGAAAAGCCTAGAGTGAACTAAAGTGCCCACAGACTAAAGTGCCTGAAATAATGATTCAAGGAAGGGCTCTACCCTGATCCCTTTCCTCAACTTTAGACACTTTAGGCATTTTAGCTCACTTTAGCTCACTTCCTTTTTTACAGGGCCCCTATCAACCTAGAGATAACAATCCTCTGGACTTCGGAGGTCCCCTCCCCTATCTCTAGGAGTTTCTGGTCCCGGTAGAATCTTTCCACGTCATACTCCTTCATCAGTCCATAGCCACCATGGAGCTGGACCGCATGATTGGCACAGCGGTACATTACTTCAGAACAATGGAGCTTTGCCATCGCTGCCTCCTTCGCAAATGGCTTGTCGTTGTCCCGCAACCAGCAGGCCTTATAGAGCAGGAGACGAGCACACTCGATCTCGAGGGCCATGTCAGCCAGCTTAAATGCATTCACTTGAAAATTAGCTATGGGTTGGCCAAACTGTACCCTCTCTTTGCTGTATTTCATGGCCAATTCAAAGCAGCCCTGAGCCCCGCCCAGGCCCATAGCGCCAATGGAAAGACGGCCTCCGTCCAGAGTCTGCATCATCTGATGAAAACCGTTTCCCCTCGGCCCTAGTGTGTTCTCCTCGGGAACACGGCAGTCGTCAAAATATAGCTCACTGGTATTGGATGCGCGCCACATTAGCTTTCCGTGCATCTCACGGGCCTCAAATCCCTTTGTCCCCGATTCCACAAGAATACAGGAGAGCTCTGGACGGCCATCTTCGCGGGTACCGCTTCGGCATAGGGCTGTCACACCTGCGGTAATTTTGGTTGAGGCATTGGTAATAAAGATCTTGCTCCCGTTTACAATCCACTCACTACCCTCCAGAGCCGCCGTTGTCTGCGTGTTTCCTGCATCTGAGCCCGCGTTGGGCTCGGTCAGACCAAAGCCCCAGAGGGTCTCACCAGAGCAGAGCTTAGGGAGATATTTCTGCTTCTTTTCCTCATCGCCAAAGTAATAAAGGGGACCTATGCCGAGGGAGTTAGCTGCCGCGATGGTTGCCGCATGGGAGCCGTCCACCCTTGCAATCTCTTCGGTGGCGATGATATAGGAGACATAATCCATGCCCTGACCGCCATATTCCTCGGAAACAAACATGCCGAAAAGACCCAGACCTGCCATCTTTTCCATGGTCTCATAGGAGAACACCTCCTTTTCATCCAGCTCCCTTGCCACGGGTTTGATCTCTTTTTCGGCAAACTGGCGGACCGAGTTCCGCAGAATTTCTTGTTCCATGGAAAGGCTAAAGTCCATAATGGCTCCTTACGGCTGTCACAACGCTGAACCACATCAAAAAGCCAAGGCGTGGCGTTCTGAACTGATATCTATAGGCAGGAGGAGATAAATTGTCAATTGCAAATTGGAAACTGGTTGTGAGATTTATAACACATTGTATTGACTTATGGAAAATATCCTACTATTAAAATATTTCGTTTTCCTAGGCCGGTATTCCTCCCATAACCATTCTTTAGGTTCTTGAATAACTGACTGTTTTTTAAACGCATGAACAATCTTAGCCTTAAAGGAGGTGGATGTCTATGACCAAAGAAATTGCCGTTATAGGTATTGGCACCACGGGATTTCGGGCAACGACGCCTGACCTCTCGTTCCGCGAATTGACTTATGAAGCCGCCAAAAAGGCTTACATGGACGCCGGTGTGGAGCCGAAAGAGATTGGCGCCTTTGTAGCCACATCCGAGGACTTTTGTGAGGGATACAGCATCGCGGATGAATACGCCCCAGACCAAGTGGGCGCTGTATTGAGGCCTATATATACAGTGCCAGGGGATTTCATCCAGTCTATGGCTTCTGGCGTGATGATGCTTAGATCCGGCCTATACGATTTGGTGGCTGTCCAGGGTTTGAGCAAGGCCTCCAATATGATCACCAAGACATACTTAACGGATTTTGCCCTGGATCCCATCTACAACCGCCCATTGAAGGAGCATTCCGACTACATCGCTGGCATGGAAATGAACCGCTACTTTTACGAGACAGGGACTTTTCGTGAGCAGTGCGCTCAAGTGGTGGTGAAAAACAAGCGCAACGCCATGTTCAATCCCTTGGCTGGTCACGGCTGCGATTTGACCTTGGACTATGTCATGGAATCTCCCATGGTCTCCTATCCCCTGTCCGAGCTGGACATCAGCCCCTATTCAGATGGGGCGGTGGTGATTGTCATGGCCACGGCAGAAACCGCTCTGGCATTGAGTAACACACCTATTTGGGTGAGAGGGATAGGTTGGACTTCTGATACCCCTGGGCTGGAGACGCGCGATTGGGGAAAGGCCGTGTATGCGGAATTGGCAGGGGATATGGCTTACAAGATGGCTGGCATCCGATCACCCCGATCTGAGGTAGATTTTGCTGAGGTCAGTGATGAGTTTTCTTACAAAGAGCTCCAGCATCTGGAGGCCCTGAGGCTATGTAGTCCAGGGGAAGCTGGCCCATTGACCATGGACGGTGTCACAGAGATTTCTGGAGACCTTCCTGTTAACCCATCGGGGGGTTGCCTTGGTGTGGGATGTCTTTTTGAATGTACCGGCGGACAAAAGGTGCTCGATGTGGTCTTACAGTTAAGAGGAGAAGCTGGCCAAAATCAGATTCCGGATGTGACAACCGGTCTGGCCATGAGCTGGCGGGGCTTACCCACAACCACAGGCGCTGTCGCCATACTGAGCAACTAAAGGGAGGAGGTGAGAATCATGGGATTGAGAAAAGTTGCTATCGTTGGTGCAGGGATTACCAAGTTCTACCGCTATGCCCAGGAAACGCCTAAAGAACTGGCTTACGAGGCCACAAAAATGGCGTTGGATTCCTGTGATATGACGCTACAGGATATTGATTGTGTGGCTTTGGGCACGGCCCCTGACGCCTTTGATGGGGTTCACATGAATGGGGAGTACCTAACGGATGGGGCTGGAGCATTTCAGAAGCCTTTTATGAGACACTATGTGGGCGGAGGAACCGGGGTGATGTCCCCTATTCACGGCTGGTTCCACGTGGCCTCTGGCATGTTTGATACCTGTTTGGTGATTGCAGAAGAAAAGATGTCTTCTGCCTTTCCCCATCCTGCGGGAGCCTTTTTGACCATTTTTGATCATACGACAGAGCAACCCCTTTACCCCACCTTGATATGGATTTTTGCCATTGAAATGCATCGATTCATGCACAGACATGGATACACGAAGGAAGAAATAGCCCAGGTGGCGGTGAAGAATAAACGAAATGCCTTGGATCATCCTTCAGCACAACTGGGCGCGGAGATCACCGTTAAGGATGTCTTGGATTCAGAGATGATGGCCTATCCGGTCAACCGGCTGGATATCAGCCCTACCAGTGACGGGGCCTCAGCCATCATCCTTGCCTCCGAGAACGTGGCCCGGAGGGTGACGGAAAAGCCCGTCTGGATAGACGGGATCGGCTACTGCCTGGACTCGGCTTACTGGTGTAATCGAGACCTTTACTACCCAGACTATGTGGAGGTGGCGGCCCGCAATGCCTATGAGATGGCAGGCATAAAGGAACCCAGCAAAGAAATTCATGTGGCCGAGCCTTATGATCCCTTTACTTATAAAGAACTCCACCACATCGAGGGCTTGCAGCTCTGTAAAAGGGGTGAATCCGTAAAGATGCTCTTAGACGGTGTGACCCAGAGGGATGGCAATCTGCCTTGCTGCCCATCCGGCGGACTCCTCGGAGTGGGCAATCCCATCGCTGCCTCTGGTATCATGAAGATTATTGAGATATTCCTGCAGTTGAGAGAAGAGGCTGGCGCACGACAGGTCCCTGGCAAACCCACATGTGGTTTAGCACAGGCCTGGGGCGACCTTATGCAGGTGGGAACCGTTGTGGTGATGAGATCTTAAGGGCTGGAAGGAGGTAGAAAGCCATGTTAGATGCAAGAGCTATTGAGAAAACAGCGACAAAAATAAGTCTGAAAGATATTAAACAGGGCAAGGTGCTTTCCTTACACGACGTCCCCAATCTAAAATATGCCTGGGATAACGGCGTGGCCATAGGAAGGTATCTGGCGGAACTGAAGAATGGGAAAATCATCGGGAAGCAGTGCCGCGGGTGCAAGCGTGTGCTTGTCCCACCCAGACTCTTTTGTGAAACCTGCTGGAAGCCTACAGATGAGTGGACCTATGTGAAAGACACGGGCACGATCCTCACATGCGTCGTGAGTCATATAAATTGGGACGCGAGTCGCGTGAAAAAGGGTCAAAGGTACCACACCCCGGCCGTGATCGAACTTGACGGTGCGGGAAGGGACCAGGGAATTCTCCACCTCATTGATGAGATCGAACCCTATGACCTTAAGATCGGCATGAAGGTCAAGGCGGTGTGGAAAAAGGCCGAAGAGAGAATCGGAGCCATAACCGACATCAAGTATTTCAAAGTCATTAAATAGAAGGGGGGTGAATAGCATGGGACACACAGAACGCTTGCAAAATACGACCGATGTGGGGTACTGGACGGGAGAGATTCCACTCGAGTATGTCTATACGTATGGCAGGGCTGGTGAAGCTTACTTTAGAAGCCTCAAAGACAGCGGCGCCTTTCTCGGAGCCCGGTGTGAGAAATGTGACATCACCTATGTTCCTCCCCGGACCTATTGCGAAAAATGCTTTGACAGGCTGGAAGATAGTTATGTGAAAGTGGAGCCGACCGGGTCCGTCCACACCTATACGGTGCTGTACAAGAACCTTGATGGCTCCGCGAAAAAGAAGCCTATGATCATGGCCATGGTGCGACTGGACGGAACCGATGGCGGTGTGGTTCATTACCTGGGTGGCGTAAAACCTGACCAGGTCCATATCGGTATGAGAGTCAAGGCGATCCTTAAGCCGAAAAAGGAAAGGGTCGGGGCCATCACCGATATAAAAAACTTCAGTCCCCTATAAAAAAAGAAGATGAAAAAATAGGGCCGGCGAAGTCATTCGCCGGCCCCGTTGCTTTTCGGTACCCCAAAAATGATCGACTCACTAATGCGCGTTCAGAAATATAGAATGAATCACTTTGAGCGCTAGCGAAGTTTCACTAGCCTATCACTAGTCTCATCTGTTTGACCTCGACCTCCACGCCCAATTTCCGGCAAAGATTTTTTACCTCTTTCCTTCTCTCTTCCCCGTTCAGTTTAAAGGAAATAATGATCTCCTGGATATTGTGCTTTTTGATAATCCTATCAAGCCCCTTTTGTCCCCCAAAGACGGGGTAACCCATAATTTTTCCTTTCTGTTTCCGCGGATTATCGTCAATGAAACCCACAAGCGCCAAGCCCAGATCTCGATTCGTCTCAACCTCTCTCATGGCCATCTGTCCACCCATCCCGGCCCCATAGATGAGGGTGGGCTTGCCTCCTTGCTTCCTTTTCGTGATCCCCTCCTCGAGCAGACGGAAGGAGAGCCTGGAAAGCGACAAAAGGAGAAGCATAAGCACCCAGTAGATGAGAAAAACTGCCCTGGAAAAGCTATAAAAGCGATAGGCGAAAAGAAAAATGAGCATGGCCATCACGCTCCCCCCCGTGATGGCCTTGACATAATCGTTCAGATCTCTGAGGCTCGTGCTCTCCCAAACGCCACGATAGATGCCCATGATGTAAAACCAAAAAATCTGACAGGCAATCATGATGGGTAAGGATTTCAAGAAGAAATCAAAATTCCTCCCCAAATCCCCTTCAAAACGCAGGAGATAAGCTGTGTAATAGGCTATCGTGATCAAGACCAAATCGAGTAGTACTTCAAACAGCCTCCTCCTGTAGGTAACCTCGATCAGGATCGGCGTGATGCCGCCCCGATCGGTCTGGTTCAGGATGGACTCCTCGGGATACACCTTCACCTTGGCCAGATGGATCCAGAAAAAGAGGACGAGGAGGAGATAAAAGACCATAACCACCAGGCTGGTGCCAGTACCAAAGCGCCCAATGGCCAGGGCGATTACACCTGATATAACCGAGAACCCATAGAGGATCAAAACGGCCTTTCTCTCTGAAAACCCAATAGCCACCATGCGGTGAGATGAATGGTCCCGCCCCCCTTGGGATATGGAACGATTGAAAAGTTTCCTCATCACGCTTACGAATCCCGTATCCAGAATGGGAATAAATACGATGAGAATCGGGATGGCAATAACGGAAAGCAAGTAACCGGTGGTTCCACTGACAGGCTTAGCCGGATTACTGATGGCGGTCATGCAACCCAGAAGAAAACCGATGAAAAGGCTCCCCGCATCACCCATGAATATGGAGGCAGGATTGAAATTGTATATTAGGAAACCCGAGATTGCTCCCAGGTATATGGCACTCATAATTAAGATAGGGCCGGCCAAGGAACTCATTTGAGGGCTCAAGTAATGAATTAAGAAAAAGAAAAGGCATGCAATACCGGCGATACCGGCCGATAATCCGTCCATATTGTCTAGTAGGTTGAAGGCATTGGTGATCCCCACTATCCAGATAATCGAAAGGAATACGTTGATTGTTTTTGAATCGGTCCACTCCAGTCTCAAACCAAAGAAGACCAGTATGCAGGTTATGATAATCTGACCAGCCAATTTATGTTGTGGATCCATGTTGAAAATGTCATCTGCCAAGCCCAAACAGAAAATTCCCGTTGCACATAGCAACATGGGGAGAAAAGGCAATGAAAAGGTGGGAAAATCCACGAGACGGCCACCCAAAACCCAGACGATCATGTAAGAGAAGAATATACTTACGCCTCCCAGGAGGGGGGTTTCCTTTTTATGCCACCGGGTATCTTTGGGCACGGCCACCTGCCCCGTGGCCAAAGCCAACCTCTTGACAAACGGTGTCAAAATCAGGGAAAGCAGAAAACCTCCCGCAATGAAGGCTACATAGTAATATATGGATAAGACTTCCATGTCTGTCATCACATGCTATTAACTCGTTACTCGTTACTTGCTTGCCCCGCTTGCCCTGTTGAATTCCCGATAAATCGGGACCATTCAACGGGGGTGAAATGCGCCCCTAGCGCCTATTTCACTGGGGTCACTTGTTACTTCTCAATCATCGTTCCCCCACATTTTTGATCCATGCGAATGGCTAATTCATTGGCCTAACTAGTCAAGATCTCTTTATACAGCGACTTAATGTCTTTTACCAGTCTTTCCACGGAATAATGATTAAGCACAAATTCCCTCCCCCGTTCAGCCATTTCTTTAGAGGCTTTCCTGTTCTCATCAAGAAAGGAGAGGGCCCTGGCCACCACCTCTCCGTCTCCTGAGGGGACAAGGATACCGTGTTGGGCCAGTGTATAACCATCTTTGCTCTCTTCGTCAATGAATCCCATCAAGTCACGGACCCCCCCCACATTAGTGGCTACCACTGGCCTTGCACTAGCCATCGCTTCGATCAGGCTTACTGGTGTTCCCTCATTCAGTGAAGTTAAGGCAACGATATCCAGGGCTTCGTAGATTGAAGGCATGTCCTTTTGCCAGCCCGCGAAAATGACTGAGTTCTGAATGCCAAGCTCCCTGGCATATGTGATCAGATCTTGCCGGAGTTCTCCGTCACCGACGACTAGGAACTTGAAACGTTCACTCTTTCCCATGGCCTTTAAGCACTTAGCGGCTTCTAACAAAACGCGATGATTTTTCACGTCGGTCAATCTTCCGATGATTCCCACCAACGAGACTCTTTGGTCGTCTTGGAGCATATATCTTTCTCTGATCTGTTTCCTATGATTTTCCCTGCCTTCAAAATCTGATAGATCAAATCCCAGCGGTATTATCCTCACCTTCTCAGTTGGCGCGATCCTATATCTCCAGCACATATCATGCTGCTGTAGGGGACTGATCACAATAATCCTATCTGTGAATCTTGAAAGAAACCTCTCTATCTGAATAAAAAGACGCGTCCTAAGAGATCCAAAATAACTGTGGAATATGTGGCCGTGAAAGGTATGAACCAGCCTGATCTTCACGTTTGATCTACGGATTAGGTTGAAACTAATACCCGCCAAACGACCAAGGGTGCCTGCCTTGGCGGTGTGTGTATGAATAATGTGGGGCTTAAATTGCTTAATGATCTTCCTCAGCTCTTTTAGGGATTTCATGTCTCCGAGAAGAGTGATTTCCCTACCCATTTTGGGGAGGATAACTGGCTGTACACCTTTCTCCTTGGCAAAATAGGCCATGTCACCCTCATGGGGATCCACCTTTCCACTTATAAGGAGAGTTCTATAGCTATCTCTGGAGAGGTGATCGCTGAGGGATATGGCCTGGATAGCGGGCCCCCCAATGTTGAGACGGGCGATGATTCTGAGTATTCTTATAGGTTGAGATGCTGTCATTGGAACCAATAAAAAACTTGGGCCCAGAGGACCAGGTTTTTGACTTCAAAATAAATTCTATCTCGCAACTTTCATCATCAGGTAGATACTAAGAAACAAAAAAATTAGATTGCCCAGCCAGGCCGATAGGGTGGGTGGTAAGATCCCTGAAAGACCCAGCGACCTTGTAAAACCCAGCGTGACCAAATAGAGGAAGCATATACCTATCCCTATGAAGATGGCGAAAGCGACGCCCCCCTTTTCCACCCTTAGGGAAATAGGCGTTCCCATGAGCACCATGATGAGAATAATAAAGGGAAAGGCTATCTTGAAGTTCATATCCACCAGGTACCTGGTATTGTCATAGCCTTCTGTGAGTACCCTTTTGGCATACCGCTTCAATTGCCAGTAACTCATTTCTTCCGGATCTCTTTCCCTTTTTGTAAAGCTCTCCGGTGTCGCTTCCAATACAAGATAAAGGTCGGTGAATTTGGTGGGTCGGTAAATCCCCTCATCGGTCGCCCTTTGGATTATCCCCTCTTCGATCTTCCATTTGCCCTCCTCCCAGATTGCCCTTTGTCCATCTATCCTTTCAACGAGGCGAAAAGAGTCGTCAAAGAAATACAAGGTGGGTCGCTCCATAGTCCGATTGGGATAATCAAAACGTCGCATCCAGTATATCGTTCCAGCTCCCTTATACCATATTTGATTCATGCCGTAGAATTGGGTGGGATCCCGTTTCTCCACCTCAACCTCCCATATCTCATTGAATTTTGAACTTGAGTAGGGAACCACGATTTCAGAAAAGAGAAAGAGGGAAACACTTATCATTACGCCAGTTACAACAACGGGTTGGACAACCCTGAAAATATTGAGGCCGCAGGCCTTCATGGCTGTGAGTTCGTTCCTTTTTTTTAATAATGAGAAAAGGATGATGACAGAGATGAGAGTGGCCGGGGGCAGCATCTGTATGAATATAAGAGGCGTTTTGTAAACAAAATACGCCAACATAATACCCAGTGACGCTTGTGCCTCGATAAAGTTATCTATCTTTTGGACGAAGTCTATAATGAGATATATGGATAGGAAAATGATCTGACAAAGACATAGGAGTTTGAGAAACTCCATGGCCAGGTATTTTGAAAGTACTTTCATATCCACCTAAAGGCTTGCTTTAAAAGGTTTCGAGGGCCTTATAGTGTCATTCCTGCGAAGCTTGTCCCCGCGAAAGCGGGGAGCAGGAATCCAGTTGGTTCAGCTCCTTATGGACTCCCGCCGGAGTTTATCCCGCACCCGATGCGGGGCGGGAGTGACAGTCTTGCGCAGTTTTCAAGCATCGTCCCAGAGAAGTTATTCCCTCATTCCGTAACTTACGCGTTCTCTACTCTCCCACTTTAATTTCACCCTCTCCAAGATGTTA
>JASFEQ010000006.1:0-31897 GCA_050124735.1 Desulfobacteraceae bacterium | reverse complement strand
GGGACTTGAGCCAAACTCAGCTCTCACCCACTGGGTAACAATAGCGAATTTCATGAGATTTCTCCCAATCCCAACGCCTCGGGCTTCGCTTGGCGCGATAGTCTATAGTTTTGAGGTACCGGATCTTTTTTCGATTAGAGTTTGTAATGTTGAAATTCATGGACTTTCCATTAACATTAGAACCGTTGCATTCCGAATAGGGCGTTCATGCATCTTAGGTTTTGATGGCCAATAATTCTTCCAAATAGGTTGGAGCAATCAAATTTTTCAGCCTGGCTACCATTACCGCAAGCTCTTTTCATGTATTTACTTTGAGTTTGATGAAAAACTTAGCAATTCATTGCACGCCTCTTGATTATTCAAGGAGCATGCAGCCTTAAGCGCATCAGCCATTTTGTCGAGCTGATCCATAACATAGAATGCAATTGCCTTTGCAAAAAAGACATCTCCCCAGTGTGGATATTTGTTTTCGAGGTGATCTAAGTAGATGATAGAAATTCGCCACTGCTCCTTCCTGATGCATCTGTATGCCCTTGATAATTCTGCTCCTGGATCGATGATCTTTGAGACAGGCTGCTCCATTTCCTCGCTGTATGAAAAACTTGATTCATTTTTTTCCAGCTCAACGTCTCTGATTTGAGCCTTAATGAAATCAATGCTTGTTACTTCGGAGTTAATCTTGACATAATATGAATTTGTATCTTGATAAAATTTTTCATCAATTATTGATACCTGTATCTGATTCGTGGTGAGACAGAATATTTCGCTCTGTTTTTTTTCATAATGCTCCAACACCCCTTTATGTGTAAGATACTTTGCGGCCAAATTAACCGCTTTGAGTTTTGCACCAAATAAGGCCAGGGCTCTAGATTTCTCCTTTGAATCTTTATCTCCCGTTCTATATGTATATTCAGTAATTACTTTTATTGTATGATCCCTTTTTGGCTCGTCAGCAGCGCAGGGCCAAGTTGATATAATAAACAGTAACAAAATCAGGCTGGTTTGTTTCAAACTTAATGACATCTGGCTACTCCTTTAAGAAAGACGGTATTTGAATAAATTGAGGCACAGTCGCTTTATACGATAGATTGAAAACAGCAGGTTACTTGTAAAATCAGACAATATGAATCTGCTTTTGGAATGGACAAATTTGCTTTTGATTTGATGTTCTAATCTTCTTTCTTGCCAAAGTATACACCACCCAAATAAACGTATCGTTTTTCGGGGATTAAGATCTTATAGTATTCTTGCCATAGTTCTTACCCGCCGATCTCCCACTTACTGCATATGACTTTCCAGCACTCCCTTAGCGGTCTCAAGAAGTCCTTCAGGAAAGCCGTTTAGAGAATAGATTCCCAGGAATCCGATGGTCCAGAGTAAAAGCATGCTCAAAACCCAAAGCAGAAAGCCGTATTTTACAAAATCAATTGTATGGATAACCCTTTCGCCCGTATCCGGATAAAGACCCAGTCCATAAGTAAGCGCGTTGGTCGGCGACCCGACGACAAGAAAATGGGCGTAAGAGGAGGCAAAAGCCACTGCCAAACCTGTGGCCCAAGGCTCCCCTGTAACGCCGGTCATAATTCCCATGGGGATCACAATAGGGCCTATAAGGGCCACCGTAGCGGCATCAGACATAAAGTTGGTAACAAGACCGGAAAATCCGGACATCCCGATCCACAGCCCATAGCCTTTATCCATGTCTATATTTCCAAGCATATTCAGAAAAGTTCTAGCCAGCCACAGGGCTCCACCGCTCTCCTTAAGCAGGGCACCGAGCGTCAAGGCACCGCAGTACATAAACCATGCATCCCAGGATATTCGCGACAAAATCTTTCTCCAATCCACGGTCTTGAAAAAAACCGGAATGACAACGGCGAGGAGCGCCGGACCACCAAGCCCCATCTCTTCCCCTCCCAGAATCCAAAGGGCTACGATGAGAAAAAGCATCCCGGCTGTGACGTACTCGGCGTACACCATCTTTCCCATCTTTTGGGTCTCTTCTTTGATCACTAACAACCCAGGAGTGAGGTTCTTGGCCTTTATCTTTCTGCCAAACAGGATCATCATGTAGAGGCACACCATAGCTCCCCCGAGCGGAACCATAGGCCAACCATATTTCATCCATCCGGAATAAGTTATAGGGATATGATACTCGGTGAAGAACCCCATCATGATGACGTTGCGCCCGCCGGCGGAAGGCGATCCGACCCCTCCCATATTGAGACTGAAGCAAAGAGAAAAGAGCAGGAACTTTGCCAGGGCCGGGTCGTGCTTCACCTCTGCATCCGGGCTATTGGCTGTTACTACCCCCATATAGACCGCCATCAAAACGGGCACCATAAAGGAACACATGGCAGGGGCCGAAAGAAATGAACCCACTATTGACATACTTATGCAAAGCACGATCATGGGAACCCAGAACCCCCTAGTCCAGCCAAGAATCCAGACGGCCAGGCGTCTGTGGAAGCCCACCTCCACCACGCTAGCCCCCAGGGCAAAAACTCCTAGCATAAACATCGGCGCGTCGCCCGCAAACGTCTTTCCGACCATGTTGAAGGGCAGGAGGTTGAAAAAGTAGGCCAAAATTGGCATCAGGATACCCGTGACCCCGATCGGAACAGCCTCGGTGGCAAAGAAGATGACCGCCATGGGAACAATTCCAAGTACGATCATGGCCTTGTTGGCAGCCTCTATCGGATTACTGGCGATCCCCCAGTCCATCATCTTTTTCACATAACCATAATTTTCCAGGGTCTCGATAAGTGTATGAGGTGTGGGGACCGCAAAGGCTACTATGATAAAAATACCAATGCCGACACCGATCCACAGCCCCTTTTTGGCGAGAATGCCGCCCCCGCCTGGATTATGTCCTATTTTATTGCTCACAGTGAGAGCCCACCTTTCCTCCTTAATGCATCAGAACACTTTTTCTTTCATGGAATTTGGCTTCAGAATTCGCAAGTCCGGATCAAATCGGAAATCGCTACAAATACATCCGTCAACCTCAATATTCCCAGGATTTTTCCATCTTTGGTCACTAGAAGAGAGTGATGGTAACCCATGATCAAAATGTGTATGGCCTCCTCAAGGGAAACATCTTCATCAACGTATTCGTCTTCGGTGGGGGTATACATAAAATCCTTTACTTTCACCTTTGCCGCCTTGGAACAAATATCTCTGAGAGGGTGCACCCAAAGAGCGTGTTCTTGTATCATGGACTTCAGGAATTCTGGACTATATCCCGCCCGTGACAGCATCCCATTATCCTCCAGTTTCCCATATCTCGGCTCAAGGGCCTTCAGGACATCTAACTGGCTTATCTTACCTACAACATCTTGATTTCTATCCAAAACCAATATAGCCCTGTGCATGTATCTATGCGTTGTCCGGTTAAACTTCTCTTGAGCGTTCTCCAGGGCAGTAACCGCATCGTATAAGGTCGCCTCTTCGGAAACAGTTGCATAATCTTCGAGAGGCACCATCAGATCTTTCACTGTTTTAGATTTCATACCGCCCCACCACCTCCATTCGGTCTTTTTGGTTTTTTCTTTCCTTGCTACTCAAATCAAGTGGATTCAATCGCAAGGCCGTTCTCCTTCTTCTTTGAAATGTAGATCTCACAGTCTCTAAAATACCTCATGCAGTAATAAAGGGCTTTTTTTATGTCCTCTTGTGTATCCAGGATATAGCAATAGCAGCTCTCACCGGGGTTTCTTACAAAAGGACATAATTGTTCATCGCCCAATTGAGTTTTACCTTTCTTCGGATTGACTTTTTTTTCAGGGGACAATTTGGTTCCCGTGTCTTCTTTCAGTGACTGATTATTTATTCTTGTGTGTCTCCCTTTCTTGGCATTACCGTACCCCGGCATGGGGTCATTTCTCCCAGTTCATGATATACAAAAGACATGCTGGGAGACATGAGACATACAAAAGCAGCTATCCTCTCAGTGCCATGGGGACTGCCCAATTTTACGGTCGAGCACTCAAAAAAAGCTCATGGGGACAAACGTTTTTGCAATACCCATGGTCTGTGTGTTGAAAAACAAACGCGATCGCATCTCTTTTATTTTCAATCAGATGAAATGATTTCATCTTGCTGATGATATGTGAACTTTTAAATAGTTCCTTTACTGGAAGGTGGACGCGCATCAGTGCTAGCTTGACACCTCTTGCCTTGAGTTTGTCATGCAGCACACAGAGTTCATCGATCCCGGTGATATCAATAAAACCTACTGCCTCAAAATCTAGTAGCAGAAACTTTACAGAACTATTTTGTCCATCCACAAGCTCAAGGATATGTTCGCGAGTATATTCGGCATTTGCAAAGTACATACAATGCTCAGGGCGGAGCTGCATTATCTGTGGACAGCAGGGCTTCTCATACCTATCAGCGTTGACAAAAAAATCGCGCTCGGGATCTTTAGTGACACGCACAACGCGTGGATGCATCGTTTTCCATAAGAAGAACATGAGCGATATCATTACCCCGATCAGCAGTGCGTAATCCGGTTTTGTTAGAAGTGCGAGAACAAAGACAGTCGCCGCCACAATCCCGTCGTCACGATTTATTCTCCAGAGCGCTAACACTTCTTTAGGGTGAAGGTGAAGACACCCTTCAAAGGGAAGACGAATAGACCCTTCCCCTCCCAGTTTTGGTAACCGGCCAGAGGTCAGGGCCCTGTCGGCTCAGCTGTAAAAATTTACTAATTTACGATAAGGCGAGCTTTGGGAGGGCTGTGCTCGTGGCAGAGATGGGGGATGCTATGAAATCTCTCTGGTTTATGGTCGTTACAGGTAGTGTTTTTTGAGGTATTCTTCAGGTCGGAATCCACCAACCCATAGTTGAGGAGTTCGAACGCATTTTTGGTACCCGCGAGACAAGTTTTTTCCAAGAAATACATCTCCCTCCTCGTCTTCTTTGGACTGTTAAGATCGTATTCAGAGTGCCACATAGTGATATTTTTTAATTTTCGTCTAAAGGGTAGGGATTGTCAAGGGTTTTTTCTGCACAACGGAAAACACAATATATTGTGGTCGCCTCGTACACGCAAGGATTCAAGGATACTTGCGAGGCTGTCGAAAAAGTCCAAGAGCGGCATTTTCAGTATTTCCACATACAATAAAATCCGGCACTTAGAAGGGGTAAAAAGCCTCAAAATTGTACCTCTTAGGGTTTTTCGACAGCTTGTGCCAAAGTCTTTGTTCGGGTCAAATTCATTTTTATTGAAGATTACATTTGCCAGTTACAAGGTTTTCGGCTTTTCATAAGTTCACAAGCATACCTGTAAAGAAAAGCCATCCACCCAAACAAGCGAAAATCCTCCTTTCTGGACAATTTAATCCAAAAAATTTCAAAATTACACGTAAGGATTTCAGGACTCAAACGACCACACATTAAAAAAGAATGGATGTATCTCTATCCATTTTTGTGATGGCAGTTGGCCCATCTTGAGATCTAGATTCTGAAAAAGGAGTATTATTATGAAAACCAAAAACACATTAATATTATTGGCAGTTACTTTTGCCATCTTGACAATCGGCGCTTTTTCCTGGGCCGCCGAGGGAGGAGTTAAAGTCCCTTTGATGGCCACGAAACAGCATCCAAACGCAAGTGGAATTGCTCTCATTGGCAGTGAGAATATAAGTATCCATGCCAAAGGCCTTAAACCTAACGGAGTCTACACCGTGTGGTTCGTGAATATGAAACCTAAGAAACATGAAGCTGGTGCAGGTAAGCCTCCGTATATGTTCAAGACGGATTCATATGGTAATGGAACGTACTCGGCTCGGCTTGAGGAATCGCCCTTTGGAAAGTGGAAGATGTTGATGATTGTGCTTCACCCAACCGGGGATCCTAAAGATATGAAGAATATGGTAGGAGGCCTGTCAGCGAAACTTTGAAATGTGACGTGACTTGCCTCGCCTTTTGGAGCGAGGTAAGTCACTTTAATAATTTCCAGGGGGACAAGTGTTTCTCATCGTTCGTTTTGAATCTTTATAATTTCTGAAATTTTGTCCTCCAAAGCTCTGACCTGTTCGACTATTATCTTAAGATATTTCTTGCTTGGATCATCATCAGGCGTTCTCTCATACATTCTCCGCGAAAAACCACCAACGACCGTTAGCGGATTCCTCAGCTCATGAGCTACCCTGTTGGCAATTTTGCCCAGTGTGGCAAGTCTTTCAGCCTCGACTAATTGTTTACTCTTCGCTTCCAATTCAGCGGTCCTCTCTTGAACCTTTTGCTCAAGCTCTTGACTCAAAATGTATAGCTCGTCGCGCGCCTGACGCAGGGCTTCTTCGGCCTGCTTCCGCTCCGCCCTCGTACGGAGTGTCGTAATTCCATACGCAAGATCCTCTCCAAGCTCCAGCAAAAGCTTGACTTCCTCTGAATCAAAGGCATCGGGCTCAACGGCATAGATATTTAGTGCGCCTATGATTTGATCATCTGTAAAGAGAGGAAGGGCGATAGAGGAGGTATAGCCGCGTTTGGATGCCTCAACACGCCAGGGAATGTACTTAGGATCAGTCAGCATATTCTGGCAAATACTTGGCTTGCCCGTGCGTATCGCTGTCCCTGTGGGGCCCCTCCCTCGCTCCGTATCGGCCCAGGTGATTTTTGCCGTTTCCAGATAGCCCTCCTCGAATCCAGCTTGTGCTACAGGGCGCACTCTCTTTTTTTTGTCCTGCTCAGCAAATCCAACCCACGCCAACCGATATTCTCCCTCCTCCACAATGATCTGGCATACTTCCTGTAGAAATTTCACTTCCTCACTGGAACGCATCATCGCTTGATTGCATCCGCTAAGCACTTTGAGGGCTCGGTTGACACGCTGCAACTCAGTCTGGACCTGCTTTCGCTCAGTAATGTCTCTATTGCTGGAACGTCGACCGAGCCAAGATCCGTCCTTGCCATATACGGCCTGACAATAATGGCTGATCCAGCGTTCCTCTCCCGTTCGAGAGATAATTCTAAAGTCCACGTGAAGCACACGTTTATGGACCGACTCCTCCCTCAAATGCTCAGAAATTTTCTCCTCATCGTCAGGATGAACTATCTTGGTAATCAACCAAGGATCAGATATGAATTCCTCCCTTTGGTAGCCCGTGATTCGCTCACAAGATGGAGAAACATAAATGTATTTACCGTCCGATCCCCGCCAAGTTTCCCAGTCGTAAGTATAGTCTGCGAACAGTCGAAAACGCTCTTCGATGTTGTGGAGTTCCTCTTGCACCAACTTACGCTGGGCATCTGAACTTTCCGATTCCGCGATTCTCTTCTTCAATTTTTCTATTACCTTAATCGGTTTGTCTTTTTTCTTATCCTCGTCTTCCATCTCTCATATCCCATTGGCTCAAGCAAGCTGCCAAAGGCCAATATAATTTCTCGGGACACAGCTCAATTTGCCGCTGGTCAATGACTAAGTTCAGGGATGAAATGTGGAGTATAACAGCCAATGATAGATGGGAAATCCTCTTGCTTACAGTAATTTTGCGAAAATGTTGGCAGTTTTCTTTTTTCGAAGGCTGAAGGAGGACGAAGATACCCAACAAGGTAGGCACATTTTCTGGTGTGTCTCCTTTATGCAACCTCTAAATGGAGGTTAATAGAATGGAAAGAAAATCTCAGCTAAAAGAACAATAAAATGCCATTAAAGTCAAGGAGAATCAGTTTTATGGATCCTCTTGGAATTGAGGTTTTTGGCCATAAAAAGGCAGGGCCGTCATGACCCTGCCTTCCTCATATACACCTAACAGTAGGAAAATCACTTTGCTGGAATATAGGGGACTGACTTGCCCCACCAACCTTGCGCCTCTGATAACTTCTGCCACTTCGCATCCGGATTCTTATAACCCCAGATGCTGTAGCTCATGTGCGCACTACTCGCATAAATCGTATCATGTTTCCCATACTCAGATTCCTTAAGGGAAGCACAGCCGACCAGGAAAGCACTCATCAAGAGCAGAATCATAATTTTCTTCATCTTCCTCACCTCCTTTCCTATTTGATTGGACTACTTGATTAGGCTTTAGCTGAAGCCAAAACCCTTGTCTAATCTCCGCTTTCCGGCCACAAATACTTGAAAATGACTCGTTCGTAAAACCGGCAAAGATATTTAGCGATACTTTTCGGCAGGCCGAGATCTCTCAAACGGCAATAAATGTGAAGGGGGTTGAAATAGTGTTGTATCTCTGGGCTCATGGTACTGTTTAGAAAGCCACACCTCCCTTGATCTATCTCGCCTCAATTGAGAATCACTCAGGTTACGAAGGACCTAAGCGAAGATCGTGCCAGGGAAGCTAAATGTGTATTTATATAATGATGTCAATGCATTAGAGTAAAGCACCAGAAGCAGCAAAGAAAATATGTGGGAAAACACTTCGCCTTTCTAAGAAATTTCACGCCACATATTGGCAAAAAATTACACATTCATAGAGGGGCGGATTAGGGAAAAGGGATTAAAGTAGGTGCTTCTAGGGGGGTAGAGAGCGATAGAGGAAGAATTAGGCCCTAGATGTTGTGGCTTTCGTCGAGGCCTCGAAAGTGCACAATATCTTGCCCAAATTATTACTTGGCGATCAGAGAGTTCCGTTGCAGATGATGTAAAGCTTTACTTTTTGTCAAAATAAAAAAAGGCACCCCATCATCATTCGTTGGGGTGCCTTTTTTCAGCTCCGAACAGTTGTTAAACGACAGTGACATTTACGGCAGAGGGGCCTTTTTGACCCTGCTCTATTTCAAAGGTCACCCTGTCGCCTTCTCTAAGAGACTTGAAGCCTTCCCCACTGATCCCTGAGTGATGAACAAATACATCAGGACCGTCTTCTTGCTCAATGAAGCCATACCCCTTCTTTTCACTAAACCATTTTACTGTTCCTTCTGCCAAAGTGCTGCCCTCCTTTTGAATAAATTCTCACGGTTGCAAAGTTCAGGTTGCCGCTTTTTACAAAGGGATCTTTCACTGAGAAAGAAACCCGAACCCCAATAAAGACATGCCTTTATTGATCACAGGCATAATAGCCTGTTTTTGGCCAAAATCAAGTTATTATTTGATAAAAAGTCCCTTTCTCAAGGTAGGAGAAGAATGTAAGATTAGAAACTGGATATTAAGGGCGTATCCGTGATTAGTTGAATAACTTAAGCACGTCCCCTCTTTTCACATGCTTTTCAACCTTGAGTACTTGTAGTCAATATAGAAACGAATAATGTCGTCAAGCATTTCCTCGAGGGTCTTGTCTTCAAGTGCCGCAGCTGCTTTTACCCGCTTCCAGTAATCATAGTCTACCTTTATTTGAACGAACCTCCATCCCTCCCTTAACTTCCTCGCCTTTGCCCCGTTGGTTGTCTTTAGCATTTCGTGTCCCCCCTATCACGATCACTAAAAATGTTAGCAACCTAAAATAAATTAGAAACATTAGAAAAACCATAAAACTAACAGCGCCACATACTGTGTTAGGCTAGAACTTTCTTAAAAAACTTGTCCTTCTTAGTCAACAAATATTTTTGAAAATAAGTGAATGACGATTGAGGGCAAATGTAAGGATGCGGGGAAGTATTTAAAAAGACTCACTATTTGCTAGACGGTTTGCGCCACATGAGGAGGAGGCCCCTAAGTGATTGAATAACCCTTAAAGGCTAACTCATATGTACTTTTTTGAGGGGGTCTCCTCCCCTCTTGCCCATCTCATTAATGGGCGCGGCGGCCGTGATGGTCGGTTAAGATGTAGCTGAACTTCTTGGTCTCGCGAGCTGATAGACTCAGTGTGAATTTTACGGTGTCCAGATCCACCTTCTCGTAAAGACCAAAATCTCCAAGTTTCTTGATTTCCCAGTGCGAGGTCTTGAAATTGCGTTTTATCTCAACCTTGATAGGGAGGTCTCGCGTGTTCTTGACTTCGATCTCGAACTCCCTGACCTCGTCCCACCCGCTTATGTTCCCCTTGTTGTCGAAGAGATACCTGTCGGTCTTGTAGTCCATCAAAGTGGGTTTCACAATGACATTGGCCACAGCGCCAAGATTCAATTCCACGTCCTCATTGACCGGGATGTATTTGAAGCGGGACTGGCCCTCATAAGAGAAATGACCCCCTTCCCTTTCACCCACGTCACGGTAGACTTTGAGTACGCCGCCCGGGATAGGTGTCTCTCCCAGATTGTGGGCCCTGTCGTTTTTGAAACTGAGAAAACGCATCACCTGATTGCTGTAACGCTCTTCCTCGTATTTATAGAGGTTAACAACGGGAACCATGTCCACAGCAAAGCTGGGCAAACGTTTAGACCAGCCATGAGGAATGGTTTCCGTCCCCTCTATGGTGTAGAGAAAATACTCACTAATCCCCTCTTTCTTGATCTCTTTTGGTCTGGGCTCCATCAGCATTACAGCTTTGTCCAGCTCACGTTTGGCCTCTTGCATGAGAGCGGCTCTGGGTGCTCTCTTCCCGGGGAGCATGGGAGGGGGACCGGGGCGACCATAGGGGTACTGCCGTCTTGCCAGATCGGCTATCCGATCAATGATATTGATCTTACCCACAATCATCCGGGTCTGTGCGTTTTCATAGTCTTCACCACTGTTATTCGTGACTCGCACATAGCCTTTCAGATGCATGCCCTTTTCATCTTTGCTTAGCGTCCCCATGTAAAAGGCGCGCCAGGACAAACCGCTAGTAAGGTACGTAATCTCCACGGGTACGTACCCACTGATCTGGCTCTGCAGATGCCAAAGGCCCAGATTCTGCACTCTAGGGGGGAAGGTGAGGTCCTGTATATCAATGCTTTCACCATGCATTTTGGGCAGCATCTCCAGACTGGTGGGATCAATGAGCGTATTGGCCCAAGAGAACTGAAGGCGGTTGAGACCCTTTTTCAAGGTGAGTGACCGACTTTCTCGCACCAATGTGAGGTCGGCTGAGTTGTAGATGGTCAATTGCACGGTGTCCCGTTTTGGGAGGATGACCAGATCTACTTTTGCAAGGGCTATGCTGTGACTCAAAACAACAGCAACAGTCGCCAAGAATATCAATTTGTATCTCATTTTCTGCCCTCCTCTCAGCGCACATTTCTGCGGTGGTAGTGCATGCTCAGTTCTCTCTTACTGTGAGCAGGCAACGCAATCTCAAATTCCAGGGTGTAGGCATCTTTGCGCTTGTATTCCATGTTGCACGCCTCCATATCCCACTGCCCAGGGATATGCTGAATCACGGTGAGCATCGCTGGCTTCTCTTTGAAGTTCTCGATGGTCGCCTTGATGATCTCGTCCGTATCGTAGAGAACTATTCGGTTTTTCCTGTTGTGACGCACATTAATCCGCTCTTCCTGCATTTTCCGCTGCGTCACCACAATGTCGCGGCTGTCGCCGATGTAGACCTCCATCTCTTCGCCCACCGGTACCAGCTTGGCATGGTCTTCTCCCAGGAAAATCGTGCTTTTATGCCCGTCTTCCTGAAACACGCGCACCTTTCCCGCCGCCAGGACTGAAGAACCGAGGCCCACCTCCTTGACGTTTTTGATTCTATACGTCACTGGGATGCCCACATTCGTGTCAAGCTTCTCCGGGTCCCAGGGCAGCTTCCCCGCGTCAAATGTCCATCGCTTTTCAATCGGCACGTCAGCTCTGTTCAAGTAGAGCAGTTGTTTGGTTTCCTCGTGGCTGATACTCTTCTCAAAAACCTCACTGTCATCCA
The DNA here is from genome assembly GCA_050124735.1 of Desulfobacteraceae bacterium. Taxonomy (GTDB): domain Bacteria; phylum Desulfobacterota; class DSM-4660; order Desulfatiglandales; family HGW-15; genus JASFEQ01. The sequence continues at coordinate 20,210 of JASFEQ010000006.1, read as the reverse complement.
AAAGGACCGTAGCCTTTTTAAAATCCTCACCTGAAAAATTTCGGAGAATCAAAAAGCTTTTGAGATTCATCCGTGTTTCTTCTTTGTTCGCAAGGCCTTTGTATGTAATCAGCCGATCGATAAAAGAGAGGAGATAGCTGATTCGAACGTTGACTTCGAAAGCATCTCGACTGTAGATTTCCCAGACCAGTGCCGCCTCGTTGGGAGGATAACTCACATTGAGCAGGGTAACTTCATCCGGTTGAGTAAGTACGGTCAGGCGGATCGAATCCACATCAATGCTCACCCCTTTCCAAGCAAAGTCCACCTTGTTAAGCCCCTTCTGGAGCGTGAGTACACGTTCCTCCTCGATAAGAGTGGCCTTCGGATTATCGAGACGGATAATGGTCTTTCCCCTTTCGGGCAACGCCACCAGTTTGATTCGAGCGTGCACGGGGTTGGCGAGAAGGAGAAAGAGAACGCCCAGGGCGAAGAGAACATTAACGGTTCTTTTTGCTTTCATCATTCCTGTCTCCTTTGATAAGTTTCCTGGTTACTTGTCCCCTATCACATCTGCCGCCCAACTGAGTGCGGCGGACACGGTGGGGAATCCGATCGTGCTTGTAAGCAGAATGATAGAGTGATAGATCTCGTCAGGCTTCGCACCCGCATTTAACGCCCTTCTCACATGGCTGTGTACGGCTCCCTCAGAGCGTTGCGTTGTCGCAGCCGCCAACTGGATCAGATGGGCGGTTTTTTCATCTAAGGGCCCCGCCTGCCTCACCACTTTACCCAATTCTTGAATGGCATCCATCAAGTTTCCATGTTTTTTAGAAAGCTCAGCATACCATTTGGGTATTTTTTCCTCTGCCATGACATCTCCCTCCTTTCACGTCTTTATTGACAATCTACTTGCTTCATTTATTCTTTAGAAACCACCCGTCGAAAAATGTTCCCACAATCTCACCACCGATTACATCCTGTTCTGGAAAATCAATCGTCTTGATGGATCCACATTCCATATTGATGGAGCATTCCCTGTCAGAACTGCACCATAGCGGATTATATCAAAACAGACAACAGGGAGGAGCCGAGAAAAACCTACCCCTTATTCCATGGTCTTTAATTTTTCATATGCGCGCTCGCGCTTCTCTGTGTGGGAAAGTCCGTACTCGAACTCGTAAAGGGCTCCTTCCCAGGATCCGTAAACGGGGTTGGGAAGCATTATCCACTTCTCCCCCCAGTAGTGTTTGTAATGATTTGCCAAGCGCGTGCGATCTGTCAGGGTGACGCCTTTACCTCTCACATCTGACACAAAATCGTTAAAATCGTCACCAAGCAAAAGAAGAATTCTATAGTCTTTTGCCACATGCCTCCGACGAGAGGATTTGTCAGGACCCCATCCTTCTTCTTTTCTCATAAGAACCGTATCTGGTTCTCTTTTCGTGGGGAATCCCAATCCCTCAAGATTTTTGCGGGTCGCCTCTTCAAGATTGACCGTTCTGTTGGTCACATAAAAGATCTCCACCTTCTTACTCTCTGCGTACTTCACGAACTCAAGGGCTCCGGGTACAGAAAGTGCCTTTGCCATAAACACCCATTTCTCCCAAAGGTCTCCGGTAAATGCCCGACTCTCCTTGACCAACTGGCCCTGAAATGGAGAGTTATCGAGCACAGTCCTATCCACATCCAGGATCACAGCAGGTGGGAGATGCTGGTAATTTTTTAATTGCTCTGGGGCAGCTGTCCAGTCTTGATTTCTGATGGCCAGGTCTAGCTTTTCTTTGGCTGCTCGATATGCCTGCTCAGCGCAAGCCCCATATTCGGCTGATGTCTGAACCCAAAGAACGGCCCGAAGGCCCTCATGCGTTTGGCGATCTGTCGAACAGGATGGAAAGAGCGCAAAAAAAACGAGGAGTCCCCATCCCAGTCCTGTTAACCGCCTTGCCTTGTTGTGTATGACCAGTTCTCCCATTTGTTCTGTCTCCGTGTGTTCTTGTGAGCGAGGAAAAAATCCAGACTCGCTTAAGCTTCAGAGGGGCTAATGGCCTGAGGTCGCGGCCCTTTTCAAAAGGTCGTATCTCAAAAAAAATATTCCAGCGCACTTCACCTTGCCCCAATATTTACATCAAAGCATCATTTTATGAGCAGAGCTTAACTGCTTTCTTAAAACGGATACGAATTTACGGAAAACATCCCTTTTCATATTTCTGCCCCTGTGAGTCTCCAAGTCAAAGAACATCTTCTTTCTCAACCCCTTCGATATTTCCAATTGAACGCCAGCGCCAGATCGGCCTCTGTTACAGATGTTCCGCGGACTTTCCCCTCCCATCATGGCTTTTGGACTCACCCTTACGCGGAACCCTGAATCAGAAAGGGCTTTCTGGATCTTCTGTTTCATTGCCTTCTGGAGGCCCCCCACATATACCACTTCCCCTTCACCCTCACAACCATGAACAGTGAGCACGATCTCCACTTTTCTCACAATGCTATCCAAACGGGGCTCATCAAATTCTTTACTTGTGATATGTAAATCTGCGTTGCCTGTTGCTTTCGTCCCTTCAAAACCATAGAAGGTGTGCTCAATCCCCGCAACTTCTCTCGCTATCTCCATGGTGCCCAGTTCAATGCCCCCTCCATGCGGGGCAACGATAGCAATACCCGAGTCTCCTTCTCGTATGCGCACCCGATAGTCTATTCCTTCCCTTTGATGGCGATCCAGCTCTTCGTATGTCGCGTACTTGCCCATATTCATCAAATCTTGCCCTTGAGATACCGTTAATAAAAATACCTCGACAGAATGCTTATCAAATACTAAGATCCTGTTTCAAGCTATAAGTTAGCTCCGCTTCACTCCCTCCGGAGCGTAGGCCCTCCGGGCCGGAGGCCGCACTTGGGTGGGACAAATCGGACCACATTTAAAAATGTGATGATTCAAATAGGCATTAGAAATCCCGAGATGTCATATTAGGTGAGATCTGGTGGAAAAGAAGAGGCTGTTTGAACCCGGAGATATGGTGTCCACCTTTACCGGCCAAGTGGGCATGGTCATCTCAACAGAGGCCCTGGTCTTGGTAAGGACCCGCTTCAAAGAAGGAAGACGGCCGGGGTATTATTTTGCCCAAGGGTGTTGCCAGAATCCGGATTACTTGACCCAGGTCCCAGTCTTCTTTGAGGATGGGACTTTTGACGTGATGAGGTCCATGAATATCAAGAAGAGCGCGGATCTTCCGGAAGAGAGGAGATCAACAATTCAGGAGATGATGGAAGTAGATCATCAGGGCTAGGGATCAGAGGAAAGGAGGAATGAGATGGAGGATTGTATTTTCTGCAAGATTGTAAAAGGAGAGATTCCCTGCTTCAAGATCTATGAAGACGACAGAGTGCTCTCCTTTTTAGATATCAACCCGATTGCCGAGGGGCATACCCTTATTATCCCCAAGAAGCATGCTGAAAACCTCTGGGAAATTTCCGATGAGGATCTCTCAGCCATTCATCTGACCTCCCAAAAAATCATTCATGCCATAAGAGAGGCCCTCAACCCCACAGGGGTGGCTGTTTTACAGTTGAATGGCCGTGGCGTTAACCAGGTGGTTATGCACTATCACCTTCATCTGATGCCGCGCACCGGTGATAGCCCTGATTTGCCTGTAAGCTGCTGGGATTTGAAAGAAGGTGATATGGAGGCGATCAAGAAAACTGCGGAAAAAATTGAATCAGCTATAAAATAAAGAGGTGACCACATTTAAAGCCACTCTACACCGATCATGCGGGGTGGCCAATCATTCTTTACCTACCATGATGCGGGCACACGACCTTATTCTATAAGCTCCACATTCCAATAGAGGTAATCCCGCCAGGTCTGTGGAATTTCCTTGAAGCCTACAGTTATCCTGATGGCCGGGACCCATGTGGGACGCTTAGGCTTACGGATAAGTTTCATGGAAGCTTCGGAAGGTTTACGCCCACCTTTTTTCCTATTGCAATCAATGCAACAGGTCACGATGTTCTTCCATTGCGTCTTTCCCCCTCGGGACTTGGGTATGACATGGTCATAGGTGAGATCCTCAGTAGAGAATCGATCACCACAATATTGACACTTATAGCGATCTCTTGCATAAATATTTTGCCTTGAAAATTTCACAGGGGTCTTCGGCCTTTTGACCATTCTTAGAAGACGCACTACGGACGGCAGCTTAACCGTGAAACTGACTGAGTGAATCTCACGACTATACTCCTCGATCACCTCCACCTTGCCAAGACAAAGCATGGTGATCGCCTTTTTCCAGTTGATGATTTTCAGAGGTTCATAGGTGATATTTAGAAGCAGTACCTGTTCCATAATTCCAAGGCCTGGATGATAGACGTTAAAAGAAAGAATAGGCTTTGCAAAATTAGAATTAAATAAACATTTTTAGACCAAAATTAGGCAAAAGACAAGAAAAAAATAGAACAAATGCGATAGGACTCCCAATCTAACAACGGAAAAATCTCGCCGTCCGAATCTGGCTGGGAAATAAGCAGTATGTCTGAAATCATGGCGTAAGTATTTGACAAAAAAAGATAATTCTGTTCATCGATAATTGGAATCAAAGTATTAGAGGACAAGAAAGCCTTATGTGGTTCTACATCATCGTTGCATGCCTAATATACCTGCTGCTGACGCTCTTTTTCACCTACCTGATACATCAGCTACCAAGGCAACCTGTTCAGGACGCCCCAGATTGGGGTGAAGTGACTGATACCTGCATCCCTACCCGTGATGGGGGGTCATTAGAGGTATGGCGGGTTGACCCTGACGGCCATTCAAGAGGTGTGGTTGTTTTGGCTCATGGGTGGAGTAGGAATCGGGGCAGGATGGTTGCCAGGGCCAGGCTCTTCGGGGAGCTGGGATTCACCACAGTCATACATAGCGCCCGGGATCATGGGGCTTCAAGCCCCAAGCGCTTCATGAATGCCCTCCGGTTTGCAGAGGACATAGAGACCGTATTAAGCTGGGTGAATGAACCCGTCCTGCTTTATGGACACTCGGCGGGTGCAGCAGCCGCCACTATCGTAGCCAGTCGCAATTCTGAGAGAATAAAGCTCCTTTTCCTGGAAGGTTGCTACGCAAGAACCAAGGAGGCCCTTCTAAGCCTTTATCGCAACTACAATGTTTTTTTTGGGATCATCTTTGCGCCCATGGTGGTCCTCTGGATGGACATCTTTTACAAAAGGGGCCTGGATTCCATCAGCCCTATAAAACTGGCTCCAGAAATCGACGTGCCTGTACTGCTTATACACGGCGCAAGGGACCAGAACTTTCCCCTCCATCATGCATGGAGACTGATGGATAGTTTTCCCGCTGGCCGCGCCGAACTTTTTGTTGCCACAGATTCAGACCACAGTAGTTCCAGCCTCACACCTGAATACCCCTTCGCCATTAAGTCCTTCGTGGACCGCCACCTACCAGAATCCTGAAATTTTTCCCCGAATTGAGCTAATCAATTTCTGGCATATTTGTTCAAGTATGCTTTGACCCGCACCTTCCTTGTGGTGTTTTTAGAGCTCATGTATCGAACCTTCCCAAAAACACGCCTTTCCGGTCCCCAGGCCCTATCATAGCGACCCAATACCCAGAAAATCCCACCGTAAGAGTTGGGATCTCGGCCATCCAGAGCATACTTGTTATTCAACTCAATCATCACTTTCAGAGCTTCCCTGGGGGTCTTTGTCCAATGCAAAATCTTTTTCCCCCAGAGCATCCTCAGATAATTGTGGATCCTTCCCTCCCGGACCATCTGGATCTGGGCGGCGTTCCAAAGAGGATCATGGGTCTTGGCCCTTTGGAATTCCTTCAGCGTATAAATGTAAGGTCTATTATCCTTCTCATGCCTTTTCAGGGTCTTCATGGCCCATTCTGGAAGACTCTTCAATTGATCATAGTCCTCACGTTGCCAGCACATGTTGAAACCGAGTTCGCGCCATGTGACAAGCTCATCCAGAAAGGCCTCTGCGGCTTCGCTCATACCCCACCACCCGCTTCGGCTGCCTGTGGTCTTGCTAGAAATCATTTTGGACGACCATTCCTCTTTTTTCAAAACGCGATCGAATACTTCATGTACTGAGATGTGACCGAAATGGAGATAGGGAGAAAGTCCACTGGTTCCCTCTTCATCCGGATGGTTGCGGTCTTCCGGGTAAAGTGAAAGGCGATTTTCCAAAAACTTCTTAAGCACTAATTTAGCCTGTTTGGGACCTCCCCGCTCTTCCACCACCTGCACATCATGATCAATGGGCAGTTTGGCCAGGACTTCTGGGGATCCCTTAAGGAGATGCAAGGACGCCATGGGCCAGCGTTTTTCAATCCCTTTTGGAAGAGCACCTAGGCCTGGCAATTTCACTCTACTGAGAGGATTGGCCTTAGGCCTCTCGGTCAAGTAGCCGGGCAGTTTCTTCTGGAGGAATCTGCGAAAGGCAAACGCTGTGGTGTACACTTTGTCCGCTGCCCGCATGGGTAGAAGACCGTTGGAATCCACCTGCTCCAAAAGGACAGGTAGTCTCCGGGAAACAGCAGCTATCATACGGGGAAGAAAAAAAGCGGGAAAGTCGTCCGTTATCACAACGCAGGACTTCTCTGCAAGGGCTTCAATGAGGCCTTTGCCTTCACCCTTCACCTTTTCCACATAGCGATAGTATAGGACGTTAGTTTTTTTTAGACTGCGGGCATTATCGGCCAAGCCATCTAGTATGAAGTTATGGAGCCGGTCACTGGCCCATTGATAACCGCACCTTAGCGCCTCCAAAACGATTAATGGTTTGTTCAGTTCCTTAGCCCATTCCACGGCCCGCTGCAGACTAAAGTTCCAATTGACTCTTCGAAACGCAATCATCCAATAAAGAATGAAATCGCCCTCAGGGTTAACAGGAGCGTCATTAGATTTCTGAATACGGATCTGAGGTACGGAATGCAATACGATCTCCTCCATATGAGGTCAATAAACCCACTTTTACCGATCACGCTTTAAATAAGGAATGGGTGAAGGATTTGGGGAGGCCCCTTTCAGATTATTGAACAGTCTCGTAATGTGCGTCTGTCAAGCCGTTTAAAAGTAAGAAGGACTCCACCCTGATGCACAGAATCTCTGCATCGGGATGGTTTAAAAATTCTTCCACATGGGGGTGCCTATCCAGCAGCTTTGAACGCACTTGGATTTTCTTGTTCTCGTCATCTATCTTCCCGAAAGTACCGCTCACAGTCAGTGCCTTTGCATCGGGCCGACGGGATCCAAGGTGTTCATCCCTCGTATCGATCAAGAGACTCACGTACGGATTCTTCATCAGATTTTCATACTTCCGGCTCTTTCTGTGGGTTACCATGTAAATTTCGCGGCAGTCCTCGTCTGTCACATAAGCCATCAGAGAACAATGGGGCTTCTCAGCGGAGGTTGTGGCAAGTACGCAGACATCTTTTTCTTTGACCAGAGCCTTCATCTTTTCTAGCATCGATTGCTTCCCCTATTTCTATTCGGGCTTTCATCTTTTCGGCCTTCAATTACCTCTCTACTATCACATCAAAGCATTTGGAGGAAACAATTTCTTAAGGGAATGACCCCTTGAACCACCGGATCATTTTAAATAAGCCCTTTCATGACAGACCGGGATATGACGCTCTCCTCTCCAACTTGGCTCTCTTTAATCGATGATGCCCTCCTTAAGTGCTTTGGGGGTTGGAACAGGGACTGGGAGGCAACGGTCCTTTTCAGGATTATACATGAGTCGGTAAGAGACCCCACTTGTCCCCTCTTTATGCATAACATCCCATCCTCTCACATAATAGGGACAGGCGTCGTTGAAACAGATATACATAAAATCATTGTCCCACGCGCAGGCGAACGGGTTATCCGGCACTGCCCACTTCCTGAGCTTTTCTCCGCAATAGGGGCAACACAGGGTCTTTTTGATCGCTTTCTTTCTTTTTTCTAACTCCTCACCCTCTAATAAAGCGCCATACGCCATGGTTACCACTGGTCTTGCTTTACAAGGACTTCCTCCCTTTTTATCGGCATAGACCGCATAGATGGGATCACTGGGAATGCCCAGATGAGCATACTTGTCATTTTCGGGTCGTGGCTTTCCCTTTGAAACGAATACAGATGTCTTTTCAAACAGTCTGGCCTCTTTGAAAAAATCCTCCACAAGTAAAACCCTTTCGTCTTCACTGGATTCCTTCCAAACCCTTACGGCCTTTTCAGGAAACATGCGGTTTGAAAAAATGACCAAAAACAACCCTCCAGGCCTAAGAATTCTCCCCACCTCCCGGAAAACCTGGACCGGTTTTGTCATATAGTCCACTGATACCGTATTGATCACGGCATCAAAGGTCTCGTCTGGAAAGGGAAGGGTGGGATCCATGTTGAGGTCATGTATCATAATTTCAGAAAGGGATCCGTTTTTTGACAACTCGTTTCTGTTTAGGCCTAGCCCCACCACCCCGGATGGGTCGAGTTCTTCAGGAATGTGAGAATCCCAGCCCGCCATCAGATCTAGTATGACCGGATTTTCTTCCACTATGAGTTCACCAATCACTTTTTCCACCGTCTCCAAGGCCAAGGAATCAAGGTGACTCACGAATCGGTCTGTTGCGTAAAATTGCGCATCATTGCTCTCATCGAGTCTTGAAAAAGCATCTTTGGCAAAGATTGGGCTCATAGGAGGAACGCCTTGTCCCATAATATTCTTATTGGTATTCATATCCTACCTCCATTAAAAAAGCCGAGTCACGTGCAGTGAAACCCGGCTCGTAGCCCCATTTCTCGGGCGGGTTAACGTCTTCAAAATCCTACTATTTTAGTTTAATCTAAACACTAACCCTACCTTGTCAATAAAAGCCGCGCCGCAGACCCCGCCTTCTTCGTATCCATTCATGATCCGCTAAGACCCAGCTGTTTCGGGTGGGAGAAAGCGCAAAAACAAATGGCTTACCCTTGAAAAACTAGGCCTTGATTCTTAATGTTAAACAAGTCATTTTTTGTACAAATCAACTACCACCCCTACGAGTGGTGGCTTAACGTGACCCTTTAAGGGTCGAAGACAAAGTATCACCGCAGAGACGCCGAAAAGCAAAATGAGATAACCCTTCGGGCGGTAGATCCGGCGAATGGCATATTATTCCTACTCAGAATTTGCCCCGTGTTGTGATTTCCGCACCGTTAGCTGCTGAGTGGTTTTCCATCGCTGACCTCTCAACGGCGATGGAAAAAAATCTTCACCTCTGTGATCCCTGCCCGCCATCGCTCTCGCTCAGGCGAGGCAGGCGGGTCTGCGCCTCTAGCGAAGCCCCGCAAGGGCGGGACAAGCGGGCGGTGAAAGTCAACTCCAATTCTATGAGGAGGTTAAAAAATGGACCTTCGTGAGTATTTTGAAAATGTAAAAGGTGATGGTGTTCTGGCAACCTCCAATGCTGAGGGAAAAGTGGATGCGGCCATTTATGGCAAACCCCATTTCATGGACGATGGGTCGATCGCATTTATCATGGCCGATCGTCTAACACATGCCAATCTGCAATCCAATGACCATGCAGCCTATCTCTTCAAGGAAAAAGGAAAGGGATATAAAGGTATCCGTCTTTTCTTGAGCAAGGTGCGAGAAGAACAGGATAGCGATCTTCTCTACTCCATACGAAGCAAAAGGTATGCGTCGGAAAAGGAGGAGGGAAAGACTCGGTTCTTGGTGTTTTTTAATGTGGACGAAGTGCTGCCTCTCATTGGAGCCGGGGAGGAAGCGGCTGAAGGGGAATAGCAGATCAGCCTGTACACCAACCCATTTGTTTCTTGACATGGATTCAGGGAGTTTCTAGTTTTAGAAGGTGTCGTTACGTTCACAAGACAAGAAAGGGAAAGGCAGGACAGGTGGCAACATGAAAGCACTGGGAATCTACGGTAGTCCTCGCAAAGGAGGAAACACCGATCGGCTTTTAGACAAAGCCTTAGAGGGAGCCAAGTCCGGAGGAGCAGAAATTTCAAGCGTGTACGCGCGAGACCTGGACATGAGCGGATGCATTGAATGTGGCGGATGTGACAAGACAGGGAAATGTGTTGTGAAGGACGATATGCAGGACGTCTATCCTCTCTTAGAAGAGGCTGATGTTATTTTCTTGGCATCCCCCATCTTCTTTTATGGTGTCACGGCACAGCTCAAGGCCCTCATCGACCGCTCGCAGGCTTGTTGGTCCAAGCGGATGTTGGAGAAAACGCCCGAGGAGAGGAAAACCTTTGATAGCGGGAAAGGTTATCTGATCGCAGTGGGTGCCACACGGGGTGAGAATCTGTTCGAAGGCGCCATTCTGACCGCCAGATACTTCTATGACGCGCTGGATATGACCTACGAAGGAGGTATCTTTTTTAGAAGCCTTGAGGAAAAAACTGCCGTCCAGAAAAATCCGGAAACCCTTCAGGAGGCTTTTAACTTGGGCCTGAAGGCCGTTTCATCATGAGCCCTAATAGCCTGGATGTTTGACTTCAATTTTTCTAAGCCAGCCCTAGCAAAAGCCGTATGTCCAAACCTTTCCCCAAATTCCTTATCCTTCATCTCTAAGAACGCATCCGTTGGAGGTAGTTGGATCTGCATGGATGCTTCATCTTCATTGAATGGACATACTTCCTGACATCGATCACACCCGAAAAAGCAACTGCCCATCTTTGTCCCCATTTCCCGCTTTGTCCTCCCTTTATGCTCGATGGTGAGGTATGAAATACACTTTGACCCATCGAGATAGAAGGGTTTTTCAAGGGCGCCTGTGGGGCAAGAATCAATGCATCGTGTGCAGGTCCCACATTGATTCTCCATAGGTTCCATGGACAGAAATCCCAGGTTGGCAGTGGTCAGTATCTCTGCAAGATAAAAGTAAGATCCATGGCCAGGCATGATAAGCATATTGTTTTTCCCGATAAAGCCGATGCCCGAAGAAGCTGCGAAGCTCTTCTCTAAAATGGGAGCAGAATCCACACAGATCCTTGAATGGCTTCCTGGATATATTTCTCCGATCATATCCACCAATTCTCCGCATAAACCCTTTAGCCTAGCATGATAGTCTTCCTTCGCGGGTTGTGAATATCTGGATACAGTGAAACCTTCTGGTGTTGCAGGTTTCTGTGAAGCATAGGGGTAAGCAAGGGATATAACCGTCTTACACCCCTTGAGCAGCATGGTGGGATCCTCCCGGATTTCCATATTTCTCTCGAGCCAGGACATGTCTGCGTTTTTTCGATCAGATAACCAGTCACGGAATTTGTCAAAATAGAGCGGCCTCTCAGGGCTTGAAAATCCACACGCAATAAAACCGAGGTTTTTGGCTTTTTCATCAAGGGTGGAGATTATATCTTGTCTTTTTTTCATGGCTATATACTCGAAACCGCAGACACACATAGACTGATGCAGACTAACAGCTGGGCGACCTGGCCACTTGCTGATTGTTAAGACGTTCCGGCAAAGCCAGACCCCTCCAAGGACACTATTGTTCACCACACACAAAAGTGAGTCTAACTCCGCCGAAGGCGGACTACCTTTTTGTCTGGCCAGGTCGGCCGGGCAAAATGTCTGCGTGCGTCTGCGGCTAGTATTTCTTGTGGTATGTGGTCAGACTAATAATCGTATGGCTTAAGATGTCACTAGGCAAAAAGGGGAGTATCCAGATCATAGGGAGTCAAGCTCTCAAAACCGTCTTCAGTAACCAGGGCGGTCTGTTCGAACTGCGCTGAAAGAGAGCCATCATTTGTTACTGCTGTCCAGTTGTCTGAAAGAATGTGGAGATCTTTCTTTCCAAGGTTGATCATGGGTTCGATGGTGAAAACCATGCCAGGGACCAGGATGACCCCTCTTCCTTTTTGGCCATAATGGGGGATCTGAGGCGCCTCATGGAATTCAAATCCCACGCCATGGCCCACAAACTCCCTCACAACCGAACATCCTTCACCCTCCGCGTAACTCTGGATGGCCCAACCTATATCGCCGACCCGTTTACCGGGACGTACCATGGACAGTCCTTCCTTGAGGCTATTTCTTGCAACCTCTACAATCTTTCGGGCATCCGGTCCTGAGCTCCCCACGAAAAAAGTTTTGCTCACATCCGCATAATATCCGTCCAGCCTGGGAGTAACGTCCACATTGACGATGTCACCGGTGTTTAAGACCCTGTCCCCCGGAATACCGTGGCAGATCTCTTCATTCACAGAAACGCAAACGCTCTTGGGAAAACCGCGGTAGTTCAGGGGAGCGGGCACTGCGCCGTTTTGGATGGTGAATTCGTGTACGAGAGTGTCTATTTCATCGGTCGTGATGCCCGGTTTGATGTGTTCCTCCACTAACTGGAGGGTCGCAATGGCTAGACGCCCAGCTTGCCTTATGGCACTTACATCTGCCGCTTCTTTAAGGCGAATGTTATGTTGACGCAGATACTTCTCTTTAATACTGATCCTTGGATTGACCTTTCCTAAACAGCATTTCTTGTATTTGAGACCGCTGCCACAAGGACAGGGATCATTTCGACCCAATTTCTTCTCTCTGTCTTTCAGAAGCACTCCTATCTCAACCTCACTTAAAAACTATCTCCACGGCATCTGGAACCTCTCCCCGCCCATGTTAAGGGATGCCACCCTAAACCAACAAAGCAGAATGGGGATTTATTCCCTGCCCACATCGTATAGGGTCGTATTTTACATTTGCGCGCTGATTTGTGAATGTTGAACTATAACAGAATGAAGATAACAATTCAATGTACCACCACTTACCTGCTATAATAATACAGGAAAAAATTATTGATAATATCGATTCGAATAGATATCAGAGAAAAACACCTGATATGGCAGATAGGCTCACGCTCTCGAATTCTAACAAAATCTAGGATTGCAAGCCTGTTTTGAACCATCCAAAGAAAAAATTATTGCAGGTCCCCCACGTATGGGCCTTCACCACCTATTTTGCTGAAGGATTCCCCTATACTATCATTCGTATCATTTCTTCTGTCTTTTTCCGCGATATGCGGGTCAGCCTAGAGGCCATCGGTCTCACCTCTCTTTTTGGCCTGCCGTGGGTTTTAAAATTCCTCTGGGGACCCCAGATTGATCAGTATGGGACCAAACGACGCTGGATGCTTACCATGCAGTTTTTGCTGGTTTTCATGGTCATTGCTGTGGCCTTCCTCTCCCCTCTCCCTGGAGGCATTCGTATCATTGCCATTCTCTTCTTCATTGGCTCCTTTCTGGCGGCCACCCATGACATGGCGATCGACGGTTACTACATGGAGGCCCTTGATCGTAAGGGGCAGGCCAAATTTGTTGGATACCGTGTTATGGCCTACCGTATCTCCATGATGACGGGTACGGGTGTTATTGTCACCATCGGTGCCACAACGAGCTGGCTTGTTGGGTTCCTGTCAGCCGGAGCACTGTTGTCCCTCCTCTTCATATATCACCTCTTCCTCTTGCCCAACGTAGAAACGGAAAGAACACCCATAAGCAACTTCTTCAACGCTTTCCTGAAATTGAGATTAATTATCGTGATTGTCTTGCTTGCCCTTATCATTATCGTTCTGCGATCAATCTTTGCGTCAGAATGGTATGGGCAACTTGAACACCAGGTACCTATTTTAGATAAGATCCGATTCCCGGGCTGGGTGGGGATAGGTCTTCTGGCAGCCCTCATTCTCCTTGCCATCTTTAAAGGCCGGGTAAAAAGGATTTTCTTGAGAGACAAGAATTCATTTTATTCCAGAGCCTTCATGGCTTACATGGATCGGGACAAGATTGGGGCCGCCCTCGCCTTCATCATTCTCATGCGTACAGGGGAATCCATGCTCGCCTCCATGGCATCGCCCTTTATGGTGGATCTGGGTATCAAGGTACATTACGGTTGGATCTCTGGGGGCGTGGGGCTTCCATTCTCCATCATCGGGGCCATGTTCGGAGGCTGGATGATCTCCCGATATACCCTGAAAAGAACCATCTGGCCTTTTCTATTGGCTCAGAATCTGACCAATATCATCTATATGCTTTTGGCCCTCAAGCTCCATAGATTCGTTGTTCTTAACACAGGCGCTGAAATGCTAACGCCCATAGGTAATGTCAACCTATTGCTCGTAGCATTCGTGCATGCCTTTGATCAGTTTGCCGGTGGACTTGGCACATCAGTGCTCGTGACCTATTTGATGAGGACCTGCCTCTCAGAATTTAAGGCCGCTCATTTTGCCATCGGAACAGGCCTTATGAACATCAGTGGAGTACTGTCAGGCGTGGTGAGTGGGTTTTTGGCTGGATGGTTGGGTTACGGTTACTTTTTTGGGATCAGCTTCCTGGCATCCATCCCCGGGATGCTTTTAATCCCCTTTATACCCTTTTTGGAAACAGACAATTCAACCTAGTAACGTGTCCCTAGAGTGATTTCAAAAATCCAGAAACCCTAAAAGTCATTGCGAGGAGCCCGCCCGCCTCGCCTGAGCGAGAGCGCTGGCGGCCAGCCCGCAGGCGACGAAGCAATCTCCTGGAATCTATAGAAAATACCTATTTTAGTAAAAAGAGATTGCTTCCCCCCGACTGGATTGGGGGTCGCGATGACCTCCAATGGAGACCTTAATTATATAAAGAAATTTAGGAACATGGAAATGGAGTGCATGGCTAGAAATCAAGTCATGACCAAGAAGGTGTTTGGATCAAGCCTTACACTCGCATCAGGCCTCACCTCTGCGTCATGGTCCTTTAGAAGTTTTAGCACGATGCCTGACTGCGTGGGCTGCAACTCTATGATGATATTGAAGAGATCATCCAACTCATGACAGGGATAGGGGATTCCCCTTTCATTCACATCGGCAATGTGCCTATGGGTGCGTGCTGAAAACCATATCTCCACCTTAAATTGGTCTGCGACCTCTTTAAAACCTTCAAATACGTCTCTGCCCGCCTTTTCGAAATCGAGTCCATCCACAATGAGGGTGTCCGGTACAAAGTCAATCTTCTCCACCAGGTTCTTCAAGTTCTCCCCAAGGCGTTTGATCTCAAAGCTCTGCTGCAGATAGGCCAAAATCATCCTGTTCCTCTCAAAAAGCATTCTGACCTCATGTTCATCGTCTATATTGAGCGCCTTTACGAGATCGTAGAAGATGACGTTGTAGTAGGAGGTGATTTTTTCTGGCACATCTTCAAGGGAGACATGGACCAGCTTTTCTTTGCGAAACAGCTTGTCAAAGGCTATGTGGATCAGACAGGCCGTTTTCCCCACACCGGCCCGCGCCATGAGGACACCCAGATTTCCTCGGCCCAAACCACTTTGTGAAGACCTCTCGAGAACCTTCAATGGACTCACTTTTATGAAATCTTTCATCGCTTCTTCCCCCTTTTTACCCGGTCTCTAAATTCGGCTTTCAGCTCCTCTGCCACGGCTGCAGGGGCCTTTGAATATCGAGAGAATTCCATGGTAAATTCAGCCTTTCCTTGCGTTAGGGATCTGAGGGTAGTGGCATAACCAAACATCTCGGCCAAAGGAACCTCCGCCTCCACAGTTGTAAACACGCCATCCTCGGCGGAACTCACGATTAAGCCCCTGCGCTGATTGATAGAGGCCATGACGCTTCCCTGGAATTCTGAGGGGCATTCCACCGACACTTTCATCACGGGTTCCAATATGACCGGTTTTGCTTTTGAATAGGACTGTTTGAAGGCCCCTATGGCAGCATAGTTAAAGGCCCTCTCGGAGGAATCAACGGCATGGAATTGCCCATCATTCACAACAACCCGCATCCCGAGTACCGGAAACCCTATCAACAGGCCCTCTTTGAGGCATGACTGGAAAGCCTTGTCCACAGCAGGCATGAATTCAGTGGGTATGACGCCTCCTTTCACCTGATTTACAAATTCATATACGTTATCATCAGAAGGTTCCATGTACCCGCCGACACGACCATATTGACCGGACCCGCCCGTCTGCTTCTTATGAAGGTAATCGAACTCTGCCCTTCTTGATATGGCCTCTCGATAGGCCACTTGAGGTATGCCTGTCATCACATCGGCGCCGAACTCCCTTTTCATCCTCTCCACGTATATTTCCAGGTGCAGTTCTCCCATGCCTGAGATAATGGTTTCTCCTGACTCCTGGTCCACATGGGAGCGGAAAGTGGGATCTTCTTTGACAAATCGGTTGAGGGCCTTGGACACGTTGGTTTGGGACTTATGGTCCGCCGGCGATATGGCGAGGGAAATCACAGGTTCAGGCACAAAGATGGAAGACATGCTGTAGTTCAAGCGGCCATCTGTAAAGGTATCTCCTGAAAAGCAATCTACTCCGAAAAGGGCCACGATGTCTCCTGCCACCGCCCGGGTGATATCCTCCATTTCATCGGCATGCATTCTGACGAGTCTTCCCACCTTGATCTTTTTTCTGTCCCTGACATTGATCAGATCATCTCCCTTGCCAATCGAACCCTGGTAGATCCTTAAATAGGTAAGTTGCCCATATCTCGTGACCTCCAGCTTGAAGGCAAGGGCCACGAGGTGATCATCCGGATTGGAGGAAAGCATGACCTCCGCCTGCCCCTGATCCAGATTCAGTGCGAAATTCTCCACCTCGGTGGGAGAAGGAAGATATTTGTTAACCGCGTCGAGCAGAAGTTGGACCCCGATGTTTTTGTAGGCCGACCCCATGAGGACAGGTGTTAACTGCCTCAAAAGAGAACCTCTCCTAACGGCTTGGTGGATTAATTCTTCACTCACCCTCTCCCCCAAAATGCCCTCCATGAGCGCGTCGGAAAACATGGAGGCGGCATCCAGCAACTCCTCTCTTCTGGCATTGGCCTCATCCAGGAGGTAAGAGGGAATTTCCTCTCTCCTCACTATCTCTCCGTATTGCCCATCAAAATAGACGGCCTTCATGGAAACCAGATCAACAACACCTGAAAAATCTCCTTCCAGTCCGATGGGGATCTGCATGAGAACCGCATTATGGTTCAATCTCTCGCGGAGCTGGTTCACGACCCTGTACGGATTCGCGCCAGAACGATCACACTTATTGACAAAAGCCAACCTGGGGACCCTGTACCGATTCATCTGGCGGTCCACGGTCATGGACTGAGACTGCACGCCTCCCACGGCACACAACACAAGTATGGAACCATCCAGAACTCTGAGGGAGCGCTCCACCTCGATTGTAAAATCCACATGCCCCGGTGTATCTATGACATTTATCTTATGATCATCCCATTCACAATGGGTGGCGGCCGAAGAAATGGTAATTCCCCTTTCCTTTTCCAATTCCATGGAATCCATCTTGGCCCCCACCCCGTCTTTCCCCTTCACCTCATGGATGGCGAATATTCGCTGGGTGTAATAGAGAATTCGCTCAGTCAGAGTGGTCTTGCCCGAGTCAATGTGAGCACTAATACCAATGTTTCTCAATTTCTGAATATCATCCACAATGAAAAAACCTCAAATCCAGAATGCCTGGAGTGCTTTTCACGCCAAACCAATACAAGTGCATTAATATTGTTACAATTGTCATTGCGAGCAACCGGAGGGAGCGCGGCAATCTCATCCTTCACTGCGAGATTGCTTCGTCGTCCCGCGAAGCGCGGGGCTCCTCGCAATGACCCTTTAGTTATCGCGTCTATTTTATTTTTTGTTTTTCTACCATAACCCTAAATTTTTGGCATCTGATTCGTAAACTAAAAAGAGGGTCTGCTCATGCAAACCCTCTTTGCACCATACAGGATGATTCAAGGAATTAAAAGGGATATGCTCCCAGATCTACAATTCTATCCGCAATCTCCCTCTTCAGATTCACCGTATCAATAGGCTGATAGCGGGCCAGCTTCTTCACACCCGCTAACTGTGTTCGAAGCATGTCCCCTTCTTCCACATGGGCTAGGACCTCTTTGGCCCATGTTTCTATCTTGGGAACGGTCTCGTCCACATAGACCTTCACTGCAGAGATCTGATGTCTGGCCTTCTCTTCCCCTTCTTTTGAAATGATTTTTAGAGTCCTGAGCAGACCGCTTTCCATGGCAAAAATCTCGATCACCATGTCAGCGATCTTAGCGAGGACCTCCTGCTCCTTTTCCAGGGCCTGTTGAAATTTTTGCGCTGAAACGCCGGCCACCATGAGCGCAATTTTCTTGCTCATCTTCACCATATGCTCCTGGAGGGCAAGGGGTGTATCAGGTAATTGCACGGAAAGGGGTGAATAGGTCATGAGTTCCTGGGCGATAGCCTGTGCTGCCTGCAACAAGGCTAGGCGACCCTGGACGGCACGCCGCAACATGGTCCCCGGGACGAGGAGGCGGTTGATCTCATTGGTCCCTTCCCAGATGCGATTGATCCTGCTATCCCGATAGGCACGCTCAGCCGGATATTCGGCGCAGTACCCGTACCCTCCCAGAATCTGAACATACTCATCAACACAGTAGTCAAGAACCTCTGACCCATATACCTTGGTGATGGAACATTCCGGTGCATACTCTTCTATGGCCTTCGCATTTTCAGCCCCGCTCTTTTTTGCCTCTTCGTCAAGGGTCCCCAGTTTGTCATCAAACATCCCCGCAAGGCGGTACATCATGCTATCACACATATAGGTGCGAACCGCCATGTTCGCCACTTTGGTTTTTATTATGCCAAAGGAACTGATGGGAACCTGAAACTGGATCCGACTATTGGCGTATTTCACAGCCTCCGTCACACAACCTTTACAACCACCCATCGTCATGGCACCCAGTTTCCAGCGGCCCATGTTCAGGATGTTAAAGGCAATCTTGTGCCCCTGGCCGATTTCAAATAAGACATTTTCAACCGGAACTTTGGCATCTTCCAAGATTACCGGACGTGTGGAAGAGCCGTGTATCCCCATTTTTTTCTCTTCCTTCCCTGTGGAGACCCCCGGGAAATCCTTCTCCACGATAAATCCGGTGAACTCTTCACCATTCACCTTGGCATAAACCACAAAGCTGCTGGCATAACCCGCATTCGTAATGAAGATTTTCTCACCGTTCAGGATATAGTATTTACCGTCGTCTGATAAAATGGCCTTTGTCTTGGCATTCAGGGCATCGGACCCTGCCCCAGATTCAGTGAGACAGTAGGAGGCGCACCACTCACCTGAGGCTAGTTTTGGCAGATATTTGTTCTTTTGCTCTTCATTGCCAAAATAGACGATGGGTAAGGTCCCAATCCCTGTGTGGGCCCCGTGTACACAGGCAAGAGAACCTGCTCCTCCCATGGCCTCGCTCACAATGGTCGTACTTACCTTGTCCAAACCCAATCCGCCGTATTGCTCCGGTATATCTGTACTAAGGAGTCCCAACTCTCCCGCCTTTCCAAGGATATCAAGAACCAGGTCGTGATCCTTTTCCTCAAGCCTATCCATATTGGGCTGAACCTCCTTGGTTACAAAGTCCTTCGTGGTCTCAAGGATCATCTTGTGTTCTTCAGTGAAATCCTCTGGCGTGAAAACGTCCTCCGGAGCCACATCCGTAATCAAGAACTCACCCCCTGCGAAAATCTCCCTCTCACCCATTCTTATCACTCCTTTGTGTTCGTTGGCCTGTTGAGCCAGTTGGCATGTCAAGTAAATTACCCCGTCGGCCGTCCTATCCCGCTTGTAGCGGGACAAAGGGGCAAACCCACTAAACCTCCCGTTCAAAGATCCCTGCAGCACCCATCCCAAACCCAATACACATGGAGACCAAACCCCACCTGAGATTGCGCTCCTGCATTTCATAGATCAGCTGGGTAGTCAATTTGGCACCCGTACATCCCAAGGGGTGCCCTAGGGCGACAGCCCCACCGTTCACGTTGGTGATATCTTCATTAATCCCCAGCTTGTTTATGCAATAGATGGCCTGTGCTGCAAACGCCTCGTTCAACTCTATCAATTCTATCTGATCCAAACTCATGTTCGCCACCTTCAGAACCTTGGGAATGGCCACTGACGGACCCACACCCATATACTCGGGTTCACACCCTTCGGCCACATGGTATCTGAATGTGGCCATCGGTTTCAGACCCAGTTCCTTGGCCTTCTCTTTGGACATGAGCACAACCCCCGCCGCCGCGTCGCTCGTCTGAGATGAATTGCCGGCCGTCACCGTTCCATTGGGTTTAAAGGCCGGGGGAATATGGGAAATGCCCTCCTTTGTCGTACCTGGACGCATTCCCTCGTCCGTGTCAAAGATGACCTCCTCGAACTCAAAATGTCCGTTGGGCAATGGCTTCTGTCTC
>JASFEQ010000005.1:0-31988 GCA_050124735.1 Desulfobacteraceae bacterium | reverse complement strand
CGGATACACTCCAAGGCCACCAGATCCGCGGTTCCAGTGCAGACCCCGTCAGCCCCAAGGGCTATGATCTTGGCCACATCATGGGGTGTTCTAATGCCTCCACTGGCAATCACCGTTATCTTGTCTCTCACACCTTCCTCCTGCAAAAACCGATGGACCTTGGGAAGTGCATACTCGATGGGCATGGCGATATTTTTCTTGGCGATATCAGGAGCCGCGCCAGTGCCACCATAGCTTCCGTCCAAATGAATGATATGAGCGCCAGCATAATAACTTCCCACAGCCACCATATCCACGTCAGTGGGCGTGGAGACCTTGACCGATACCAGCGCTTGTGGACTCATCGCCTTTATCCAATCCACATGCTTTTTATGATCTTCCACTGAATAGACACTATGAAAAGGAAAGGGGGAAAATAAGGGATACCCAACCACTGCTTCGCGCATGCGGGCCACGCCCGGGGTCACCTTGTCCCCCAGGAGGTGTCCTCCGAGACCGGGCTTGGCCCCCTGAGCATACTTGAATTCGACAATTTTCACCCGCTGTATGGTTTCCTCTCTGACCCCAAACAGGCCTGTGGCCACCTGGGTGATCACATGGTCGTCATAGGGTTTTAGCTCATCTGGATATCCGCCCTCCCCGGTACAGCAAAAGGTACCTAAAGCGGCGGCGGCCTTAATCCTGCTCAGCATGGTGGTGATGCTTATGGAACCATAGGACATCCCTCCGCCATAAAAGGGGACCTCTATTCTGATCTTGTGGGCATTATCATTAAGCCTGTTCAGTTCCACACCCACATCTACGTCCTTATCTGGCAGATCTAAGGTGTCTTTCACGGTTTCTTTGGGAGGATAGATGAGACGCAATTTGTCAAAACCGCCATCTGAGTCTCCTATCTTGTATTCAAGACCGCCTGGTGGCACCTCACCCGTTTCAGCCATGTGCCAGGTGCTGGCCAGAAGGTCTGGGGTCCACCGAAAATCTCCCATGGCATCAAATGTGGGATTCCTCTTTAAAGAAAGGGCCTGGACCGGGCATTCTTCATAACAAGGGGTGGGGCAATCTGGCCCAACACAACGGTAATGATGTTTAACCAGGACATGGCCCCTCTTCATGACGTGAACCCCATAAGGACACACTTCCACACATTTGCCGCAGGCAATGCAGTCGCTTGAGCGATCCAGCCGATATTTTCCGATAGGGTTTCGGAAACGCGACGGTGCGCCCTTCGCCACTGGAAATTGAAAACCTTTGTGGTTAGTCAAGTTCGTATCCCTCCTCAACCTTTCCCATAGATCCAAATGTGGCCTCATCCAGGTCTTCGAAGAACATGGCACGGCCTGCCTCTCCCCTCAAGCGACGTGCCTCCCTTATCCCCATAGCACCCATCACTTCCAGGATCTGGTTGTGCCACGCGCCCAAGAGGTTAACAACGCGTGAGGCGACCCAGGTCGACGGGGCCTGGTCTATTTCTACTGGACAGGACAGCCCTTTCGTGCACCGACGACACATCCTGCACTCCAGGGCAATGAGTATGGGGAAATCAATAAAAACCGCATCTGCCCCGCAGATCATAGACTTCGCCACATGCTCGGCCATGGCAAGACCGCCGCTTACCAATAGGCTGGTCTCATCTCGCACACCTTCTTCCACCAGGGCCAAATGCACGGATCGGATCGCTTCCTTGACAAACAGGGACTCGTCATCCATGGCCCTGCCATGGTAACTACCCTCCAAGTGAACAATTGAAACGCCTTCCCTTACAAGGGATAGGACCTTTTCTTTCGCGTCCTCAGTCAGAGGCACACGGACAGATATCAAGGTAGATGGATGCGATCTCCTTATTGTGTGGAAGGTCTCTACCCAGTCCTCTTTCCAAGATATTTCCACCAGTCTTATGCCGTCTCCCAGTTTCTCCAGATCCATGGGCCCTGGTGAAATGAGCGGGATGAGGTGGGGCCTGAAGTCCGCCAAATCCTTTGTTATTAAATCCTCGGGCAAGGCAAACAGTGTTCCCAGACGTTTGGCCGCCATGGCCCACCCCTTCATAGTCTTGTCACTCAGGGCACCAAAAGTGGGAACTCTCATGATGATGGGAAGGGGAACATCTATGAAAACCGGCACATCACCCTTCAGATCACCGTTTTCGTCAAAAGTGAGATGCCTTGGTGTCTTGCCCAGATCAATGGCAGTGTTAATGTATTCCCGACCGTGGATACCGTCTCTGGTGGGCCGAACGATCTCGGACATATCCGTCCACATGGCGTCAAAACCAGGGCCACTAAAAGGCCCTGGATAGCCTGCACCAGAGACAGGAATCTTGCCACTCTGCGCCTGATACCACAATCTGGCAATAACATCTGGTGTCCAGTGGGCATCTCCAAGGGCTTTATATTCAGGGTTGAGAGATTTATGGATAAGTTCCTTGGGACATCCCTGAACACATCTGAAACAGTTCATGCATTGGTTGTCGATAGAGTCAATCATCTGGTGGCCATCAAGGCCCCGATTATCATATACCCCATAGACACATTGCTTTTTCACACAGACGGCACACTTGAGACAGCCCTCTTCCCAGGCAATGATCCCGGACTCCGTAATCTCCTTGAATCGATGGGGAGTCGGCTTCGTGTGTATCACGTATTTGGAAGGCATCTCTAAATCCTCAATTACCTGCTATTCTCGTTAATGAACTCAACCTATGCAGCCACTTTATAACTGCTTATGTGACCAGAAAATCCCAATTTCCAAATCCCCAAATATTAAAAACATTTAAAACTTTTGATTTCTTAGATAGAACTACAACAAGAATATGTTTTCACTCTTGGAATCTTGGAAATTTGAAAATTCCTTGTCATTTGGTTATTGGGACTTCGGACTTCCTTTTCGGCTACGAAAAGGCGGGTCTTGGCAGAAGCCCTGCTTTCTCCACTATCTCACCAACTACTTCTTCCCATTCAATGGCCATGATATGCACGCCTTTGACGCCCGCCATCTCTTTTAACTGCTGAATGGTTTCCACACAGATCTGGATACCCTCCTCTCTCTGCTTTTCTTTGGGTACACTCTCCATTCTTTTTATGATCTCGTCCGGGACGTCCATGCCCGCCACCTTTTTGTTCATATACTTTGCCATGCCAGGGGACTTCAGAGGTGTCACACCTCCAAGGATGAAGGCTTTATCCGTGAGGCCCTTATCCCTTGCCATCTTCATCCATTCCTCAAACCTATCCAGATTATATACGCACTGGGTCTGGATAAAATCGGCTCCCGCGTTGATCTTCTTGGCCAGTCGAACGACCCTGAAGGAGAGCGGATCGGCAAAGGGGTTTGCGGCTGCGCCAATAAAGAGTTCCGGGGCCTTGCTCAGGGGCTCACCCCCCAGAATGGTCCCTTCGTCCCGCATATTCTTCACCACACTGACGAACTGAATAGAGTCCAGATCAAATACACCCATGGCCTGGGGTTGATTGCCAAAACCCTGATGGTCGCCCGAGAGACAGAGTACATTGCGGATCCCAACGGCGGAGGCCCCCAATATGTCAGACTGGAGAGCAATCCGATTCCGGTCTCTGACCACCACCTGCAGCACAGGATCCAACCCCGCCGATCTCAAAAGGCTACAGGCAGCCAGACTTGACATGCGTACGATGGCCGTCTGGTTGTCGGTCACATTTATGGCATCCACCTTATCTTTCAATAGCTCTGCCTTTTTGAGCACTGCATCGGGGTCCGCACCCTTGGGAGGACCACACTCCCCGGTCACTGCAAACTCTCCTTTTTCAAGTACCTTTTTCAGGTTGCTCATATCTTTCACTTTTGCTGATCCTCCCTGATGATCTTTCTTGGTCCCTTGCCCTGCTTCTTGGTCCAATCCTTTGGCGGGTAAACCCACTCAAGCCGTTCAAGGGCGTCGAAGGAAGATAATCTGTCGATAATCACCTGCCAGGCGCATGGAACTTCAGGGTTCACTTCACATTTACCTTCCATGGATCCGCCACAGGGGCCGTTGAGGAGTTGCTTTGAACAACGTGCAAGAGGACATACGCCGCCAAAAAAATAGAGCATGCAGTCCCCACAACCGAGGCAGTTCTCCACCCACAATCCCTGATCCCTGGTCTCACCCAAAAATTCCGTATCCAGGGCCGGTATGATGGGAATCTCAGGAAACATATCTGCCACGGCCTGGACTCCTGCTCCGCAGCCCAATGAGACAACGGCGTCGTATTGCTCTATGATATCGTCCAACTCTATAACAAAATCTTTCACGCATTGACGATCCAGCGTTTTTTCCTCAATAAGCACATCCCCTCCCTCCATCTTGGTGGCCATGCGCAGTATGGACGCCAATGCACCGGTCTCCTTTTCGCCTCCCGCAGCACATTCGGCCACACAGGAGCCGCAGCCCAAGACCAAGATTTTCTTGTAGGGGGCGATCATCTCCCTGATTTCGTCAATGGGTTTTTGTTCTGCTGTAATCATAACTTCTCTCTCCTTCTTGATTCCTACAGACTCGTTAGGCTCCTTCTAAAGGTCATTGCGAGCCCGCTGCGTCCTGATGGGACGAGAGTCCCTTCGGGAAAAGGCGTGGCAATCTCGTCCTCTTTGAGATTGCTCCGTCGTCCCGCCCCCGCGGGACTCCTCGCAATGACATGGTTGTCAGGACGTCAGTTCTTCCTTTGCTATGCAGCCTTCTTGTGCACGGGCGAGGGGCCCAGTTTGGAGGTCAAATCCACTATCTCCTCTGCCAGCTTTGCAAGGGGCCTGCAATCCTCTTTTGACCTGACAATGAGCCCAACCCGCTCTTTCTCCAGACCAATCCCCTCGATAATCTGTTGCGTTCTTTCCACACGCTTTTTTGCCCGCCGATTTCCCTCAAAATATCGGCAAGCCCCCTCGGGACAGCTGATGAGATAGGCATTGTCGGCAAATTCCTCAAGCGCTCTCAAGAGGTGAAGAGGATCCAACCGCCCGCTGCAGGGAATGGGGAAGAGGCGCAGGGACGCCCCATACTTCTCCTCCAGGGCCTGTCTCTCCTTTTCGGTGCTACCAGGCGTATTCTGGCAGTAGAACAGGGCCAAAATAGGGCCCTTTGAAGCTGTCATTTCTGTGCTGATTCCTTTCTAGAATATCTTTTGCAGATTCTCCCAGGATGGGTAAAACCGGGCACTTATCAACTTAGCATATCCGATATATCAAATACAATATATTATTAATCCAAGCAAAAAACCCAGCAGATTCTCCCGTTCAGCCGCCTTTGCGCAAAAAAAATTAAGGCGCCTTCCTTCCCGTAGAAGATAGACGCCTTTGTCAGATTGCCTGGAAAACCTCCGTACACCTTTGTGCGGAATCCCATTATTTACCTTATTATTTCAGGCCACTTTGTCAAGGGTTTTTTACTGGGTGGTAAAGATGGAAAATCCGGGATAAGCCTCCATACCGTGTTCATCAATGTCAAGCCCGCGCAGTTCTTCGTCTCTGCTCACACGCAAACCCACCAGGTTCTTGATCACATAAAACAGGAGGAATCCGATTGCCATACTCCAAGCAAACACGGAGATAACCCCAAGGGCCTGAGCGCCAAGCAGCTTCACCCCTCCCCCAAAAAAGAGGCCGTTGCCCGTTGTTCCTGGAGAGAATTTGTCTTGGGCAAACAGACCCAGGGCCAGTGTCCCCCAAGACCCGCAGACCCCATGAACAGCGATCGCTCCCACCGGATCGTCCACATGCAGAAACTGATCAATATAGTATACGGCTAGTACGACCAAGACGCCTCCCACAATGCCGATCCATATGGCACTGCCTAAAGATACGAAAGCACAGGAGGCTGTAATACTGACCAGACCGCCGAGGACGCCATTGAGGGCCATACTCACATCGGGCTTCTTAAACATCCACCAGGCTGCGATCATGGCCGCTATTCCCCCTGCCGCACCAGCAATATTGGTCGCGGCAGCAATATGTGCGATTTCGGGGACGAGTGCCATGGTGCTTCCAGGATTAAACCCAAACCATCCGAACCAGAGAATAAACGTCCCTAATGCGGCCAAGGGAATATTGTGACCAGGGATAGCATTTGAAGAGCCGTCAGCAGCGTACTTGCCCGTCCTTGGCCCCAGCATGATGGCACCGCTTAGTGCAAGCCAGCCTCCTGTGGAATGGACCACAGTGGATCCCGCAAAATCCCACATGCCCAACTCGGCTAACCAGCCACCCCCCCAAATCCAATGTCCCACAATGGGATAGATGATCGCGGTGATTGCGATGCTGTAGAAGATGTAGGCCACAAACTTCGTCCTCTCTGCCATGGCCCCGGCCACAATGGTGGCGGCAGTCGCACAAAAAACCAGCTGGAAAAAATACTTGCATTCCAAGGGGACCTTGCTCCAGCTCAAAGCAGAAAATGTTCCACCAGAGTCAGTGAGGAAAAAGCCGCTCGTACCAAACAGAAAATTACCTGCCCCAAACATCAAACCAAACCCTATGGCCCAAAAAGCGATACTTCCAAAACAGAAATCCATGAGGTTTTTCATTAACATGTTCCCGGCATTTTTGGAGCGTGAGAACCCCGCTGTAAGCATGGCAAAACCAGCCTGCATGAACATGACCAGGACGGCTGCAAAAAGGGTCCAGCCCGTATCGATTGCCACACTTTTGTCAGACCATACTTCCTGAGCAGACGTGGGGGCCTCAGTTGGGTTTTCAGCCATTGCAACATGCACCATGCATCCAAACACCAGTAAGGCGATAAAAGTCGTGATCAAAATTTTCTTTGCCATTTGTGATAGCCTCCTGTTTCTTTGTCCTCACCCCGCCCCTACCATGAGACCGATGAGTATGATTTAGATCAATCTGGGCCTAAGACCAACCTCATAAAGTTGCCGAAAAGTACCTCAAATTGCTCTCCCGCTGGCCTTTCCAGCAGCGTTGCGTCTGTTAACACCTTGGAAGGGTTGAAACTCGGCGAATGCGAGACCCACTTGCTATCCTCTTTCAGCCATTTGGTCACATTCACACGGGTAGCCGCGTGATTATCAAACTGCAAGCCAACGATATGCGCTCTTTTGGTTACCGAAATTGCCTCCACCAGACATTCCGACGATGTAACCAAAACCTCAATGTGTTTGGGCACGGGCGGTAAGATGGTCTGAGTATGCCACTTGAACAGGGGAAAGGTTTGTGGAAGACGCCGCAATAGGGGGTGTTGGCTCCCTTCTTTTGTAACCTGCCCTTCAATGAATCCCACACTGCGGCAGAAATTATCCCCCACATTGGCCCCCAAGGCATCAGCAAGCAATTGGTGACCCAGGCAAAAACCAAGGTAAGGTCTGTCTTCAGCAATGGATTGTCGGATAGCCGCTTTTTCAGCGCTCAAGAAAGGGTACTTCGCTTCCTGATTCACATTGGGCTCGCCGCCTAGGACAATCAAAGCGTCATAAGGGGCAAGATCGGGAATGGGCTGACGCCATACCTCAATCACCTCCAGCTGGACTCCCCACCTTTTGGCAGATCGCAGGAGATGGATACCTGGTCCTTCCCAGGGCATATGTTGAAAAGTGAGAAATCTTTTTGCCATATCCAACTCCACAATTCGAACTCACATCATCCATGGTCAATCTGTTCCAAAATTCCCCTGCCCCCCTTTAGCAA
Organism: Desulfobacteraceae bacterium; assembly: GCA_050124735.1. Taxonomy (GTDB): domain Bacteria; phylum Desulfobacterota; class DSM-4660; order Desulfatiglandales; family HGW-15; genus JASFEQ01. Next base: position 24,338 of record JASFEQ010000005.1, on the reverse strand, counting down.
AGGGGGGAACATTGTCTTTCATTTCCGCAGAGTGAGTCCTTAATCTTCCCTCTTTGTAAAGGGGAATAGAGGCCTGCCCGCCATTGCTCTCGCCCGTCCGCCATCGGATTCGCCTCCCCGGCCCGTACCGGCCCGGGACGGGCAGGCGAATCCCGCGAGGGCGCAGGCGAGGGGATTTAGAGAATTGGGAAATAGTTCTCAATTTCATACCCGCTGATATGTATGCGGTATCGGTCCCATTCGATCTTCTTGTTTGCGATGAACTTGTTGAAGATGTGGTCTCCAAGTGTCTCTCGAACCAATTCACTCTTCTCAAGCTCCTGAACCGCTTCAAAGAGGCTTCCAGGCAAAGAGATAATGCCAGCCCTTTCCCTTGCTGCCTCATCCATCTCGTAGATATCCTCTTCTACCGGGTCAGGAAGCGAGTAGTTGTCATCTATCCCTTTCAGTCCCGCAGCCAACATCACAGCAAATGCGAGGTAAGGATTGCAGGCCGGATCGGGCGAGCGATATTCAATACGGGTCGCCTGCTCTTTGCCCGGTTTGTACATGGGGACTCTTACCATTGCTGAGCGATTGCGCCGCGCCCAAGAGATATAGACCGGTGCTTCGTAACCGGGGACCAGTCGCTTGTATGAGTTGACCCACTGGTTAGTGATTGCTGTTATCTCTCGGGCGTGGTTCAAGATACCTGCGATGTATGATTTCGCGATATCGGAGAGATGGTACTGATCACTGGGCTCATAAAAGGCGTTGATATCGCCTCTGAAAAGGGATTGATGTGTGTGCATGCCACTGCCGTTTTCTCCAAAGATGGGCTTGGGCATGAAAGTCGCATAATATCCATGTTTGCGGGCGATCTCTTTGACTGCCACCCGGTAGGTCATGGTATTGTCCGCCATCTTCAGCCCCTCATCATAACGCAAATCAATCTCGTGCTGACTGGGGGCCACTTCATGGTGGCTGTATTCCACCTGTATGCCCATTTCCTGAAGCGTGAAAATGGTGTCTCTCCTCAGGTCGCTTGCAAGGTCTAGAGGTCTGGTATCAAAATACCCACCCTTATCGATTGTCTCCGGTTTCTCATTGTTTGCAAAGTAGAAGAACTCCAGTTCAGGGCCCAAATAGAGTTTATAACCCTTGTCAGCGGCCCTCTGTAACACACGCTTTAGAACATACCGTGGGTCCCCCTCATAATGGGACCCATCTGGCTGCAGGATATCGCAGAACATGCGGGCCACGGGCCGCTCCTTTGGCCGCCAAGGAAGGAATCCGAAGGTTGAAGGATCGGGCATTGCAATCATGTCGCTCTCCTCGATCCGGGCGAACCCCTCGATAGAGGAGCCATCGAAACCCATCCCCTCTGTCAATGCACTTTCCAGTTCCGAAGGTGCAATGGCAAAACCTTTTAATATTCCCAAGATATCTGTAAACCAGATCTGGATAAAACTTACATTTCTTTCTTTGACAATCTTCATCACATCTCTTTTGGTTCTGATTGACATGAATCTCCTCCTCTCACCCCCACCCCGCCCTCACCCTTATGAGGCTGTGTCGCAATCCCCTTTTGGTCATTGTGAGTGACCAAAGGGAGCGTGGCAATCTCGTTGTTTTCGATGTCTTATGAGATTGCTTCTGTCGTTACACTCCCTCGCAATGACATTATGACATGGTCTCCTCGAGGGAAGGCAGAGTGAGGAAATTAGCCTGTGAACTCCCCGGTGCCCTTGCCTCTGGCTTGAAGGATTTCGGGAATGTCCAGGCCTGTGGCATTTTTTATCTGCTCGAATATGGAGACGATAGAACCCGTCACGCCGTGGACATACGCCGGCACACCGCTGCCGTTGCCGCTATCCACTATGGTCACCTTATCAATAGATAGATTCTCAGCGACCACACGAGTTATCTTATCTAAGATGTCGGGTAGCTGTTGGATCAGGAAGAGATCTCTCGTATCTTCCTTCTCCCACTCTTGTCGCATGGATCTCACGGCCTCTGCCATGGCCTTGCCGTCTTCAATGATATTGGCTGCTTTACCCATGGCCCTTAATTCCATGGCGTCTTTTTCCGCTCGAGCAGGGACAACCACATCTGCTTCATATTTGTGTTTGTTCATCTCAACCCGTTGCTCTTCCAGTTTCTGTTCCTCTTCTATCCGCGCGATCTCACCGGCCACATTGGCTCTGGCTTCAAACCTGTGAGCTTCTGCAGCCAAATCCGCCCGTCTCACGCGAAGCTTGTTTTCTGCCTCCACGATGCTGACATCTGCCTCATGCTCTGCCACTCTTCCCTTTTTCTTCGCTTCCGCAGCCACCAGCATCGCCTCAGCTTCCGCGTTGGCTTCAACAATTTTGGCATCCCTTCTGACCTCGGCGTTCTTTTTCCTTCCGATCGCCTCCAAGTACCCTTCGTTGTCAGAGATATGTTTGATCTTGAAGGTATCAAGGACCAGGCCGAGATTCCTAAGATCACTTCTTGCCTGTTGTGCCACTTTCTCCGAAAACTCGAGCCTATTGTTATTCGCTTCCTCTGGGGTTAAAGTGGCGAGCACTCCTCGTAAACTACCCTCCAGGTTTTCCCTGGCGATCTGCGAAATGTCAGTAATGTTCCTTCCCAAGAACCTCTCCAGTGCATTGGATAGGCCTTCCTCCTCGCTGCCCGCTATCTTCACATTGGCCATTGCTTGAAGGTTTATAGGAATGATTCCGCTGGTAAGTGCTCCTGAAAGCTCCAGGTCGATGGGGATGGTTGTCAGAGGCAACCGGGTTACCGATTCAATGATGGGAATTTTGAGACCACGACCTCCTTTGATCACCCTGTATCCCACAACTGTTCCATCTTTTAGTTTCCTCTTCCTACCTGAAAAGACGAGGATTTCATTTGGATGACAAATCCTCAGGTTCGCTTTAATAAAAGCCAAAATAATCAGTACCGCTATGACAGCAATTCCAATCCATACACCTAACATCGCTAGACCTCCTTAACAGAGCTTTGGAGTATTGGAGTAATGGAGTATAGGAGTGATGGAACTAGAAGAAAAAATGTCTTCCTTTTCCTTATTCCAATACTCCAGTGCTCCATCACTCCGGGGTTTATATGGCCTTCGTCCCTCTTTCGAGGGTTCTTATCCTGATACATTGAGGGAGATCCAGCACGAAGATCTTTCCGTCTCCCATATTTCCTGACCTTGATCCCTTGATGATCGCTTCAATGGTGGGTTCCACAAAATCGTCATTCACTGCAATCTCAAGTCTCACCTTTTTCAGAAGGTTCACTTCCTGCATCACGCCTCTGTAGGTTTCCGTGTAACCCATCTGATTGCCGCACCCCAATGCATTACTGACCGTCATGCTGTAAATCTCATTATCAAACAGTGCCTGTTTCACATCATTCAGTATATGGGGCTGAATCATGGCTATAACGTACTTCATGGCTTGAATACCTCCGTCGAGTTGAAGACCTTTAGAGCAAGCGGTGTGCCATTTGAATAGAATTCTTTAAAATTTACGTAGTATCAAGCACATAGAACGAAAAAAGGACCCCCATGTGTGTATTCCAACATAATACAATTTTGTAAAAAGCTTTTTATTTTTATACAAAAATGTATTTTTTGTCTTTCTCCTTTTGCCCGCCTTTATTAGGATTAGGCCCTGGTTGCACGTCCCCTGTTGATGAATACTCATGGGGCACACATCCCAACAAGACTGTCGAAAAACCGACTTCTGAGAGTCTGATGGGAAATGTCCATCCCGCAGGCTTTGCTGCGGGACGAAACTGGGGACCCGCCCACAGGGTGGGGAGTCCAAGCGAAGCGCGGACAAATCCTGAAGAATGAGGCGTAAATAGAAGTACGCCGCAGTGACTTGCCCTGTTAAATCGGCTTCGCCGTCTCGCGTAGCAAGAATTTAACAGGGCGGGGGATGAGGGTAACGCAGAAATTCAAATCTGATAAGAAAATGCAGTTGATTGTCATCACGTAATCAACTAAAATAGTTGGTTTGCGTAAAAGCCTTTGATATCAATGGGCTGGAAATTTCCTGATGAGATTTTAGGACATTTTTATGAAGTGGAGAGATAGGGTTTACTGTGGGTCCTTGAGGACCTCTGATATGGAAAGAGATGTACTGCTCATGGGTTGGGTGGACGCCATTCGAGACCATGGGAACTTGCTGTTCATTCATCTGCGGGACATCCGGGGGATCGTGCAGGTCGTTTTCGATCCCCATGTGAACAAGGAAAGCTACGAAAGGTCCACCACGCTAAAAGAAGAGTACGTGGTGGAGGTGCGAGGAAAGGTGGGACGTAGGCAAAAGGGAACGGAAAATCCCAATCTGGAGACGGGAGATGTGGAAGTGTTCGCCACAGAGCTTGAGATACTCTCTAAAGCAAAAATCCTGCCTTTTCTGATCTCTGAAAAAGCCATGGTTTTTGGGGAAGAGATCCAGTCCAGCCCAGAAAATGTGGACGAAGAACTCAGGTTGCAATACAGATACCTGGATCTTCGGCGTCCCTCTGTTCAGGGTCTCTTCATCAAACGACACGAGATCATGAAATGCATTCGTGACTATTTCCACGAGCTCGGCTTCACCGAAATCGAAACACCCTTCCTGACGAAGAGCACGCCTGAGGGCGCCAGGGATTATCTGGTCCCCAGTCGGGTCCATCAGGGTAAGTTTTATGCGCTTCCCCAGTCTCCTCAACTCTTCAAACAAATTCTCATGATGAGCGGCTTGGACCGCTACTTTCAAATAGCGAGGTGTTTTCGTGATGAGGATCTAAGACCCAACAGGCAGCCGGAGTTTACACAATTGGACATGGAGGCCGCCTTCATCGATGAGGAATTCATTTATGACGTCATAGAAGCGCTAACCGTCCGGATGTTTGCCCTGGGAGGGATCCGCGTGCCCAGCCCCTTTCCACGGATGACTTACAGGGAGGCGATGGGTCGTTATGGCACCGATTGCCCGGATACACGCTTTGACATGTCCTTCGAAGAGGTGACGGACATTGTTCAAGATACCGGCTACACGATTTTCCGTCAGGTCATTGGGCAGGGTGGCCAGATCAAGGGGTTCTGCGTGAAGGGTATGGCGGGTAGATTAAGCAAGAATGTCCTCCAAAATGAATACGCTCTAAAGATTGTCCCTTCATTTGGGGCAAAAGGGATGACCTGGATGAAAGTGATTAATGGGAATCTGGAGTCAAACATTGCCCAGTTTTTCTCTCCGACCGAGCAAGAGGCAATCAGAGAACGCTTCAACGCTGAGGATGGTGATGTCATCATGATGATTGCCGATGCCTCCGTGGAACTTATGGACAAGGCCCTCTGTAGCCTACGCCTTCACGTGGCTGAAAGGCTTGGGCTGATCCCTGAAGATCGCTATTGCCCCATATGGGTGACCGACTTCCCCCTCTTTGAACGCAAGGATGGAAGGTTGGGCTCCCAGCATCATCCCTTCACCATGCCTGATCGGACCGATTTCGATTCCACAAACGAGGAGGAATTGCTGGGTCTGAATTCCAGGGCCTACGACTTGGTCATAAATGGAGAGGAACTGGGCGGGGGTAGTATCCGTATTCATGAGATGGAAGTCCAAGATAAGATCTTCAGGGCCTTAGGGTTGAGCCCTGGGGAGGTGGAGACCAAGTTCGGGTTCTTTCTGAGAGCCTTGGAATACGGTGCCCCACCGCACGGCGGCCTTGCCCTTGGCCTAGACAGGGTCATTGCGATGATCTTGAAAACAGCATCCATCAGAGATGTGATCGCTTTTCCTAAGAATCGGAGTGCCCTGTGTCCATTGACCCTGGCACCTTCTCCTGTGGACAGATCACAGCTCAAGGAGTTGGGTTTGGGCTCTGCCGGTATTGCGGGAAGACCCGTAATAGGATTGAGAGGGGCGGCACAAGAAGATGCGGTTGGGCGTCCTCTCGCAGAGTTAGAAAGAATTTCCATAGGCGAGGTGAAGCATGTGGCAAAGCTTGCTCGCTTGAAAATCACCGATCCGGAGGCAGACGCCTATCAGAAGGAGTTAAATGCCGTGTTGGAACACTTTGAGGCGCTGCAAGAGTTAGATACGGAAAATGTGGAGCCCATGAGCCACGTCTTGGAAATGAAGAACGTGTGGCGAGAGGACGAACCGAGAAAATCAAGTGAAGCGGAATCCCTGATGGCAAATGCACCGAACGAGGAATCCAGCTACTTTAAAGTCCCAAAGATCTTGGAAGGCTAGAACATGCAGTTGTGCGATCATAGTGCCACAGAATTGGCAAGAATGCTTCGGAAAGGCGAGGTAAGCTCTCACGAGATCACGGAGTCTGTGCTCAAAAGGATTGATGAAAAAGAGGACGCTATTCATGCCTTTATTATGGTAACCCCTGAAATAGCCCTGAAACAGGCCGACATGGCGGACAGGAGGTTTCGAGAAAATAAGAGGGTTTCTCTTTTGAACGGGATACCCATTGCCATCAAAGACAATATGTGTACGCAAGGCATACCAACGACTTGTGGATCAAAGATTTTGGAAAACTACATCCCTCCTTATGATGCGACCGCGGCGGCAAAGGTCCTGCAAACTGGCGCTGTGCTCATCGGAAAAACCAATATGGATGAATTCGCCATGGGCTCCTCCTGCGAAAATAGCGCCTTCGGACCTACTCACAACCCTGTGGATCTGGAACGCGTAGCAGGGGGTAGTAGCGGTGGGTCTGCGGCCGCAATCGCCTCAGGGGAAACGGTCCTTGCCTTGGGATCGGATACCGGGGGCTCTATCCGTCTGCCGGCCGCTTATTGCGGTGTTGCGGGGATAAAACCCACGTACGGCAGAGTCTCCCGATACGGTTTGATTTCCTATGCATCATCGTTAGATCAAATAGGGGCCCTTGGTCGCACCGTTGAAGATTGCGGGTTGCTTCTGAACGTCATCTGCGGACATGACAAAATGGATACCACTTCTGCTGATATCAAAAGGCCTGACTTCCTGCGTTCCCTGAGGCAAGGCGTGGAGGGTATCAAAATAGGTCTTCCAGGGGAGTACTTTATTGAAGGTCTGGATCCCCATGTTAAAGATCAGATTATGCGGGCTGTCGAATTGTTCAAGGAAAAAGGAGCCGAGATCATTGATATATCCTTACCCCACGCCCGTTACGCAATCAGCGCTTATTATCTCATAGCGACGGCTGAAGCAAGCAGCAACCTGGCCAGGTATGACGGCGTCAAGTATGGTTTCAGATCCAGTGAAGAGATCCTTGACTTGCTGAACATGTATCAGGAGACGAGGAGCGAGGGATTTGGTACAGAAGTGAAGAGGAGGATCATGCTGGGGACCTATGTCCTTTCTGCGGGTTACTATGACGCCTATTATTTAAAGGCTCAGGAGGCAAGGGCCCTTATCAAAAAGGATTTTGATCAGGCCTTCAAAAGAGTAGACTGTATGATCACCCCTGTCTCACCCTGTCTGCCTTTTAGACTGGGGGAAAAGATGGCCGATCCCCTGCAAATGTATCTTGTGGACATTTACACGGTGTCTTTGAACCTTTCCGGACTGCCCGGAATGAGCGTAAACTGTGGAATGGTGGATGGGTTGCCCGTTGGTCTCCAGATTATTGGAAGACCATTTGACGAGGAGATGGTGCTCAGGGTGGGATATGCCTATGAGAAGTTTGCGGGGCGCGCATAAATGGATTACGAGATTATCATTGGGTTTGAAACCCATGTGGAATTGAAGACAAAGACAAAGCTGTTTTGCGGCTGCGCGGTGGAAAATGGAGCACCTCCAAACACGCATATCTGCCCTGTCTGTACTGGGCAGCCCGGGGCACTCCCTGTCCTAAACAAAAGGGCCGTTGAACATACCATCCGTGCCGGTGTAGCCATGAATTGCACGATTAATAGACGATCTCGGTTCGCTCGCAAAAACTATTTCTACCCCGATCTTCCCAAAGGGTATCAAATCTCCCAATATGAGCGGCCTTTTTGCGAAAATGGATACCTGGAAATTCAAAATGATGAGGGCCGTCCTTATGCTGTGGGAATCAAGCGAATTCATCTAGAAGAGGACGCAGGAAAGTTGGTGCATTCAGCCAGTTCCTTTGAGGCATCAGATTACAGTCTTGTGGATTACAACAGATCCAGTGTGCCGCTCCTTGAAATCGTTACCGATCATGAACGTAACCCTTTACGCTCGGTGAACGAGGCTCGAGCCTACCTTGAAAAACTGAGGCAGACATTAATCTATATAGGGATAAGTGATTGCATTATAGAGAAGGGCCAGTTTCGTTGTGATGTGAATATATCCATTCGTCCGGAGGGGGCCCTGGATTACGGCAATCGCGCCGAAATAAAAAATATGGCCTCTTTCAAATTCATCATGGAAGCACTGCAATATGAGGTCAAAAGGCAATTGAAAATTCTCCACTCCGGTAAAGAGCCCTCCCAGGAGACCAGGCTTTTCCATGAGGAGAAGAAAATAACCGTATCTATGCGGAGCAAGGAAGACGCGCCAGATTACAGATATTTCCCAGACCCTGATCTGGTGGAATTCGAGATTGACCAGGGATTTGTTGAACAGATCCAAGAGGGAATGCCGGAACTGCCTGATCAAAAGGTGAATCGTATCATTAAGGATTACCGAATCTCTAAGAAAGACGCCCTTATCTTGACAAAGGATAGAAACGTGTCGGACTTTTTTGAGCGTTGCGCCGCCTTTTGTGATGACAGGGTCAGGCTGAGTAGCTGGATGATCAAGGATCTTTTTAAACTCCTCAATGATGCCGCCATCACCATAGAGAAATGTGCTGTCCCTCCAAAAGAGTTTTCCATCCTTATCAATCTGATCTCAAGGGGCGATATCACAGACCAAATCGGTAGAACGGTTTTGGAAATTATGTTTGAAACGGGAGAAGATCCTGAGTCTATCATAAATAAAAGAGGCTTAAGGCCCATTCAGGATCAAGAGCGCCTGGAGAGAGTCTTGAATGAGGTGATGTCAGAAAATCCTGAAGCCGTGAAGAAAATAAAAGAGGGAATGGCCCATCCGATAGATTTTTTGATCGGGCAGGTGATGAAGAAGACCGAGGGCAAAGCCAACGCCAAAAAGGTGAGGGAAATAATACACAAAGCCTTTTTGTAAAAGCCGGCGGAGGCAAGAGTAGGGTTTGAAAAAGACCTGAAAGCCCTGATTGTCCGTTCAGGGTGTCTGATCACAACACAGGCAGATACTTGTCGATTTCGAATTGGCTCACGTGGGTCCTGTAGGAATCCCATTCAATCTTTTTGTTTTCAATAAACTTATTGAAAATATGTTCCCCCAGAACCTCTCTGACCAATTCGCTCTTCTCTGTTTCCAGTGTAGCTGCATAAAGATTGCCTGGTAAATCCGTAATGCCATGTGCCCTTCGTTCAGCAGGGTTCATCTCAAAGATGTCCTCCTCAATGGGATCCGGCAGTTCCAGCTTCTTCTCTATGCCACTTAAACCAGCACCCAGCATGACAGCAAAGGCTAGATAGGGGTTGCATGCAGGATCGGGCGAACGAAATTCAATCCTGGTGGCCTTCTCCTTGCCCGGTTTGTACATGGGAACCCTGATCATGGTTGACCTGTTTCTTCTGGCCCATGACACGTAGACCGGGGCCTCATAACCCGGAACCAACCTCTTATAAGAATTTACCCACTGGTTGGTTACTGCGGTAATCTCTGGGGCATGATGTATCAACCCGGCGATGTAGTGTTTGGCCATGTCTGAAAGATTGTATTTATCTTTAGGATCATAAAAGGCATTCTGATCTCCTTTGAAAAGGGACTGATGGGTATGCATGCCGCTCCCGTTCTGCCCAAAGATGGGTTTGGGCATGAACGTGGCATACACACCATGCTTACGGGCTATCTCCTTGACCACCACGCGGTATGTCTGCGTCTTGTCAGCCATCCTGAGACCTTCATCATACCTCAGATCTATCTCATGTTGGCTGGGGGCAACCTCATGATGGCTATACTCCACATCGATCCCCATGGATTGAAGGGCAAAGATGGTATCCCTTCTCAGGTCGCTTCCCAGATCAAGGGGACGGGAATCAAAATAGCCGCCCTCATCTATAATCTCCGTGTACTTATGATCCTTGAAATAGAAATATTCCAGTTCTGGCCCCATATAAGAGGTGTAACCCTGCTCCGCCACTTTATTCAGAAGTCTCTTAAACACGTAACGAGGATCCCCCTCGTATGACGTTCCGTCAGGGTTTAAAATATCGCAGAACATGCGGGCCACGGGGCGATCCCCCACCCTCCATGGCACCAACTGAAACGTGGTGGGGTCTGGTTTGGCGATCATATCGCTTTCTTGAATCCGGGCGAATCCCTCGATGGAAGATCCGTCAAAGCCCATCCCTTCCGTCATCCCCTCCTCTAACTCGGATGGGGTTATGGCAAAACTCTTGAGCACCCCCAAGACATCAGTGAACCAGAACTGGATAAAACTGATATCTCTGTCCTTTACGATCTCCCTGACATCCTCCAGTGTTTGGCATATTAGCATTTCATTCCCTCCTTCTAATTCAAAAAATCTTAATGCGTGAAGTGGTCACCTAAAATCCCATATGGGCAAACCGAAACTTTATATCGACCTCACCGCTTTCCAAATGACTTAATGCCTCATGTGAGGTTTGGTGCCCCTATCCTTTGCGAGATGCTTGATAGCACCATATTACTTATTTCCATCTAAAGCAATCATAGTGCCATAAGGACAAACAAGGGATTTCTATATAATATTCAAATAGTTATAGTTCATAGCGATATGAAAAGGGCAAAATTGACTTGCTACAATTTTGTAGTTTTATCCCCATTTGCCATACAGAAATGTATAGATAAATTCCTTTGTGCGGTCAACAACCAGGCTTGTCATATTCTGAGCCCTCGTATAGCAGAGACCAACAGAATGTCTTCATACACGAAATCATTTCAATCCTTAACCAAAATGATCCATTTCGGTGCACTATTTGTGGGCTGAATCTCCATATGATGATCATTTACTGTTTAGTTAATTTTTATATATTGCACTTTATGTTGAAATATTTTGTTGAAATGGTTTAAAATAATTAATTCTTAAATCATCAACATCCCATTATCCGCTCAACCATCGAATGAGGCTAAAAGAACTTACCATAATCCAGTATCAGAACGTGAGTCAGAATCCGGATGCCTACAGGCTGTGGCTCTCCATCGATGCCTTTCAAAAACAGATAGAATATCTGACCGCAAATAACTTTCAACTCCTTTCCATAGATGATGCGATTTTTTACATGAAAAGGAAGAAGAGCCTGGAAAATGGGCGCCCCATTTCTCTCACCTTTGATAATGGATACCAGGAGTTCTATGAAAACGTCTTTCCCATCCTCATCCAAAAGCAATACCCAGCTACCATACTCATTTCTCCTTCAAAAGTGGGAACATCTACGACTATGGGGACGACAAAGGTCGATTATCTGTCCTGGGGCAACCTGAAAGAACTCAGAAGAAATGATATAATCATAGGGGCCTATGAAGATGCCGCCTGGAATGTCAATGATATTCCGGAAGATGTGGTTAGAGAGCATATCGTTGAGTACAAGAAAATTTTGGAAGACAAGCTGGGAGAAGAGATCCGCTACTTCGGCGTAAAAGAAGGGGTTCCTGAACCTGCGATTCGTGATCTCCTGATAGCTGAGGGATACGAGGCCTTTCTCACAGAGTGTCCCACCCATAGAAAACCAGACCTTTACGCCATTGGAAGAATACAGGTTGATGATGACGACTTCAATATTTTCCTCACCAAGGTATCCAGAACCTATCTCTTTTTCAAAGACAAGAAGAGTTGGAAATATATTCGGGAGTATAGCCTAGACAAGTTGGCCCACAAAATTTCCGAGACGTACGACAGCCTGAGAGGGAGAAGACCCCATTAGACTACCGCAGGTAGTTTATAGACAGTGAGCTCAAAGTGCTTTGGATTTGATCGAACGTCCTAACGATCATCGACCAAAGCACGAAATTCGGATTTCGGATTTGGAAGCGGCATGAGGCCGCCTATGATCATGATTAAAGTTCTTCACATACACACCCTGCCCATAGTAAGCGGATCCGGTATCAATACTTTTCTGAGCATGCAGGGGATGGACAGGAACCTCTATGAGGTGGAGCTGGCATGTGCACCTGGTGGAAAATTGATCCCATTCGTGCAGGAAAACCATATGGAGGTCAGGCCATTCAAAAACATGGTCCAACCCTTACATCCCTTTAAGGACACTTTGGCCCTCCTGGATCTGACCGCTTTTCTCAGGAGGAATTTTTACCACATCGTGCACACCCACAACTCCAAGGCCGGATTCCTGGGCCGCTTGGCTGCCAAATTGGCGGATGTCCCTGTTATCGTCCATACCGTTCATGGTTTTGCCTTTCATGATGAAGAACCTCGTTGGCGGCAGGTTCTATTTAGAAATTTGGAACGGTTGGGATCCCACTGGTGTGACAAAATGATCTTTATATCCCAGCCTCTCATTGACTGGGCCTTGAAGGATCACATTGTTGGTGAGGAGAAGATTGCAAAAATCTACAGTGGCATCCAGGTTGATAAATTCCATCCTGTGAAAAGTGGAGAGAAAGATCGGATCAGGAGCAAGTGGGCGCTAAAGCAAGAAGAGGCTGTTGTGGGGATAGTGTCCAAACTCTGGGAAGGGAAAGGACATACCGTTCTCATAGAGGCCTTCAAGTTGCTGAAGGAGAAAATCAAGGATGCCAAACTGGTTATCGTGGGTGAAGGCTATCTATACGATGAACTATTTAGAATGGTAGATAATAACGGCCTGCGTGAGTCTGTGCTGTTCACAGGCTTTCAGATGGATGTGTCTGAAATCATCGCCACCTTTGACGTGGCTGTGCTGCCCTCCTTTTTTGAGGGCATGGGCAGGGTCATTCTGGAGGCCATGGCCATGGAAAAACCTGTGGTGGCCAGCCGCGTGGGAGGCATCCCAGACCTGATCGATCAAGGCATCAACGGTCTTTTGGTACGCCCTGGAGATGCAAGGGAGCTGGCTGACGCTTTAGAAAAAGTGCTCAGTGACAAAGGGCTTGCCAGGAAATTGGGAAGAGAAGGGCGGAAGAGAATTAAGGATCAATTCAGTGCCGATGTCATGGTACAGTCCATTGAAAAGCTGTACCGTGAGCTCCTGGCCAGGAAGGGGATTACAGTTGCGACCTAGAATCATTTGGTATGCCCTCATCGCGTTTTTCCTCCTTTTTTTATCCTGCCCTTGGGTCAGGAGATTTTACTTTGATTCTGGTCTGAGGTGGCAGTACATATTCATCTTTTCCTTCCTAGCGGCCTATTTCTTCACCCCCTTTTGCCGGTCACTCGCCCTGAAGCTGAATATTTTGGACAAGCCTGACTGGAGAAAGATACACCACAGACCCACACCACTCCTCGGTGGTTTGGCCGTTTACCTCGCCTTTTGCGCCTCTTTGTTGTTAAATGGCGTATTTCTTCCCAGAATGAAAATTCTCTTACTGGGCGCCACCCTGATTTTTACTATGGGCCTCTGGGATGATATCCGCCCCTTGCCTGCCCTTCTCAAGTTTATCTTACAGATCCTGATTTCTCTTTTGGTGATCATTTGGGGAGATATCCAGCTTACCTTCTTCTATCACGAATTTTGGGCCCCTTTTATCAATATTCCCTTAACAGTGCTTTGGATCGTGGGGTTGACAAACGCACTGAATTTTTTTGATGGAATTGACGGCCTGGCATCCGGCATCTGTATAGTGACTGCCCTCTTCTTGGGACTCATCGCGTTCAAGACGGATCAGGCTGCACTGGGTTGGCTTGCAGTTGCCCTTTTGGGAGCCTGTGCCGGGTTTATCCCCTACAACTTCAGATTCGGAGAATCGGGCCTCCTCTTTCTAGGGGATGCGGGTAGCACCTTCTTGGGATTTACGTTGGCTGGATTGGCCGTCTTGGGAAAATGGTCCAATACCAGCCACTTCGTCTCCTTGGCAGCCCCGATCCTCATATTTGGTATTCTCATCTTTGATATGATCTATGTGAACCTGTCACGGCTTAAGAACGGCCAAGCCAAAAACTTTCTTGAACTATTAACCTGTGTCAACAAAGATCACTTGCATCATCGGCTGCTCTTTATGGGGTTTGCCCGGAAGGAAACGGTCTTTATGATCCTCACCATGTCCACCTGCCTGGGATTTAGTGCCCTTATCATAATGAACCAAAGGTTTATCGAAGCCGTCCTCGGTCTGTTCCAGGCTGCACTCATTATCGCGCTGATTGTTGTCCTGATGCTTAAGGGCCGGGATAGAACCCCTCCAGAAGGGAATCGAAGGACTTTCAGAAGGCGTCGAGAGGACCGTTTGCCGTAGATTCCTCCCCCCTGTTTCGTCTCGTCATTCGACTTACACCTACTATAACCAAGAGCGAGACTACTATGGGTAAAATGCTCAGGTAATGACTACCCAGGACCATCTCGAAAAATTCCTGACCATGACTCGTCAGTATGCCTTTCATGATCGCTCCCCCCTTCAGCTTTCCCAAAATAGCAGAGCCACCCCCCAGGATAACCGCCCAAAGCGCACCTTGTGATGTAATTCTGAAGCGTTCGCGAACAAATGTGGCAAGGGTCGGTATCACAACCCCACCCACAAAGACCGTGTAGCCCAAGAGGAGCGAAGAGATGATTCCTTTCTGCTGACTGGCGATGAGCCACGCGATAAAGCCCACGACGAGAACTGTGATTCGGGTCGTTTTTAGATGACTTTCTTGGGATGCCTTACGGAATGGATGGATCACGTTTAGGGTCATGATGGTGGAGGCGGAAATAAGGCAGGTGTCGGCAGAGGACATAATGGCACCCAGGAATCCTGCTGCGATCAGGCCTTTAAGTCCGATGGGTATGAGCACGTTTAAGGTATGGGGTAATGCGGTCTCAGCGGGAATCCCGGGGAATTGGGCCCTGGCCGCCAAACCGAACAAGGCAAGCAGAAAGGAAAGGGGTATGACAATCAGGGCTGCCTGAAAAGCAGATATGCGGGCGATCTGATCGTCTTGGGCACACAGGATCCTCGAGTAGATGTCCGGACCCACCAGATAGGGCAGGCCCACAATGAGAGGGTAGAAAACCAGGACTTCATACCAACCAAAAGTGGAAGAGACTGGGAAGCTTAGATGCTCTGTCGGAACGTTTTTCCAGAGGGTGGATATGGCTCCCTGTGACGTCACCAAGAATATCAGGGCAATAAGAAATCCCCCCATAAAGAGAAGGAACTGCCAAAAATCGGTCCTAATGACCGAAAGCTGCCCGCCCCAATACGTATAAAGGATGAAGACAATGGCCACCATGGCCAGGGCGAGTTGGGAATCCAGAGAGAAGAGACCCTCCAAGAGTCTGCCCGCTGCAATTAACTGGGCTGAAATGACGCCGCACCAGGCAACTGCAATCATGAGTCCTGCAGGCATTGCAACCCTTTCGCCATAGGCGTTTTTCAGGATGTCAGGCAGCGTATAGACCTCCAGGTTGCGAACGCGGGAAGCCAAAATGAGGGCAAAGGGGATCAAGGCGATGCCTCCCACCAGGGACCACCAGGCACCGGTCAGGCCACGTGAATAGCCCAGGCCAATGATTCCCATGGTAGAAGAGGCTCCAAAGATGGTCGCCACAAGAGATAGGGTTATCCTTGCCGTTGGGTACCTACGCTCAGCCACCCAGTAGCACTCAGCTGACTGAAGCCGGCTCCGCCAGCCCACAAGAAGCATGATGCCGAAATATGCAACGATGATAATCAGGTCGATCACCAAATTCATACGTCACCTCGAGCAAAAAAGAGTTCACCTGAGCGCGTGCCCTTTCAACTTCAATAGTAAGCCCGCCGATGAATGTCAAAAAAATAAATTGAGTTGGAACTTCCAATCCAAAATGATAATAAGAGGCAGCAAGTAATCCGGGCCCCACAGGGGTGTGCATTGAGGGTAAAATGTTCACCAAAAGCATCTTGAAATACCATCAGGCCTTCCTAATTGTTTTGATTTTGTGCCTTCCTTTCATGAGACACCCCTCTGCCCTTTCCCCTTGCATTTCATCCGCCGCACCTGTCAAAAATATGTCCCTTCTGGACGAGGCTTTGCAAGTCATCGCCATGAACCGAGGCGATCTCTCCGTTCGACCAGATCTCTATGAAGCGCCCCTTGCCTTTGATCGTTTCTCGAGATGGATGGAAAAACCTTTAGAAGCGCCAAAGGAAGCCCAGCAGACGGCTAAACATCTTTTACAGGTGGCTGATGATCCGGTATTATGGCTCAAGGCGTTGTCTCGGCTGAGTGATATAACCCTATCTGAGCCCCTCCCTTTGCAAAGACCTCAAAGCCATTTGGTTCCATCACATCTCCCCGAACCGTTGAGGGAAGCGGTCATTCAGATTCTTGACGCTGTGTATACCGCTGAGATGATCCTTGATGGCATTAATGATGATATCACGCCCAAACAGATGAATGACTTTGAAAAGTACCTCTATCCAGAACACGTTTCAGGAAAGGACTTTGAAAAAACCGTTGTCGAACGGACCAAATTCAAAGAATTGAGAAGAACCATAAATATTGCTGGAAACGTGAATACGCGAGAGATACTCAAAGCAGGTATTATTCTCTTGACCTCGTTAGGCAGAGCAAGAGAGCTCTTGACTTCAACGGATGATTGGAAAAAGGGGGTAGAGTCCCTCTCCTTTACCACAACGCTTGGAAGGGTAATTATTGGGGGAGTGGGATCAGATATACACCACCACGAAGCAAGTCTGGTCATCGATCTTGGTGGCAATGATCTTTACAGGGGAAAAATTGCATCTGGTAGGCATGGAAAGTGTTCGGTCGTCCTCGATCTGGATGGAGACGATCACTATATAGGAGAGGATTTGACACAAGGGGCGGGGTTTTGGGGGATAGGAATATTGTTCGACCTGCAAGGAAACGATTTCTACAAGGCGCACAACTTCTCCCAGGGAGCGAGTCTCTTTGGAATCGGTCTGCTCATGGATGCCGGAGGCATAGACAGCTACCTTGGAAATGAATTCGTGCAGGCTGCATCCTGGTTCGGCTGGGCAGGCATTGTGGATCTGGCGGGTGAAGACACTTATCAGTGCCAGCACTCCGGTCAGGCCCACTCTGGAGTGCAGGGCATCTCATGTCTTTCTGACATCGAGGGAAACGACAAATACTTGTCTGGCACGAGAGCTCCCGATCCGAGAGAACCGGGCATGAACCAAAGCTTCTCTCAGGGCTTTGCTTGGGGAATACGAAACCTCTCTGGTGGAGGATTGGCACTGCTTGCGGACAGAGCAGGTAACGACTTTTATCAATGCCAATATTTTGGCCAGGGGTCTTCCTACTGGATGGGCATGGGTATTCTGTATGATCAGGAGGGAAAGGATACCTATATCGCCCGTCGTTACTCCCAAGGTGCAGGGATTCATTTCTCTTTTGGTCTCCTAATGGACGTCCGCGGTAACGACCATACTTTTTCCTGGGGTGTATCTCAGGGCTGTGGTCATGATTACGGTGTTGGCATTCTGGTCAATGAGGCCGGGAACGACACCTATGTCTCCAACTGGCTCTCCATGGGTGCTTCGGAAGCCAATGGTGTAGGCATCTTTGTGGATAACTCTGGGTATGATGGGTATGATACGAACACCGGCATGGCCGTTGGAGGCCTCACGCAGGGCAGGAGGGCCGGGGGTATTGGCCTTTTTATTGATGCGGCCGGCAAAGACAGGTACTCCAAAAACGGGACGGACAATTCTGTCTGGAGTGCGTCTCGATGGGCCGTGGGCATTGATGAGAACAATGGACGTATTAGCGGTTTGAATATCCTCCTGCCAGCGGCGCCCCCCCCTGGGAACACGGTTGCCGAAGAGATCAGGGTCAAAGAAGAAAGGCGTCTCGCGGGTTTAATGGCCAAGGCTGAAACGGTGCCCTATCCTGAAGACATGGAAATGACACTCGCTGTGGCTTCGCACTGGGGCCTGGAGAGGAAGATCCCTGTGGAGGCCCAAGACAGACTCCTCGGACTTGAAGGATCTAAGTCGGTGCCTTTTATGGTTGAACGGCTCAACACCCCGGACGTCCTGAGTCTTCGCTTGATGAACGAACTCTTCGCAGTGCATGCCTACCACGCAGTCCCAGCCTTGATCCAAGTCAAAAACGCTTTGGACCCTCTCGTCAAATCCAGGGCGCTTTACTTCTTGGGACAACTCAAGGATTCAAAGGCTCTAAAGAGCTGCATTGAAGCCTTAGAGGATCCCTCCTGGAGGGTGAAGTCTGCAGCAATAAGAGCCATCGGAGAGATTTTGGATGAAAGGCGTCTTCAGGTCTTGCAGCCCATGAAGCAGGCTGTCGTGAAGACCCTAGAAAAGAATGACCCAAGTCTCATCAGGGGCTACTTGTTAGATGGCGAAAATGCCCTCCGGGTCTTGTCTGTCTTGTCCAGTGCCGTTCCCATTGATTACCAGACCCACAAGCAATATGAGCACATGAGCTTGCAGAAGGAAAAAGGAGACACCCTAGAGGAGTATGTCCATTTCGTCTTCGATCATCTTCAGGAGCTACGGCTCACCCTTGAGAAATGGACCGGGGAATTTCGTCAATCCCCATCTGCCGCCAAGAGACTAATGCCTTATCTCAGTGATCCCCAACCCGCCTTGAGAAAGACTGCCGCCTTTTCTCTGGGGCAGATGAATGAGAAGTCTGCCCTTCCCGAATTGATCGCCCTTCTCAATGATCCCTATCTTGAGGTCAGGGATGCTACCGTGCTTTCGATTGCTTTTTTTCAGGATGAAGCTATCGATTCGGTCCATCTGGCCATGAAAGAGGAGAGCCCGTCATTTAAGATACTGGCCCTGGATGTGCTCTCAAAGATCAAAAGTGACCGCGCCAGCGCGCTCCTTGAAGAATATCGTAACGATCCGAATCCGAACGTTAGGCGCATGGCAAAGCAGGCTCTGGGCATGTAAATGAGTGATGCTAGGCGGGTTACTTTAGCTCACTTTAGGCACTTAACTTGAAATACCGCTTCACATTCCCCATGGATATCCACTCCTTGCGGTCCAGCAGTGTGGACCTCACTCTCATAATCCGCTCATATGAGGCATTCAGTCTCTGGAAGGATATCTCATTCCTTAGCACTCTGCCTCGGATGAGTTCCAGGCTTTGCAGGACATATTTCTGATCTTTGCAGATAAGCAGTATGTCTGCCCCCGCTTCAAAGGCGGCTGTGGCCCCTTGAGCCACACCCCAATGTTCGGCTATAGCCCCCATTTCCAGGTCATCCGTGATGATCAGTCCCTCAAAACACATCTTTTCCCTCAAGAGCTGGTTCAATACGCGCGGCGAAAGCGTGGCAGGTCGCTCCGTATCTAATGCGGGATAGATGGCATGGGAAGTCATGATGCCTGAAACGCCTTCGTTTATGGCCGCCTGGAACGGGGGAAGATTCACCTCTTCCATCTCTTCCATATCCAACTCTATTCTGGGCAGATGAACATGGGGATCGAGGCGGGTACCGCCTAGGCCCGGGAAATGTTTGGCCACGGACATGATCCCATTTCCCTGGAGAGATCTCACCACGGTCCTGCCGAGCAGGGCCACTATGGCAGAATCCTCTCCAAAGGTCCGCCCTGCAAGATGCTTCTCGGGCTCCCCTCTTTGCACATCCACCACTGGGGCAAGATTCATATTAAGCCCGACCATTTTCATTTCCTTTGCCGTGATGCGGCCAAATTCCTCAGCTTTCTTTTCGGGTTCTGCATCCTGCCCGATGGCCGTATTTCCGGCGAACTGGGTGAAGGGCTCTCTCAGCCGGGCAACTCTGCCCCCTTCCTGGTCAACGGCGAGGATAAGGGGAAGGCCGTGGTGCTCCATTGCCGCATCCTGAAGGTCCAGGCAAAGCTTGGTCAGTTGGATCGGGTCCTCAATATTCCGCGAAAAGAGGATGACCCCACCCAAATTGTAATCCTGGAGCAAGGCCTCTGTGCCCTCGTCCAATTGAGGGCCAGGTAATCCTATCATGAAAAGTTGACCGATTTTCGCGTCAAGCTCGGAAAGATCAAGTGTTGTGCTCAAAGATGCCGTCTCCCCTTTCTTTTTCATTTTGCCAAAGAAAGATTATATTCCTTTTGCAATGTACAATTCAATTTACTAAAAATTAATCTTTTTGAGTTAATATAAGATAAATTCGCTACTCTGTCAAATAGACAAGGGTCCGTATTTTATGGAATTTTGCTCCTGTCGCACAAAAAAATGTGCACATATGCACACTTTTCTGTACTCCATTCTTGAAATCCGCCTAAAGCCTATTCCTTGAGAATTCTTTTCCCTGACTTAACACACCCCTTCTACACAGAACTATTCATTGAAAAATCAACAGGATAGTGATTTACGAGACGCACTCTGCCCTTGCAGTTGCCTTTCTTTCTGGAGCGCACGCAAAGGAATCAAATTCTGGCACGCAAATTGTTTATCTTCAATTTTGGCTCACTCCAAAATCGCCCCCTCATCAATCAAACCTTGGCCATTGTGACCTCAATTCCATGTCTTATTGGTGGCTAGGATGGCGGCGGAGGTGCTTTTTCGGCCCTCGTTGGGTGAGGTTATCTTATGAAAAAGAGAAGAAACATGGGCACCGAGAAAAAACGAGGGGTCAAGAAGGCAAAAGTGGAGGTCTCGCCTTTCTTTCTGAGCGACCGGGGAGGCAGACGATTAGGGATTGACCGGAGAAGATTTTCCTATACCCTCCACATCCCTGAGAGACGAAGCGGTAGAGAAAGAAGAAGGATTAAAGAGCACAGAGGCGAATTAGACCAGAGTATGATCTTCAAGTGGGGAGAAGAGGAAGAGCGAAGGGCGGCCTTTCTACGAATACGTGATCATTTGGAGTCAGGCGACTTAGAGATGATCTTCACGGAGGTCGAAGACACTGAAAGCCCTAAGAGACTGAGTAATTCAATGGAACGTGAAGAGGGTGAAAGCATATCAAAATAACGCTTCCCAGGGTAAATAATGCGGGCTCTACGAGGCGGAGGCTCTACGAGCCGGAGGCCTAAAGGACCCGACTTTGATTACACCCTGCAGGGGTGTAAAATGAGAGCAGGACTTCGTCCTTGAAAAAAATTTAAAATCTTGGTCTAATTTTAGGAAAGGGAAATTAGCGGCGGATGCCTCAGGCCTATTCAGGGTACGGTAAATTAGGGGTATTCTAGCTTACCTTATAAGCTGCGCAAGGCAGTCAATTCTTAAGAATGAGGAGCAGGATCAATGGCAACATTTCGATATAAAAGGGATGGATTACCCCTTAGCCTGATAAGGGTTCATGATGATATTCTTAAAGGTACTGTAGATTATTTTGAAAAGGCAAAGGAAGTGCGTAAAGGCATTAAACAGGCTCGCAAGGCCGTCAAACAGGCTCTCAAATTTGCCAAGAAAAAGAACACCAATCCTGGTATAAAGATAGGAATGGCGCGCGAGGCGCTTGAAGGGATTCGTGAGGAGCTTAGTTACACCCGCAAGTCCATTGCAAAGACGTACTCCAACCTGGATGAGGCCCTTGACCGTATTCAAAACGAAAGGTTAATGCAACCCCTCTTTTTGATCGATAAGGCGCACGAGCTCTTCCGGGAAAAGCAGGTTGAGAAGGGTATGGAGACGCTCAAAAAGTCCCTTGAGGAACTGGATAAAAAGGTACTTGTAAAAACCCGAACCGCCCTATTTGCTGGCACGTCAAATCAGGTCACAGCGTTGAAAGATGAAATTGAAGCATACAAACAAAGACAGCGCCTAGGCAAGAAAGAGAAGAAAAATCCATAATTCTGAATCCCTTTTCCACATGCTACAATAGACCCCCACCATCGCCTAGGACCCATCCGCCCGCCATACCCTTTTCTTCTTACGCCAAGTTTTCGTTGACTTGTCCATCAATGATTTATAATGAGTACGAAACAACCGCGTACAAACACCTGGAGCAGATTTTGGAATAGGGGTGTCACCTTAGGATCCACTCCAAGAGGGATTTGATATATGAGAACCCATCTCTTACTGAACGGTTTCTAATGAAGGCCATGATACTAGCTGCAGGGCTGGGAACGCGCCTACGTCCCCTGACTGATAAGAAACCCAAGGCACTCATGCCTGTGGTGAATAAGCCCATTATTGGCTGGGTCATTGAGTACCTCAAGAAACATGGAATTGATCAGATCGTGGTCAATGCCCACCATCACTACCGGCAGATCGTCGATTATTTGGATGGGGGCAGGCCTTTTGGATTGGAAATCCAGGTCCGCGTTGAGCCCGAGATTCTGGGTACAGGGGGGGGAATCAAGAATACGGAAGATTTCTGGGGTGATGATCCTTTCATTGTCATAAACAGCGACATCCTTACAAATATCAACCTCAGCCGAGCCTATGAATCACACAAAAAGTTAGGAGGCCTCGTCACCTTGATCCTTCATGACTGCACGCCTTACAACCAGATTCAGATAGACGACAATGGCTTTGTCACAGATATTTCTGCCTGGGGCGCTCAGGGACGATTTGCCTTTACTGGCATACACATCATGGACCCTGATCTGTTGACCCACATCCCGGATCGGGTGTTTTCAGATATCATTGATTGTTACCGAGAACTGATTCAATCGGGAAGATCCATTAGATCTCTACTAACGACTGGCCATTATTGGCGTGATATGGGAACCGTGGAGAACTACATGCAGGCCAACAGAGATTTATTAGATAAAGAATCTTTCTCCGTAGGACCTGACTGCCAGATAGACGACTCAACCAAGCTGGAGGACTGGGCCGTGATCGGTGAAAAAACCACTTTGGAAGAGGATGTGGAAATAAGGCGATCAATACTCTGGGACGAAGTGAGGGTGCGAAGGGATACAAAGGTCATCGATAGTGTAGTGACTTCCTTCAGAACCGTCGATCGAGATTTGATCGAAGAAACCTATTGAGAATTAACACTATGGACGGGCCTGAACCGGAACTTGCAGAATTTATCGCCACTTTCCTTAAAGATGTGGGACTTCCCGCTGAGGACCTCCAGTTCCATTCTCTTCCCAGTGATGGCTCTAAAAGGCTCTTCTGGCGCCTCTCCCCTCAGTCCCACACCAGCTTCATAGCCATGGAAAATGCCCCCACCGATGGCTTTGCAAAGCGAGAAAATGTGGCCTATCTCATGATTGGCCGACATCTCTTACAGAAAGATTTACCGGTGCCTGAAATTCACCGCTTTGATCTGACCAACGGTTGGTTCATCATGGATGATTTTGGGAATGCCAGCCTGCAGGAATCTGCATCGCTCAAAGAGGACAGGGTCTCAATCTATGAGAGGGTCATTGAAATCCTCTTTCGACTCCAGACGGAAGGGGCAGAAGGTTTTAATACGGAGTGGTGCTGCCAGACTGAGAGATACGATCCATTCGTCATGCAACATTATGAAGCAAATTATTTTAAAGACGCTTTCCTTCACAAATACCTTGGCCTAAAAAAGGATTGGCCTGAACTGGAAGCCCCCTTCAATCATCTGGTTGAAATCGCTTCAAAGGCCGACGACCATTACTTTCTTCACCGTGACTTCCAGTCAAGAAATATCATGGTCCGAGAAGGGAAGATCGGGATTTTGGACTGGCAGGGAGGGCGACTCGGTCCCCTGGCCTATGACCTGGCCTCCCTTCTTATCGATCCTTATACGGGATTGTCTTCATACGAACGAGATGAGACTTTTCAGCACTATGTGCGGTTCCTAGGTAAGTATGAATCCCGGCTCGTCGAACCCTTAAAGAAATACTTCCCCTATCTGGCGATCCAGAGAAACCTACAGATACTCGGCGCATTTTCATTCTTGAGCAAAGTGCAAGGAAAGCCTCATTTTGAGGACTATATTTCCCCCGCTTTGAAATCACTTCAGCATCTCCTTGAAGACCTCAAGGATCCACACCTGTCCCCCCTTAAAGACGCTGTAAATTCTCTGCCCCCACCGGGATAAACCTTATCTTTAAGGACATACTTGATCTGAAATCCCTCTTATTAGAGGGCGCATGATTACGATCTATCCTGGAGATGAAATTAAAGCTTAGGAATAGTATAAGCAAGCTTTCGGAGACGGGCTGCAAGAGCGATTTATAGAAGCAACATGCAATCGGGGGTTTTTCAATGATACTTATCGTCCGGGTAGAAGCGGCGGTTGCCCAGCCGCTCCCCCCACAGATCCGGACGTGACCGATTCGGTCATCCGGTTCCTCGGTAACCAGAGCCTCGGTACAACTCTG
>JASFEQ010000004.1:0-32277 GCA_050124735.1 Desulfobacteraceae bacterium | reverse complement strand
CTTCCTGCTGGGAGGGTCTCGCTTTCCTGTCTCCTTTCACGTCCGTCTGGGACGTACTTCCCACAAGATCGTTGGCCTGATAATATTTCACAAACTCAACGAAGTTGTCGTGGTATTGCGTCCCTTTGGCTTCGTCGATCTCTCTGGTGACCACCCCTATGGCATTTAGAGTATCTGTGGCCATGCAGCGCTGGGTACATCCGCCCACCCGATGACAACACTTTCGCTTCATCTCCTGTTGCGTGTAGAGGTCTTCAATGCTCAGGTTGAGTGAGGTGAAACGATTGATTTCTTCCCCGGTGAGGTGGGACTTGGTAATCAGAAGGTCTTTTAAGTCAGGATCATTGACCGCGTCAAAGGTAAATCTCAGGGTGTTTATGGGAAGCTCAAGCATGGGATCGTCCCGCCCAATTTTTCTTCCATGGGCATAGACGTTAGGCTTCATTCTTTGGAGTCTTTCCACATACTCGTCCGAAGTCTTAAGGGCCATCTTGTCCTCCTATATGCGGTCTTGATAGGGGTTCATGCACATCTTGTAGGAGTCTTTATGCACCATCATCCTTGTTGTCATTTCGAGTCCCTGCCACGGTCGAGGGCGAAGCCGTTCGGCCTTGAGTTTCTCGACTCTACTCGAAACCCTGAGTGCATCGAAGGGCTCACTGCCGAAAGGCTCACGGCCGAGAGGCAATCTCTTGTTGATGAGACTGCTTCGTCGTCCCACACCTTAATGGGACTCCTCGCAGTGACAGCTATAGAGTCTTGGGAAGTTTGCTTAAGAAGAAAAAATCGAAGTTCTAAAAATTTCTCCTAGTTTTCTAGTAGCCTTAATAAATTTCCGGATAATGTCAAGAAATTACAGCTTGAGAGAGCGAGGCATTACAATAGGGGAAGGCAAGAGACGAGAAAGGCCGGGAGCACTCTTCCCCGGCCTATTTACTCGTCACGATTGACTATTAACTGTTTACTCTTACCTGGTTAATTAAGAATTTCCTTTTCTTGGGAGCGGCGAAGCCGCGTTATATAAAATCGCGAAGCGATTTTATTAAGCCAGCCATCTCTTCCTTCTGTGGTAATGTTTCACATCGCGGTAACTTTTTTTACCGATCTCGGTGAGGCCTAAATAGAACTCCCTCACATCGGCGTTGTCCTTAAGGGTTTCCGCATCGCCATCCAGGACCACGCGGCCGTTCTCCATGATATAGCCATACTCGGCATAATTAAGGGCCATGGCCGCGTTTTGCTCTGCCAGGAGCATACCCACCTTCTCTTCTTCATTGAGGCGTTTGATGATGTTGAAGATCTCTTCCACCAGTAACGGGGCCAGGCCCATGGAGGGTTCATCCAAAAGCATAATCCTGGGCTTTGCCATGAGGCCTCGTCCTATGGCACACATCTGCATCTCACCTCCGGAGATGTAACCTGTCTTGGCGTTGCGGCGTTCCTCGAGGCGTGGAAAATACCGGTAGACCTTGTCCAGGGCCTCTTGGATCCCTTTTTTGTCACGACCCCTGGTATATGCGCCTGTGAGAAGATCATCTTCCACGGTCAGGTGCTCAAAGGTGTGCCTTCCTTCCATGATCTGGATCACGCCCATTTTCACCAGTTGGGGCGCAAAGAGTTTGTCAACGCGCTTTCCGTCAAATTCCACGGTCCCTTTGGTCACCTCGCCCCGCTCCGCTTTCACCAGGTTTGAAATGGCCTTCAGAGTCGTGCTTTTCCCGGCCCCGTTTGCCCCAAGGAGAGAGGCAATCTGCCCTTCATACACATCCAGGGAAACCCCTTTCAGGACCAGGATGACGTGTTCGTAAATAACTTCAATGTTATTGACCTTGAGTAAAGGAGCCTGTTCCATAATATACTCGCCTTTTGATTCAGATGATTTTCACCTTGAAATCGTAGGGTCGGATTTCATATCCGACCGTTCTGCCGGTGGCATGTGAAATGCCAACCCTACACGGCAAAATTGTATTTGTTTCTGCTTATCCGTGGGAAGGATCAAAACAGAGCTTGAGGGAGCAAAATGCTCCCTCGCCCCTTTGTTTAGAGATGTTTTTTTGAAATCCTCCTCAAGACCTCGCCTTGCAACGCGTTTCCCCACGACTAGTGGGGGGGAAGATAATTTGATCACCCCCACCCTGACCCTCCCCCTTGACGGGGGAGGGTTTTGCGAGATCTATAGGGCAAAGGGGATCTATTCTGGGGGTTACTTACAATCTTTGGGTGTGATCCCTTTTTCTTTGGCATATTTGGCCGCAGATTTCTCGACCATATCCCTGACATATTCCCTCATGGGGGTTATCACCTCACCTGTGTTCACCCACTTCTCGCCATCCCACTGCTGGATGAAGACCATTCCGCCCCCTTCGTGGTCCGCGCAGGAGGTGCGCAGGGGTTGCATCAGACCTTCAGCACCGATCTCTTTGATTCTCTCGGGGGTGATATTGAGGTTTTCCATGCCCCACCGGTATTCCTCTCCTGTCAGGACCTTGGCACCAAACTTTTTATGGGCCGTGAGGAACGCCTCGTGGTCCACAATACCGGCAACGACTCCCCTGTTGTAGTAAACGGTGCCCACGCGTGTGAAGGAGATGTTCCCTTTCATGGCGCCGTAGACCTTGTCAATTATCTCCTGGATGATGGGGTAATTCCGGCCCACCCCGTGGAAGTTAGTGGAATAATACCCCTTGGCCGCAGGACCGGCCGGTAAGACGTCCTCTTCAGACCCGCACCACCAGACACCAAGGATCTTCTCGCTGGGGAACCCGAGCCTGGCCGCCTCTTTCAGCGGCACCGTGCAGGAGACACCCCAATTGCGGTTGATCACCCAGTCCGCCTTGAAACGCCTTGCAATGTCCATCCACTGGGCCTTCTGGTCAATGCCGGGCCAGGGCACGGGGAAGTGCCGGACCGTGAACCCGAACTTCTTGGACATGTCGTCCAGGATGGGCTTGGTCTCCTGGCCGTAAGGGACGTCGATATGCAGATTGGCGATCTTCAGTCCCTTCAAATATTTGCCAATGGTGGACATATCTTTTCCATCCCAGCCCTCCTTCATGGCGATCCACTTGATCTTGGCCGTATTCTGGGACCAGTAGCTGGTGGGCACAGTGAAAACCCAGGGGAAGACCCGGCCGTCCGAGGCATCGGCCCTGCCGTATCCTCCGGAGATGACCACGATATGATCCTCCGTGCCCTTCGGGATCAGGGCATAGGTAATACCCGTACTCAAGGGATGGACCTTGGCCATCCTGTCCCTGAAGCGGTTGTAACACTCAACACCCCGCGCGGTGTTATAGGCGGTCTCGCACTCCTCCCACTTGTACATAATCTTTCCGTTAATCCCGCCCTTCATGTTGACAAGGGCCATGAAATCTTCAATGCCGCTACTCCAGCCACTGCCGCCCGCGGCAAAGGGGCCGGTTCGGTAGGCCAGAATACCCACAAACTGCTCCGGCTTCTTTTCCTCGGCTGCCATGGCTTGATTCATTACCAGGGCAAAGCCGGCCACAAAAACCCCAATGAAAATGATAGAAATCAACTTGCGTCCCATTCGTATTCCCTCCTCTCTTTCTTGTTAAAGGTTAATGTAAACGAGTAACCCGTTCCTTAGGTTGATTAATATCCTGCTAGTACGCAAGCAAGAATTGAGACAATCCGGTTGGAGTCATGGAGTGATGGATGGCAGACAAGAAAAATCGGTTTTCCGACAAAGCCCAATACGCCAATACTCCATTACTCCAATACTCCAATGGTCTTTAATAGGGAAAAGGCCACAGGCGCATCTTATCTTTAATCGTGTGCCAGAGCCTGGCCATGCCATAGGGTTCCACAATGAGAAAGAAAACGATCAGTCCTCCAAAGATAATAGCTTCAATATTGGAGAGGATATCAGCCGGCACCACGTCCATGAATGACCCCAAGCTCTGATTGATACCGATGGGCAGCATGACAAAGAACCCCGCCCCCAGAAATGAACCCAGGAGCGTTCCCAGACCGCCGATAATGATCATGCCCATCAGGGCAAAGGAGGTCATGTAGTTGAACTCTTCGATATTCGCGGCCCCCATATAACAGAAACAGATCAGCGAACCGGCCACCCCGGCATAGAAGGTGCTGACTGCAAAGGCCGTGAGTTTGTCCCTATAGAGGTTTACGCCGATGATCTCGGCGGCATAGTCCACGTCCCGGATGGCCATCCAGTTCCTCCCCAACTGGCCGCGCACCAGGTTCTTGCCTATGGTCATGAGCAGGACCATGATGCAAAGGGCCAGATAGTATTTTTTGACGGCCGTGTCTATGGGAAAGCCGAATATAAACATTTTGGGTGCCTCTATGGTCCCGAAAACCCCGCCGCTGATCCACTGGACGTGTACAATAACCCATTCAATAATGAACTGAGAGGCCAGGGTGGCGATGGCCAGGTAAAAGCCCTTGATTCTGAGGGAGGGGAGGCCGAAGAAGGTGCCCACGGCAGAGGTGATGACGCCGGCACCCAACATGCTCGGAATGAGCGGTACGCCGTAACGGCCGTAGAGGATAAAGGAGGAATAGGCCCCCACAGCCATAAAGGCGGCATGTCCGATGGAGATCTGGCCCGCATATCCTGCCAAGACATTGAGCCCAAAGGCGGCCAGGGTAAAGCAATAAAAGGGGATGATGATGTTGGTGATAAAGTACTCGCTGGCAAACAAGGGGACGACGACAAAGGCCATGAACAGCATGACAATGAATCCCCACCTGTCCAGCGGGATGGGGAAGATGGCCATGTCACGCGCATAACTGTCTTTGAAATTCCTGCATTCTCGATAAAACATAAAACAGCTCCACTCTGTTACGCAAATGGAGTATTGGAGTATCGGAGTATTGGAGTAATGGATTTCACTTCCTCTGTTTTCAACCCAATACTCCAGTACTCCATGACTCCATCACTCCAAGTACTCGAGATTAAAGCATTAACTGTTAAAATCATGCCACCCCAATAACGAATAGAGGTTATGAAAAGCCCTCACACCCTCTCTATAATCTCTTTTCCGAACAGGCCGTATGGCTTAAAGTAGAGGACAATCAGTGCCAACAGATAGGGGAAAAAGGTCTGAATGCCCCCTCCCACGTATGGGCCGATGAAGACCTCGCCCAGGTTCTCCCCGGCCCCCACGATGAGGCCGGCGATAATGGCACCAGGGACACTGTCGAGCCCGCCAATAATCAGCACGGGCAACGATTTAAGGGCAATGTAGGTAAGGCTGAACTGGACACCCATGCGCGTGCCCCAGGCCACGCCCGCCACGGTGGCCACCACACCGGCAACGATCCAGGTGATGGTCCAGGCCCTCAACAGCGGGATGCCCACAGATAGGGCTGCCTCGTGGTCATCGGATACGGCCCTGAGGGCCCTGCCGCTCCTCGTCTTTTGAAAAAACCAGACCAATCCTACGACCAGTATGGCTGCCAGGCCTGCAAAAAAAAGATCAAAGGTGCTGAGGAATATGCCGCCCACCTCAATGGGGATATCCGGAATACCCAGGTTCAGGCCCTTGGCCTGTGTCCCGTAAATGGATTGTCCGATTCCCTCCATGAGATATGTCACGCCGAAGGTGGCCATGAAGAGCATGAGGGGGGGGCGGGCCACAAGGGGTTTGAGGATACCAAACACGACGACATATGCCCAGACGGTCATAACGGCCACCGTGCAGATAAGGGCAAGCCAGAGGGGGAGCTGAAAATACTGCTCCAGGAAACCGACAAGGGCCAGTCCTGCAAAAAGGCTCATGGCTCCCTGGGCCATGTTAAAGACCTCCGATGCCTTGAAGATGAGGACAAATCCGATGGCCACCAGGGAATACATGATCCCCACCATGAGCCCGGTAATCAGTACCTCGAAGAAGAAGGTCATGTATTGACTCCTTTGATAAGTGCCTAAAATGAACTAAAGTGAACTAGAGTGAACTAGAATGCCTCTTTTACCCTCCTGCCGTGCCCAGATAGGCCTTGATGACTTCGGGGTTTGCCTTGATCTCGTCCGCGGACCCCTCGGCAATCTTGTGGCCAAAGTCAAGCACCGCGATCCGGTCGCAGATATCCATGACCACCCCCATGTCATGTTCGATGAGGGCGATCGTGTAACCCAGTTCCTCGTTGGCATCCAGGACAAACCGGGCGATATCCTCTTTCTCTTCCAGGTTCATGCCGGCCATGGGTTCATCCAGGAGGAGGAGCTTGGGCTCTGCGGCCAATGCCCTCCCCAGCTCCACCCTTTTCTGCATACCATATGGGAGCATGCTGGCAGGGGTCCTGCGAATGTTTTCAATCTGAAGGAAATCGATGATCCTCTCCACGGCCTCTCTGTGTTCAATCTCCTCTTTTTGACTGAATCCCCAATATAGGGCCTGTGAAAAGATGTTGGCGTGCATCATCATGGTCCGACCCATCATGATGTTTCCTAAGGCGGACATTCCCCTGAAGAGGGCCAGATTCTGAAAGGTCCGGGCAATCCCCTGGGCGGCAATACGGTCCGGTTTCATCTTTTTGGGCCGTTCCTTGCCTTCAAAGAAGATGCGGCCCTCATCGGGCTTGTAAAACCCGTTGATGATGTTCAGCATGGTGGTCTTACCAGCCCCGTTGGGGCCGATGATGGCCAGAATCTCACCGGCATAGATCTCAAGACTGACCCCATTGAGGGCCTTTAGGCCTCCAAAACTAATGTGTATGTCCTCAGCCCGGAGTATGGGTGCTGGCTTCTCGTTCATGGCGTACTCTCTCCATCAATAGGTTTCCACGTCACGAATTTTGAGGTCGGCCCTCATGGTGGTGGTCCGGCCATCCTCGTAAGTAAATGTCGCTTCCACGTGCACACTCTCCTTCCCCGCGTAGAGGGCCTCGATGAGGGTTCCGTATTTTTCGGCAACGAACTTCCTTCTCACCTTTCGGGTACGGGTGATTTCGCCGTCATCGGGATTCAGCTCTTTGTGTAATAAGAGGTATCGCTTTATTTGGGAATTCCGGAGTTTCTCATCCTGGCTTAGGCTCTTGTTGACCCGGAGGATCTCGTTGTAGAGGAGCTCGTAGACTTCCGGCTTCTGGGCAAGGTCCGTGTAGCTGGTAAAGCCGATATGTCGCCTCTCGGCCCAGTTTGCCACGGCCCCGTAATCGATATCAATAAAGGCGGCCACAAAGTCCCTATCCATGCCATGGGCCACGGCCTCCTTGATATAAGGGCTGAATTTGAGCTTGTTCTCTATGTATTTGGGAGCGAATAGGGTACCGTCGTTCAATTTATTCACATCCTTTGCCCGGTCGATAATCTTTAGATGCCCACGCTCTGTCATGTAGCCCGCATCGCCGGAGTGGAGCCACCCGTCCTCGAGGGTCTCGGCCGTGGCCTCCGGGTTCTTGTAATAGCCCAAGAAATTGCCTGGACTCTTATAGAGAACCTCACCCGTGTCAGATATCTTTATCTTCACCCCGGGCGCCGGAGGTCCCACGGTCTCGGAATCGATGTCCCCGTCCTTTTGCATGGATATGTAGGCGGTGCTTTCTGTCATGCCGTAGAGCTGCTTCAGGTTGATCCCCAGGGACCTGTAGAACTCGAATATCTCCGGGCCGATGGCTTCTCCTGCCGTGTAGGCCACCTTGATCTTCCTCATACCCAGATTATCCACAAGGGGGGCATAGATAAGGCCTCTGCCTATCTGATAAAGAACCTTGTCTATGAGGGGGACAGATTCATTGGCGATCCGCTTTTTTTCCACCCGGTCGGCCACCTTCATGAAATAGTTAAAGGCCTTCTGTTTTATCCAGGCCGAATCCTCTATCTTGATCATGATCTGGGTCAGGATATTCTCCCAGATACGGGGTGGCGCAAAGATATGGGTGGGCCCTATCTCTTTCTGGTCCTGCACCACCGTGGCGGTGCTCTCCGGGCAGTTGACCGTAAATCCTGCGGTCAACGCCTGGCCGTAGGAGAAGATGTGGTCCCCGATCCAGGCCATGGGGAGATAGGCCATGACCTCTTCGGTTTCGGTGAGATTGTCCCACTGGAGAAAACCCCGGGAACACTCGGCAATGTTGCGGTGGGTCAGCATGACCCCTTTGGGATTCCCGGTGGTGCCTGAGGTGTAGGCAATGATAGCCATGTGGTCGGGTTTTACCTCATTGACCGCATTCATGAAATAGTCGGGATTTTCTTTGCCGAATTTACGGCCCATCTCCTGCACATCGGTAAAGGCGATGAGCCATTCATGCTTGTAGATTTTTAGCCCCCGGGGATCATCGTATATGATATATTCCAGCCTGGGGATCTCTTCTCTCAGGTGCATAAGCTTATCGGCCTGTTCCTGATCTTCTGCCAGGGCAATCGTACACTCCGAATGATCCACGATAAAGTGGAGCTCTTTGTGTATGGCATCCTGGTAAAGGGGAACGGGCACGCCGCCCAAGCACTGACAGGCTGCCACACCCCAGTAGAGCTGGGGCCTGTTGTCCCCGATGACGGCCATTTTGTCTTCCTTCTTGAAGCCTAAAGCGGCCAGTCCGAGGGCGAAATCCCTCACCTGGTCCAGGTAGTCCTGCCATGAATAGGACTGCCATATACCGTAGTCCTTTTCACGAATGGCTGCCTTTTTTGGGGGGAATTTCTTGGCGTTATCCACGAGGATATGGGGATAGGTTTGCGGAAGGTCGCTCATGTGTTCAAACCCCCTTCTTCAATGGTGGATTATCGATTGGAGATGAACTATTCAAAAAAGGTAAATAATACAAAAGTGACCAATGTTCAATGTTAAATCTTCAATGTTTCTTAATCCCTCGGCTGATGATTTCAATGGCGAGCCCCAGCGTGGGTTTCAGGAAATCTTTTTCAGGATCAAATCCTTTCTTGGAGTGTTCCCAGAGCACCAGTCCGGCATAGAGCCCCCACACAATGTCGGCAAAAGCAATAGGATGTCGATCCAAGAACATGCCTGCCTTGATGCCGTCTTGAAAAATTCCCGCTATGGCTCCTAAGTATTTGCGCGCACCATCTTTTATCTGTGATGAGAGTTGGGGAGATAAGTTCCTGAGGGCCTCACTGGACTGAAACCTAAGTACGTTTATCACATTCAGGGGATCGTATTCATAGAGTTCATAAAGGGCCTTTTCCAAGGCCTTGACTTTCTGTTCAGGATCGAGTTCGTTTTGACGACGGATATTTTCTATTTTTTCGATAAAAACTTCCAAGAATTTCAGATTCAGGGAAGCGTACAACTCGTCCTTACTCTTAAAGTAGAGGTACAGCGTGGCGGGGCTCAGTTCTGCTTGTTCAGCGATGTTCTCTATGGTTGCTCCGCTGAATCCCTTTGCAGCAAAGACCTTTTCCGCCGCATTGATGATCTGTCCGCGGCGCATCTGCTTCTCACGCTCTTTTCTCTCTTCAATGCCCATGCGCTTAGAAGGATCCAGGGGGTTGAATGGAGTTTATTTGTTTGATTAATGTTTGGTTTGAAGACTAAGATTTATATTATGAAAGTTATTTAGTTGTCAACTAAATAAGATATAAATGGGAACAGAAAAATGTATACCTCTTAAGTGGCTGAACATGCTTGACAAATGGCACTCATACGCATAGTTTGGATTTTACTTTGCAAAACCTGGTCCTCTGGGCCAGGATTCTTTAGTGAATATGGAAAGGTGATGAAATGGTTCAGGTGGGTATCAGAAAAACTAGGCTGGAAAGTCTGGAAGGCGATGTTGAAGAACTCCTCGAACTCATTGGATATGTGCCATCCAAGGCGAAGATCTTGCTTAAACCGAACATTGTTGTGGCTTCTCCCCCTGAAGAGGGAGACATCACGCATCCCGGTGTCGTAGAGGCCCTCGTTCGCTACTTTCGAAAAAGGAAAAAAGAAGTGGTAGTGGCGGAAGGGACCGGAATTTTTGGTACGGACGAGGAGTTTGAAAGGCTGCTTCAGACCACACAGTATGACGCACTAAGAGATGAATTACATGTGCCCATCATTAACTTGGAGCAGGCAGAGAGAGAAAAGATTCCATGGCGTTACGGTTCCATTTCGCTTCCTAAATTGCTGGAGGATTATGAATATGTCAATGTGCCCACCATGAAAACCCATCTTCAGGCCATGGTCAGTCTGGGAGTGAAAAATCAAAAGGGCCTCATCCCCATGGAAACCAAAAAGATGTTTCACAAAATAGACCTCCATTCCCATATCCTTGAGCTGAGCAATGTTATTCAACCCGCGTTGACATTGGTGGATGCTATATATTGCATTGAAGGAACAGGGCCCACAGGACCTCCCATCGGTGAGGTGAAGAGGATGGATTTGTTGGTGGCAGGGAAAGATATGATGTCTGTGGACAACGTGTGTGTACAGATCATGGGATTCCACGTGAGAGATATAAGACATCTGAGATCCGTGGACCATATTCAGGTCCTGGGTGAGAAAGTTGAGCAAGTCAGATCTGATTTCAAAAGGCCTATGGCTTTTTTCAGCCGAGATAATTTTGTAGTACACATGGATGAAAGGGCCTGCACCATGTGTACGGTTACCTTCTATAAGGCGCTTTCGAAGCTCCTCTATACCCCCGAGTTGAGAGAGCAATTGGAGAAGAGGAAAGATCTGAGTGAGATAAACATCATTTTGGGACCGGCAGCCCCCCCCTCTGACTTGGGTTCCTGTGCCCTGTGCGTAGGGGATTGTTCTGCCAAGGTAGCTAAGAGGACTGGACTGCCGCTCATCAAAGGCTGCCATCCAGATTACAGGGAGATCGTAAATTTCTTGTTTCCAGGGACTTATCCTGAGGTGGATAGACCTGCGGCAGAAAGGGAGAAAGACGTTTAGCTCTTCGCTGCCAATTTGAGTGAAACCGAGGGATGGAGGAGCTAGAGTGGGGAGAAGAGATCAAAAAATATGAGATTGCTTCCTCCCGCTTTCGCGGGGGTCGCAATGACCGGAAGGTTCTTGGGCCTGTCATTGCGAGCCACGCAGTGCCGAAGCAATCTCATTGTATGACACCAGCAAAAGCCTATGAGGGAAGAATCATGAGTCATAAAATCTTCAAAACCACATGGAGTCTCATCTTTTTGGTTGCTCTTTTTTTCTTTTGGAATGTGTCACTCTCGGCTCAATCTGACGATGCGCCCATTATCCATGTGGATAAAACCAATCACACCTTTTCCCCGGTCTTTGAAGGGGAGGAGTTGTCCCATACCTTTACCGTATTTAATAAAGGCACAGCAGCCCTTCATATCAAGAAAGTCACCCATTCCTGAGGCTGCTTCGCGGCCCATTATGACAGGGTCATCCCTCCCGGTGGGACAGGGAAAGTCACATTGAGCATAGATAGCAGCGTGGTGAGAGGGGAATTTGAGAAAAAGGCCGTTATCTGGTCCAATGACCTGCTTAGAAGGAGTGTGGCTTTATATCTGAGAGGAGAGGTCAAAGCCCATATCTCCCTTGAGCCCGGAGGCTATCTCTCTTTATGGGGCGTCAAGGGTCAGGTCCCCCAGGAGTTCCTTGAAATCATCAACAACCAGGAGAAGCCCCTAAAGATCACAGGCATTGAAGACGATCTGCCCGGGCATATCCGATGGAAGCTTGAGGAAATCAAGTCCGGATATCTCTATAGACTCACTGTGGAGGACATATCAAGAAGTTCGGGAGACTACACGGGGCACCTGATCATCAGAACGGACAATCCGCACAAGCCTGCACTGGTTGTCATCATCAATGGACTCATAGAAACGGCTCCCACAGAGAAGGACTCAGGAGGTTAGAGTGAGGATGGGTGGAAACTGTAGGGCGGCATTTTACCCGCCAAAGCGCTATGGCGGGTGAATATGCCATCGGTCAGAAGCAGATATTAGACCCACTATGCCCCCGCTACCAGGTGTTTTCTTATTTGGATTTCTCTTTTTTCTGAGGAACACCCAACAGAGCCTTGGCCAGTTTTATCTTCTTGTCTAACGCTCCTTCTCTCAAGATCATGATCCTCTGGGCCTGGGGGGATCCTGCACCATGCATGGACTCCACCAGGGCCGTGCCCCCTGTCATGGCTTCGATAAGCCGGGCTATCTTCATTCGGTGTTCCGTGGGAATCCCTTCCACCCCAGAAAAATATTTCTTGACCAGATGTCCCACATCTTCGCTTTCCAGGTCATACTGGCTTGGGAGGGTCGCGATAAATCCTCCAGCCAGATCCAGGGCCAAACGCGCCACCTCAAAGTGGAACCGTGTCACGTTCTGTTTGCAGATGTTAGCCAACATGGTGTCCACCATATAGGCCCCGGATTCCGTTGGCCACCCCTCTGCCGAGCAGGCAATGGAGGAGCTATAAAGAGTCTCGCAGAGGTGAATCATCTCCGTGACTTTATCTCTCACGTGGGAGGCCTTGGCCGTTCCTTGGACCTGAGTCAAATAGCTCACGGCCCCGGTCAAGACGTCCATAAGACCGGTCTTGCAGGCTCCATAGTTGGCCCGATGGTGGGCAGCGAAGCGATAAACCAGGGGACTCGTGAAATCGGTCTCCCCATCCATAAAGACCCTCTCCTTGGGCACGAACACATCCTCAAACACAATGAGGGCCTCACCACCCACGGCCCCGAAAACCGGCTTCCCGGAGTCGATCCGTTCCCGTTTGTCCCTCCGGTCATCACTCGCCTGACGACCAAAAATCATGGTGACCCCCGGGGCATCAACCGGTATGGCGCAGGTCACCGCATAGTTTTTTGAACGCTCGTCCATGGCCGTTGTGGGCATCAAAAGGATTTCATGGGAATTCACACCGCCCGTCTGATGGACTTTTGCGCCTCGAACCATGATCCCATCATCCCTTCGATCCACCACATGAACGTACTGATCAGGATCGGGTTGGTCAACAGGGCTTCTGGACCGGTCACCCTTAGGATCGGTCATGGCTCCCACCACCATAAGGTTTTCATCCTGGATGTGGACAAGCCAATCCTTGAGGCGCTCAAAGTAATCGGTCCCATGTTTTTGGTCAATCTCATAGGCGACGGAATATACGGCATTAATACCATCGTGGCCGACGCAGCGCTGGAAACAGGTGCCCGTCTTCTGCCCTAAAACGCGAAGGAATTTGATCTTCTTGATGAGATCCTCAACGCTTTGATGCACGTGGGTGAAGCGACTGATGGTTCTCCCCGTCAAATGGGATGTGGTGGTGGCCAAATCTCGATATTCTTCATCCGCGGCCAGCGCATAAGTCATGGCGGCTGCCCTGACATGTGGTGCAGTGGCAGGATGCCGGGTCACATCCTTGATTTTTTCTCCCTTGTAGTAAATGACCGGACTTATCTTTCTCAAACTTTCCATGTATTCGGCGCCATTGTTGATTTTCATGCTATGTTCTTCCTCCGTTTTTTCGCTATGAACCACAATCAAATAGGTAATCATTCCCACAGAGAACTGCAAAGGGCCACTAAATTACTCTAAAGGTGTCCCAAAATAGTGTCAAGGGATTGCTTTGAATCCACTGAAACAGGGCCTCTATCCACTTTGGCAAAGTTGAGGAGGCCTGTGAGCAGAGCGCGACATGAAACACCTGGGAGAAACGATTGATTTTTGGGATGGATCAAGTTATAAAATCGCTTCGAGGCTGTCGGAAAACGCCCATCTGTTGCATTACCCTCATCCCCCGTCACTGCGGCGTACTTTTCTCTACGCCTCATTCCTCGGGATTTCGGAAGCCTTGCATATGGACATTTTCCATCAGCCTCTCAGAAACGGGCTTTTCGACAATCTCTTCGCAGTTCTGTAAAGGAGTGGAGAAGTTGGATTTTGATCTGACCGAAGAGCATAAAATGATCCGTGAAATGTGCCGGTCTTTTAGTCAGGAGGTGATCGCTCCCCGGGCCGAGGAGATGGAGCGCACCGGCGAATATCCCTATGATATCATCAATCAGATGGCTGAACTGGGGATGATGGGGATTCCCATCTCGGAGGCTTATGGTGGCAGTGGGGGAGACTGGGTGGGAATGCACCTCTGTATCGAGGAGGTATCTCGTGGTGATATTACCTTTGGTGCACTTCTGGACGTGACAACCAGTGTTGTGGCCCAGGAACTGGCGGTCTTTGGCACAGAGGAGCAGAAAGAGAAGTACCTCGTTCCCATAGCAAGAGGTGAGAAGATCGGCGCTTTTGGTCTGACGGAACCTGATGCGGGCTCTGACGCAGCATCAATACGGACGACCGCCATGTTGGATGGTAAGGATTGGGTCATCAATGGGACCAAACAGTTCATCACCAACATA
Organism: Desulfobacteraceae bacterium; assembly: GCA_050124735.1. Lineage (GTDB taxonomy): Bacteria > Desulfobacterota > DSM-4660 > Desulfatiglandales > HGW-15 > JASFEQ01. The sequence goes on along the minus strand of JASFEQ010000004.1, from coordinate 18,014 downwards.
GGTCTCGATAACGCCAGTTTGATTGTCATCACGGCCCTAACCAAAAAGGCCCCCAAGGGACGTGGCCTGATCTCTACTTTCATCGTCCCAAAGGACTCACCAGGATTTGCGCTGGGAAAAAGATACGAAAAGATGGGATGGCATGCTTCGGCCACCCATGAGGTGATCTTTGAGGACTGCAGGATCGCTGAAGGTAACCTTCTGGGTGATCCAGCCAAGGGGTTTTCACAACACCTCTCAGTCCTCCAGACAGGGCGTATTAGCATCGCGGCCATGTCAGTGGGTGTGGCACAGGCCTGTTTAGATGAGTCCCTGCGTTATGCCATAGAGAGGACGCAGTTCGGCAAACCTATTGGTAACTTCCAGGCGATTCAGTTCAAGCTGGCCGATATGTCCGTTGCCATTGAACTGTCTCGGAATCAGTACCTGAAGGCGGCCTGGTTGAAGGATCAGGGGCGAAAACATACATTTGAGGCAACGGCTGCAAAGCTTTTTGCCTCGGAGATGCTGGAAAAGACGGCCTCAGATGCCGTTCAAATACATGGCGGATATGGATATATGGCAGAATACCCGGTTTCTCGGTATTACAAGGGTGCCAAGGTGTTGCAGATCGTGGAGGGAACATCAGAGGTCATGCGCGTGATTTTGACGAGGGAAATGGGCCTGGACGCGTAAGCTTTCTGGCCACTTGGAGGTTCATCACGAATATCATCCCCAAAAATGAATCATGAATGACGAATAGAGAATTTTGAATGGCGAAGGAGAGGGAGATGAAGAAGTTTGATTTAGAGGACCGGCTTGTAGATTTTGCAGTTATGACTATTGAGACTGCAGAAGCACTGCCAAACACTCGCGCGGGTAATCATCTAGCGGGTCAATTAATAAGGTGTGGCACATCTCCCGCACTCAATTACGGTGAGGCACAAAGTGGCGAATCAGGGAAGGACTTCATCCATAAAATGAAGGTGGTTTTGAAAGAATTGAGGGAAACCTACGTATGTTTAAAGATCATAAGACGTAAGCCATGTTTAAGAATCACTTAGACAGCGATGTCTTTATTAGAAATTCCTTGTTCGATATTCGAGATTCCATATACTACATTCGATATTCTTTTGCGCTATAAACAACATCACTCACGGTAGACAAGGTGAAAGGACGGGAGGAGGTTTATCATGGAAATAAAAGGTTGTGTTTGTGTGGTGAGCGGAGGGGCTTCGGGTTTGGGAGAGGCCACTGCCCGTCACCTTTTGGAGAAGGGCTCAAAGGTCTCAATCCTTGATATCGGGGAAGAGCGTGGGCAAACAATTGCTTCAGAACTGGGTGACTCTGTGATATTCTGCAAGACGGATGTGACCAATGAAGAGAGTGTCCAGGCAGCTATAAATAGGACCATGGAAACTTTCGGTGCTATTCATGGCGCCATTAATTGTGCTGGGGTTGGGACGCCTGCAAAAGTGCTCGGTAAAGAAGGGCCTATGCCCATTGCGCAATTTAATCAAGTCGTGCAGATCAATCTGGTGGGCACCATGAACGTCATCAGGCTGGCTGGCGAACACATCGTGAAGAACAGCCCCAATTCGGACGGTGAGAGAGGGGTGGTGGTTAATACGGCCTCTGTGGCTGCCTGGGAGGGACAGTTCGGCCAGGCTGCTTACGCCGCGTCTAAGGCTGGTGTAGTCGGTGTGACCTTGCCCGTGGCCAGGGAATTTTCCGATTATGGTATCAGGGTTGTAACCATAGCCCCAGGACTCTTTGAGACACCCATGTTGGCTGGATTGCCAGACAAGGTTAAAGAGTCCCTCTACAAGATGACTCTGTTGCCAAAGCGATTGGGCAAACCCATTGAATTTGCAAGACTCGTTTCTCATATCATTGAAAACCCCATGCTCAATGCGGAAGTTATCAGGCTGGATGGGGGAATGAGGATGGGCGCGAGATAATAGGAGACGAAGAGATAATTTATAATATTTCCAATGTGTTGCGTGATTTGTATGAGAGGAATGCAAATCTGCTATAGGAGTATGGTGAATGAATCAACAAGGTAAAATGGATCCAGAAATCCTTAACATGGTACTTGACACCATCTCAAAACTGGAAAGGGACAGGGTATCTCTGGAGACGAAACTGGAGATGGACCGTAATGGAGAGTTTCCCATGGATCTCATCCGTTTCATGCTGAGTCCAGATGTGGCCCTTCACCTGATCTTTGTCCCCGAAGAGTATGGGGGACTCGGGGCTGGAGCCACAGAAATTGCTATCGTATCAGAGAGAATGGCAAAAATGGACCTGGCTGTGGCCACTGCTTTTCTGGCCATATGCCTCGGTATGGATCCTATCATGGTGGGATCCACACAGGATCAGAAAGAAAAGTACATACGCAAAATCGCAGATGAGGGCCTCATCGTGGCCTATGGCGTTACTGAACCTGAGGCGGGTTCCAATGTTCAAGCACTCAAAACAAAGGCGGAAAGGGTGCTAGATGAAGCGGGAAACATCGAAGGTTATAAGATCAATGGACAGAAACAATTTATCACCAATGGTGGAGTTGCGGACCTCTACACCATTTTGGCCGATACGCCCGAAGGCCCTTCCTTTTTCATTGTTGAGGCTGGAACTGAGGGTTTGAATCCGGGGAAACATGAGGATAAACATGGCATCAGGGCTTCCGATACGTGTCCTTTGACTTTGGAAGATCTCTATGTGCCCATAGAGAATCTTGTGGGAGGTATCGAGGGTCAGGGATTGAAGCAGGCTAACCAAGTTTTCGGCTATACCAGACTGATGGTGGCCACTTTTGGCCTGGGCGGTGGTGTGGCCTCCTTGGAGAAGACGATCAGGTATTCCAAAGAAAGGGTGCAGTTCGGAACCCCCCTTTCCGAAAAACAGGGCTACACCCACAAATTATTGGTCCCGAACGCCGTCCAATTGGAGGCGGCTCGGGCCCACATTGAGAAAACGGCTCGCAGGTTGGACTCTGGAGAAGAGGATCTCCAGGTGGAGGGGTCCATTGCCAAATATTTTGCCACAGAGGCTGGCGATGCCATGGCCAATGACGGTATCCAGGCCTTTGGAGGCTATGGGTATATTCGAGAATATGAAGTGGAAAAGATCAAAAGGGATTTGAAAATTACGACGATTTTTGAGGGTACCAGTGAGATCCAGCGGAACATAATTTCCACATTTCGGTTAAGGACGACTGTCCGTTCAAAGGGTAGATATTATTTGGACATGGCTGAGGCCCTGGACAAGCTGCCCGAGGAGAGCGGTGCCCGGTTAGTATCCGATTGCATGCGGATACTGAACGAAGCCATCTTCAATGCCAGAAAGGTCAAACTGACCAAATCCCAGTATGTTATGTTTCTGCTCGCTGATATGATGGCTTGCTGCGAGGTGGGTGAAGCCCTTTGTCAGAAAGCGGCCAACTACACTGGGAGAGAACGGACGCCAGAATTTATGAAGGCTACGGCGCGTCTATTTGCCAGGGAGGTGGCAGAAAAGGTCTATCTCAATGGCCTGAGGATAGCCTGTGGTTGCGATAAGGATATGGACGAGCTCCAGGAGAGACTAAATTCCTTGGATCTGGCCCTAGCCATGAAGGCCAATCTCAGTGACATGGACCTGGTGGCCAGGGAATTGGTCAAATAAGAGTGCCTAAAGTGATCTAAAATGATCTAAAGTGCCTAAAGTTTTTAGATAGTCAATCAATCCCTCATGGTCCATTGAACTATGCAATGCAAAAACTTCTGAACATCAAACGGGATGGTTTATTAATAAAATTTCCATTTACGTGACAGGGGGTAGCCTAAGAAGCGAGTAAGCCAATTTGGTACCATTCTAACGGATGGATTTTGTAAAGGGCAACGGAAATGGTATATTATCATCTCCCGGAAGGGAGCGTATCCGATGGACGGGATAAAGAGTCAATAATTTATAACTTTAGCTCACTTTAGACACTTTAGGCACTTTAGCTCACTGCCTGCTGACAAATGACAAAACGGTATCGCCGTGCCCCTTCAAATGGGCGCCGCAGCAAAAGGTTGGGCCGCACAACAAAGGGTTTATATGAAAAACCGCGCTTAGACCCGCATCTCAAACCTGTTTTTAGAAAGATAGGTGTTCCCAAACCCGCCCCATTCGAACCTGATCCCTTTCAACTTGAGGCCCTAGAGAAAATAAAGGCCGACGACGTTGTGGTCAGCGCTCCCACAGGCGCTGGTAAGACCTGGATAGCGTCACAGGCCATCCGGCATTACCTCTCCAATGGACTGCGGGCGTGGTATGCATCGCCTCTCAAGGCCCTGTCCAATTCCATCTATCAGGAGTTCAGTCATGAATTCGGATCTGATTACTGCGGTATACTAACAGGGGATCGCAAGGAGAATCCTGATGCCCGGATCATCGTGGGCACGACGGAGGTTCTCCGCAACCAGCTCTACGATGCCATGCACGAGGGAAGCAGCATACAGGCTGATCTGGTCATCTTGGATGAAGCCCATTATCTGAGCGATCCTGATCGTGGCGTCGTATGGGAAGAGGTTCTCATCTATCTATCCTCTAGGGTGAGGCTTTTGCTCCTCTCGGCCACCGTATCCAACGCAGAAGAGATCGCCGAGTGGCTTGAGGAGAATCGCGGAACGCGAAGCGGGGTCGTCCGATCACATGAGCGACCCGTGCCCCTGGAAATGCTCTTTCTTTTTCCTGACGGCCTCATTTCGCCCCTTGCCGGCAGGAAAGGACTCACTGCCAGAGTCAAGAAATTTGCTTCTTCCAGAACAGGGCAGAGAAAAAGAGGATCAGGAAGAATCAATTTTGGTGAAATCATCCGTTGTCTGCGGAAATTTGATCTCCTGCCTGCCATCTTTTTTCTCAAGTCAAGAAAGGACTGCAATGGAGCACTCCTTTCCTGCCTCCCTTTGGAAAAACCCAGGGAACTGGTAGCGGACCTTAAACAGGAGGTGAGGGCATTTGTGCATGAATACCCTCACCTGGAAGGGCACAGACAACTGGGGCCTCTGTTTAAGGCACTGGTGGGCTCACACCATGCAGGGCAGCTCCCTTATTGGAAAATGCTGATTGAAAAGCTGATGAACAAAGGTTATCTGGAGGCCATCTTTTCCACATCCACTGTTGCGGCAGGAGTAAATTTTCCTGCAAGAACCGTGGTTCTTGTTCAGAGTGACCGCTACGACGGTCATGAATTCACCAACCTTACCGCAACAGATCTGCATCAGATGATAGGGCGGGCCGGAAGAAGGGGAAAAGATAATATCGGCTTCGCCCTGGTGGTGCCAGGTCTTCACCAAGATCCTCAGCTTATTTACGAGCTGAGAGATTCACCCCCTGAACCCCTCATGAGTCAGATCCACATCAATTTTTCTATGACCTTGAATCTGCTCTTGTCGCATACACCTATGGAGGTGAAAGACCTACTGGAACGATCTTTTGCGGCATTCCAGGAGAGGCGATCCGGGTCAAAGGTTCAGAGGCGATGGGATGAAATGCTAAAAGTACTGAAGGAAGCGCTTCCACGGGGAAAATGCGACACGGGTGACCCTTATGAGATTCTGGAAAATATCCGGGAAAGGTTTGAAATACGAAAAGAGGCGAGTCACCTGAGGAGAGAGATCCGCAATGAAAGGCTATTGAAAACATACAAGGCATATTTGAAACCAGGGAGACTTTTTCTTCACAAGAACAAGGGCGTTTATGTGGTGTTCCACACTTTCATAGATGACGGACGGTTGGTTTGCGCGGCCCACAATATTCAAAAGGCCGTTAGGCGGAGGAAACGAAAAATCCGGATGAGGAAGGTCCCCCTTGATAAAATTAAAGGAGTTTATGATTACAGGGCCAGCCTGCCAGAGGGATATTCTGTGGAGCGGCTGCAGGCTCTCTTCGATGGTATAAGGGTCGCAGATCTGGAAGTGTTGAATGTAGATGTTTCAGGGGGGGAGGGCGTAGATGAGGAGCTGGATCCTGTAAGGAATAGATTAAGAGATCTTCCATGTGAGACTTGCGAGCATATGAAAGAATGCCATACGCGAAGAAACAAGGAACTGAAAAAGATTCTGAGGAAATTTCGTTCACTCGCTCATCAGATGGAGGGGGAAAGGGGAGGCGTGTGGGTGAGTTTCAAGAGGCATTTGAGATTCCTGAAAGAGACTGGCTTTGTGGATGAAATGGACCGTCTGACCCCAGATGGTTTCTGGGCCTCCAAGTTAAGATTGGACCATCCCCTGCTCATTGCCGAGGCCATAAGAAAGGGGGCTTTCAGCCAGGTCTCTCCTGAGGTAACGGCCGGGTGCATGGCACCTTTTGTGTGGGACAGGGCCCAGGAACTGGAGCTAAAGATAGAAAGCCTTGTTGGTCTAAAGGCTTGTGAGCAGGCATTCGAGAAAGTTATTAGTTCTATAGAAGATATGAGAAGATTGAAAGTGAAGAGGGGATTTGAAAATCCTCCCATTTTCTTCTGGCCAGCGGCAGCCCTGTATTTGTGGGCCAAGGGGGTTCCTTGGCAACAGTTGTTATCCATTATCCCAATAGATGAAGGTGACATGGCCTCACTCATTGTAAGGACGGCCGACCATCTCAGACAAATGACCAACCTGGAAAGGTCTCATCCTAGGCTCGTCTCAGTGGCCTACACGGCGATCGAGCAGATACTGCGCGAACCCGTATTCATAGGATAGCCCCCACCTCCTGGCGTGAAGCCCGTTACACGGTGGCATATGATATGCCACCCTACATGTAGGGTCGGGTTTTAAACCCGACCGCCTCAATATTTCCTGTTTCTTTAGCTGGACAATTTAGCAAGCTGTTTGATATCATTAAAGACCAAAGATGTATTTGGTAATGGTAAGCTGTCTTGAAACTGTATCCACATAAGAACCGACCTGCTCATACCTGTACCTTTTTCAAATTCCATACTGGGAAGATTGTGAATGCCCTTTGAAAATGCGCAGCGAGCGCATTCCCCCGGCAAACTGCGGGGAGCTTCAATTAGCGAAGGGAACTTGAAGGCCATTCAGAGACGGATGATCGAACGCGTCCCGGGAGTGCGTATGACAATGGTTAAGCGCATAGAGAAAATCGAAGACATCCTGAAGACAGATTATGAAATCGCTACGCGATTTCATACAACGCCTGCCCGCCATTGCTCTCGCGCAGGCGAGGCAGACGGGCGGCCTAGCCGCTTACAAAAGGAAATTCCTTTACAATCAAGTTAAAGATGAAATTCAAGGGAGGGTAAAGGCAAAAATCTAAAAATGTCAATTACATATCCCATAGGTGGTGGAAAGGGAGGTAGCGGAAAGAGTTTCATTACTGCAAGCCTTGGTGTCTCCTTTGCAAAGCAAGGTAAGCGGGTATTATTAATCGATCTAGATTTGGGTGGCTCTAATCTCCACTCCTTTTTGGGACTCGGGGACACCGAAATCGGGCTCAATGATTTTCTAAACAAAAGGTTTGAAGATCTGGAACATGCCATTGTACCCACCTCGGTCCCGAATCTTTTTATCATCAGTTCTGCCAATTGCTCCATGGAGAGCGCAAACCTGTTTTACCTGCAGAAGCTGAAGATCATAAGGGCCATCCAAGGCCTTGCCTTTGATTACATTTTGTTAGACCTAGGGGCGGGCACGAGTTTTAACACCTTGGATTTTTTTCTAACATCAAATGAAGGCATATTTGTAATCACGCCTGAGCCCACCTCAATAGAAAACGCCTTTCGTTTTATTAAGTCGGTCTATTTCAGAAGAATCAAGCAAATGCTCAAGCAAAAGGAGTTCCAGAGGATTGTAAAGGAAGTTCTGGGTGACCCTAGGATTGGGATCGTAAGGTGGCCTTCGGATATCATTGATATTTTGATCGAACAGGAGCCAGAAAAGGGGGAGTTCCTGGAAAGCAAACTTGGAGAATATGGATTTAACATAATTCTAAACCAGTTCCGCAGAAAATCAGATTCGCGCCTTGGTGAGAAAATTGAGAGAGTATGTGAAAAACATTTCTATTCTAAATTTAAATTCTTGGGGAATGTCAGCTATGACGAGAGGGTGCATGATTCGATTCTTTCTAGAAATATATACGTAAATACATACCCCTACACCGTGGCTGCGACAGACTTGAAAAACGTGGCAGATAAAATATCAGATAACGGGCAAGCGCCCATATCTGCCCAGCGGGATTGCTATGAAGAAATTTGAAGATCTGAGTTATTATGAAATCCTGGAAATTCCGGTTGGTGCGTCTTCCTATGAGATCAGAGAGGCTTACAAGGAAGCCCTATCCATTTACAATGAAGACTCCCTGACCACCTATTCCCTTTTTACGGACGATGAAAGAGACGAAATCCGAGAAAAAGTTGAAGAAGCGTTTCTCACGTTGATTGATGAGGTCAAGAGAGCTGATTATGACAGGATGCTCGTGGATTCTGGAAGGGTAGATGAACAGATTCTTCATGGGGAGCAGCGAGGGAAAACCGCCCAGCTCTTTGCCCAAAACAAAGTGACTTACTCAAATGCAGTTTCTAACATGGTGAGGAAGAAGATTGAAGAAAGGGATGTGGGAGAAATGGCCAGCGAGATCCTATCTGAAGAATGGATTTCCGGAAGCGACCTGAAAAGGCTGAGAGAAGCGGTTGGGATAAAGCAGGAAGAGGTCTTCGAAATCACGAGGATCACTGTCTCCGTATTGGATGCTATAGAGAATGATCAAGTTGAAAACCTTCCTCCCCTCATATACTTGAAAAATTTCTTGAAGCAATATGCAGAAATTCTTCAACTGGATTCTGAAAAAATCATTAAAGGTTATACGCGTCATATAGCCCACAGCCAAGATAAGACCTTAGGCGAGAAGTAGCTTCTAGGCAGAGGGTGACCCGAACAGCAAATCCGAACCCCACCGCTTGCAAAGAGCGCTGGGCTTTATTTTTAAAAGAGAAACTGCGGAATGGCAAGAAAGAGGGTGTAGAGGAATTTAAAAGGTGGGAGGACAATATGAGAAAGGGCACCTGACCCGAGCAAAATCACGATAATAAAAAATCCATACCGCTCCAGCATCATGAAATAGTGGTCGTATTTTGGCGGAAGGAATCCCCAGAGGATTTTGCTGCCGTCCAGGGGAGGGACCGGTACGAGATTCAAAAGAGCAAGGAATAAATTAATCCCGACAAGAGCGCTGAAGAACATGTAGGCTGATGCAGGAAGTGGGATAAACTTCCGCAAAAATACCAACACAAATGAGGCGATGAAACCAAGGATAAGATTGGAACCAGGGCCCGCTAGGGCAACCCACATACTTCCCCTTCGAATGTTCACATGTGGATGGAAGTTTTGAGGATTAAAAGGCACCGGTTTGGCCCACCCAAAAACGGGTCCTCCAAGAATGAGCAAAACCAGGGGTAAAATGACCGTACCCAATGGATCTATGTGCGGTATTGGATTGAGGGTAAGTCGACCCATATGCTTCGCAGTGGGGTCACCAAGCCTATAAGCCATCCATCCATGTGCCACCTCGTGGATCACGATGGAAAATAATACTGGTACCAGCCAGATCGCAATCCTGGCTATTGCGTCAAAACCCATTTATATCCCTTTGTGCTTCGTTTCCTAGACCATAATTCTTGGCTATAATTATGGTTCTCCACCTGATTGCCCATTAAGAATACACATCTAAGAATATGCCAATCCTCATGGCGAGAATCAAGTGAGGGGTTACATATTTTTTTTGGCGGATGGATATGTCAGCCCTGATGGGGGATCTCCCTGGTTGATAGTGGGTCGTTATTTTCCTGATTGATAATTTTGAAAACTCTTGTATAGTAGCAAGAGCGCCGCTTTTCCACAAGAACCAAAAACTCGGCCAATACAGGCCCCAAAACCTGATTTCAGACACTTTAGATATTTTGGCGATTAAAAATCCATTCTTAAGTGGATGACGGGAAAAAGAGAGGGGGTGGATCTCATGGCCGTCAGAAGATCTGATTTTGCAGGGAGTTGGTATCCCGGAAATGAGGCGGACTGCAGAAGGGAAATTGAGGCGTTTTGCAAAGAGAGCCTCCCCTGTCCTCCAACTGAGAAGGAGAGAGCGGGAGGAATTGTCCCCCACGCGGGGTGGTTCTATTCGGGGAAAATAGCCTGCAAGGTGATTGAATGCCTGAGGAGCGATAAGACGCCAGATACCGTTGTCATTTTTGGCAGGCATCTGCATCCTGGGGGCAGCAATTACATCATGAAAGAGGGAGCGTGGGCCACGCCACTCGGAGACTTGGAGATTGATCATGAGTTGGCCCACAGGCTTACATCAGAGTTTCGCTTTCATGTGGAGACTGCGTCCCGTTGTGAGCCAGACAACACCATTGAATTACAATTGCCCTTCATAAAGCATTTTTTCCCGGACTCGAAGATTCTGCCCTTGGGCGTACCACCCGCTCTCAACTCCCTCAAAATTGGGCAACGGGTCGCCCAGCTATCCATAGAGATGGGCCGAGAGACGATTATCCTGGGTTCAACGGATTTGACGCACTATGGATACAACTACGGCTACACGCCCAAAGGCGTCGGGGAAGAAGCCGTTAATTGGGTGAAGAACGAAAACGATAAGAGGGTAGTGGATTTGATGGTGGCTATGGATGCACGAGGTGTTGTAGAGGAATCATTGAAAAATCATAATGCCTGTTGTTCAGGTGCTGTGGCCACAGCCATAGAGGCGGCGAAAGGATTAGGTGCCGAAAAGGGAGAGAGACTAATCTATTCCACAAGCTATGACATTAGACCTGATAGCAGCTTTGTTGGATATGTGGGCATCGTCTTTTCGTAGGCATGTTAGTAGACAGGACAAAGAACGCATAACACTGGGAGTTCAGATGGGTACACGAAGAATAAAATTTGACCTTTTGATTCACGATCTCAAGACGCCACTCGCTGTCATTGAGGCAGGAATAACCTCTCTCATTGAAAGGTGGGAAAAATATGGTCCCCTTACCGAAAAACAAAGGAAAGTTCTGAAGAGGGCCTTAAGGAATACCAAAATTACCCAGACGCTGGTAAACGATGCTATGGAAATAGGGCGGTCCAGCGAGGGGATCATTCATACGCACAGATTCTCACTTTCTGATCTGATTGAGCAGTCTTTGGTGGAGCTGTTTGATTTAACCGACTATAAGACCGCAGAAAGTGTCAAGGAGTGTTCGAACCTCACAGCCTTAAAAGAGACCTTGTCTGAAAGGAACATTATGCTCGATATAGATGAGAATCTTTGGTGTCAGGAACTCCACCTGGACGAGGGCAAAATCCGCCAGATCCTGAGAAACCTCCTGAATAATGCCTTGAAATATCGAAAAACAATGATTGAAATCAAGATAGAAAGCAATGACAAGTCTCTCTTTCTTTCTGTCAGGGACGATGGCGACGGAATTCCGGCAGAATATCACCAAAAGATTTTTGAATGCTATTTCCAGATGAGTTCAGAACAGACTCATTGCGTGAGGGGCCATGGTTTAGGACTGGCTGGCGTCATGGTCCTGTTAGAGGATATGGGCGGCAGATTGTCCCTAGAAAGTGATTTGGGAAAGGGAGCGAAGTTCTTAGTTGAGGTGCCCTTGAGCAGGGCTACATAATCTCTGCAAGCTCTTCTTTAGAGAGACGACTGGTATAGGTCTCGTCAAATTCCTTCCAAAATTCTTCATTCTTTCTTCGCCATTCAGGGCCGAACTGCTTATCAAAGAATGGTCTGAGCCTGTCGAACCAAGTGCTATCCTTTTCGGTTCCTCCCATGTGTGCCTCTAAAATATACCGAACGAAAGTGGGGATGTTCGCAATCTTTTCTTTTGGGATATAAGATTTGGCCCCTCCTCTGATAGATTTGACAAGGTACTCTGGGCTGAGCGCGTGGGCTGTAAGCATAAGGGCAGGAACACCCTTCTGCGTAGCCAGCTTCAGTAAATCATAGCCCTTCACGCCCATAATATCGAGAATGGCCACATCATATGTATATTTATCAAGAAATTTTTTGGCTGTTTCGAAATTGGGAGCCGTGTCTATGAGACACATGTCCAGCAATTCCTCAAGAGTCTCCAGAATATCGGGCTCATCATCCACAATGAGAATCCTTTTCTCCTGCAAAATTTCCTCACCCTGCATTCAGAGCCCCCCTGGAGTTGAAAATGCACAGCTCGCCGAGTTGAATGCCCCTAGGCACGGAGATACTAGCTTTATAGGGTGCCATAGTCAATGGCTTTCTAGAATGCCAGAGCAAGCTTTAACTTAATAACACAGTCCACAAGAACATCTATGGCATTTCAGGAGGAGCCATTGATTATCGACTTTATTTATGGCATTTTAAACGTAAAAAGAGCTTTTCAGTGCCTTCGTAACAATCTGGGCCATTGCGACTATTTTTCCTTTTTTGGCCTGACTTATGACCCCGTGATGTGATATAGCCACGAGGAGCAAGGAGAAACATACTATGGAATTTGTTGAAAAGGCAAAAATAATGCTTGAGCGCTGGATCACCCATAATGACCATCACCAAGAGGAATATGAAACGTTTGCTGATCTGTTGGATGAGGCCGGAAAGGCGGAAAGCGCCAGATACGTGAGAGAAATGACCGAATTGAGCAACAGAAGTACGGAGTGTTTAAGAAAGGCGCTGAAAGCACTGTGAGAGCATCAAGCACCCACGGAGTATTGGATTGATAGAGTGTTGGAGTAGTGGATTGGATGGAGTGCGTTCCAATGCTCCATGGCCGTTTTGGAATTGATATCTGCAAAGAGAACGAAGACTCGAGTAAATTTTTCGGTTGAGGAGAGTGACAATGTGCGAAGCGCATGCCTACATCTTAAAGAATGGCGAGGAAGAAGTTTTCCTGGAGAACGTGGATCAGGTAGAGGTGGAGGGGGATGAGGTCAGAATGATCAATATCTTTGGAGAACAAAAGATTCTCAAGGCCCTAATCAAGAGTTACAACAATACGGAGAGGAAGATCCTGCTTGAAGCTATCCAATAGCTGGATTTTGAGATGAAGCGCCCGTATACTTCAGAGATCCTCATTCATAGGAGAGATAAGTATAATGGAGAATTTGATAGGCCAGGCCGCTGAAATCATTTGCAATTCCAAATTGACCCTTGCGTTAACCGGCGCAGGAATATCTGTGGAATCCGGAATCCCTGATTTCAGGAGTGCGGGAGGGCTCTGGTCAAAATTTAGCCCGGAGGATTATGCCACCATTGCGGCCTTCAGAGAGGATCCTGAGAAGGTTTGGATGATGCTCAAAGAGATGGGAGAGTTATTGGATAAAGCCAAGCCCAACAAGGCCCACCTGGGAATGGGAGAGCTGGAAAAACTGGGATTCCTTCATTATATCATCACTCAAAACGTGGACAACTTGCACCAGGAGGGTGGGGCCACGAATGTCATAGAATATCATGGAAATTCAAGCACCCTATCTTGTCTTTGGTGTGGAAACGCATATACCGCAGAAGAGAAGAGAGGAGAATATCCGCCTCGATGTCAATGTGAAAAAATCCTGAAGCCTGACGTGGTTTTCTTTGGAGAAGCCATTCCTACAGAGGCCCTTAACAAATCTTACCTGCTGGCATCCTCTGCAGAGGCCCTCATGGTGGCTGGCACATCGGCTGTGGTCTCTCCTGCCAATACCATCCCTGTCATCACCAAGCAGAAAGGGGGAAAAATCATAGAGATCAACAAGGAAAGGACACACTTAACAGATACGGTGAGTGATGTGTTTATTCAGGGTGGCGCCGGTGAGATTCTTGAGGCGTTGGTGACGGAAGTCAAGAGAACGGCGGGTATCCAGCTCTAATCTCGCGTTTCGGAATTTCAAACCATCCAAATCATGGATCTTCTCATAGGATCCGATTTCTGCCAGTTTGTTTAACCCATTATTCCTTGCCCCAAACCTGGCCCTGTAGATGGCTCATCTGGGTTTCAAGAAATCCTCCAAGTGTATGACCTTGTCCTGTTTTCTGGCCATATCCCATGATCCCTTCACTTTGGCCTTCCGGAGATCATTTATCATGCCCTGAAGTTCTGGATTCTGATCTATGATTCCCTGAATCTGCTTGCTGAGATTCCTCCAGGTATTATCAAGATCCTCTGTGTCCAATTCAAAGCCTCCCCAGCGGGACAGCAACGCTCCCAAGTGGGATAAAAGGCCGAAATGGGTGGTGCCCTGGAGGTAATAGGGGCAATGGCACCAAAGGCTGAGGCATTCGATGCCCCGTTTTTTGGCTTCGGAATGGATGGTAGAATGAATGGCACTAGGGCCTTTGTAATTGATTGTGTTTACATCTTCTGCCTTCAGCTCAGAAAGAAGTTCCTCGGTAGAGGCGAGGGCAGAGATTACCGTATCTGTGTGGAGAACATTATCGTACATGCTGCCGAGGCTGACGATGGTTCTTACACCTGACTTCTGACAGAGGGTCAAGATGGCATCCACGAAATGGAACCATCGGAGGTGAGGTTCGCTCGCCTTTAGAATAATCAGATCACGATCCGCTTGACCTGGCTGAGTAGCGTATAGGAAGCCTCCCGGCGGAGAGATCTTCTTGAGCAGCCCATCTTCAATCTCTACCACCGGGCGATTCTCGTCAAATCGGTAAAAGAGGTCAGGATCTATTTTTCCAAAGCGTTCTGCCTTCAGTTTACGAATCAGGTAATCGACCATGCCCCGGGAGATATCCAGGGCATTCCCCCAGCCATCAAAACCGGCGATAAAGAGCGGGTCTTTCAGTTCAGGCACCTGTACGATTTGGATACATTCTTCAGTCATAATTAAAGTTTGGCATTGGGCTAAAGGATTGTCAAGGATCACATTTAATTTCTATTGACAAAGTAGGAAAAATGCATAAAATATCCGGTTTTAATATGGTAAAATAAGATGTTAGAGGATTTCTGAGTCAGATGAGGAGGAGAGGAAAAGCGATTGTCCATTGAAATAGAGAAGTCGGTCTTGGAAAAGGCCTGCAGGGAAATGATCGAAACCATCCTTTTGTGTCTCCCCAATGCCTTAAAAGGCACCATCTACAGAATTGGTAAACCCCCAAAACTCATTGCAGAACGGATCACATCCGGGATCATTGAGGAGGATAGGAGAAAGATCTCCTGGGGTCTTCCTGTGAAATCCGAGTACAACCCTCCGGGAAAGCCATGGGTTGAATACAGGGACGAAGCAAGCCGTCCTCTCGAGGCCATGTCATGGTGCGTGGAAAAACAAAAGAGCTGGACTGCCGAGGACCCAAAAAATGATGCGCGGAGTGTCAGGATGCAGGTTGAAGGGGTCCGTGAAGATTTCCACCACATGGAACCGGTGCTTGTGCGGAAATTGGATCTTAATCTGAATATGTATTCCTCAGAATATCCGAAGGATTATCAGGGCGATGTTATATGGAAAGAGAGTGAGTACGTTACCGTTGCCGTTGTTAAGATACACTTTCGTCCCCATACCATAAAAATCGGCAGTTATGAGACTATGGTCATCAAAAAACTTTCCCGTTCTCTAGGTACGGAACTGTTGTCCTATCAACTGCGGCAAGATTCTTTGAAGACGATGCAGGAGTACGCAAAAGACAGGTTGAACGCATGCAACATACTTGCTGATTCGCTCCGTAATACCATCACAAAATCGGGGATGATTTTCTCCCTTGTGAAGCAAGAGATGGGATACCTCAGGGATCAATGGGAACAGTTACTGCTGCAAGACAGCAAAGAGAAATACACGAAAGTGGAGGCCATAAAAGAGCTAAATGATATGCTAATGGACATGGGCAACGGCTATGAAGACCTCAGGAAAGACCTGGTTAATGTGCAAAGTCGGTTCCTGGACATTTCCCTTCCACCTGAAAAGGGGGAAAACTGGGTCGTCAAGCAGATAGAGGAGAGATGGAAAGATCTTCTTTACAGGTATCCACAGGGAGAAGAGATACAGAGGAAAATCTGGGGAACCATCGAAAGACTAAAAAAATCCCTCCACATAGGTCGAAATCCTGAAGTCCTTTCCGCATATGACAAAGTACCGGAGGCGCTTAAATGGGATTGGGTCAATCTCATTTACACAAACAACGATCATTTTGATGCCAAAGTCCTTGAGAAGTTGATTAATATGCTTAGCAACCCCACCTTACAGATCCCCTCTCGTGAAAGATCTAAAAAGAACCTTACACAACTCAAGGCCCTTGCAGAGACCATGCATCAACTGGAACAAAATACAAATTTCCTGCTGCATCAGGTCCTCAACTGGGGAGATAGGGAACTCGTTTCAGAGATGATAAACAATGTCCCTTCAAATTTTGACCCCCAAAAGGGCCTACTCTGAGACTTAACTCCATCGCAAATCTTTTTTTCTCGGTGGCGGCTAAACAGAGTGAGACCTCCATCCTAATTTTTGTTTGTTGAGTCTTGTTTCATGTTGCGTCCCTTGATGGCAAGTGATATGAAAACCGCCAGAGCTGGAGAGGTGCCATGTTGAGCAAGTTGAGGCGGAAAACAGCCAAAAAGGAGAACACCCAGACTTTAGTCTGCCTTCTCGTGTTTTGCCTTTTAGGAGGGCTGTTCTGTCCGCTAGCGGACTCCTCTGAGAATGCCTCAAAGATAGATAATCTGGCGGAGATAGATAGTGGATTTTTTGTGTCAAAAGATGATGTGTATGGGGTGCAAGATCAAGCTTTTAAAGAAAAGCTATTACTGTTTGTCACAGAAAAGGGTATATTGACCAAGAGCTCAAAGGGCCTCATCTACTACCATATCTCCGAAGATGCAATAGCCAAAATAGAGGACCCGGAATTCAAAGAGAGGATAAGGGCGTTCATTAGTGATTCAGAAGAAAGAAAGACTTCCTCTCAAAGGGCATTACACAGGGTCCACCAGGTTGAGCCTGGGGAAACCCTCTGGAATATTGCAAAAAGATATGGCATGTCGGTGGAGGAGATCGTTCGCCTTAACAAACTAGACCCATCTGAAACCATTTATCCTGGACAGAAGCTCTTGGTAAGTCCAGACTGGGATTGAGGCTGTCGGAAAACGCCCATCTGCCGTTCGACAAGCTCACGGCCCTGAGCCAAGTCGAAGGGCCATTCGACAAGCCGTTCGACAGGCTCACTAGCGTGGCTCCCTACAGCCCTGTCAATAGGTAAGCGCATCTTTTCCCTCTTATCAAATCTTCTGTAATCCTTGCATATTATACTAATGCAGTGAAAGAAGTGTCATAGGGACAAAAAAAGCCCCTCATACCAATCTTTAGGGGTAGGAGGGGCAGGGATTTCTCATAATGCAGGAAGCCTTAGTTTACTATTATGTAAATGGGATCACTCAGGTTTTGAAATACGTTTCCCGCAGTGAGGACACTTCCAATCGTTTTCCCTAAATTCGTGCTTAAAAGAAATCTCCCCACACCAGGAATTGTGACACCTTATCAATGTCTGGGTATCCCATCTCTTCAGGTCCACTATTGTCTCTGTTTCCTTAGGTTTTGGTCTCATTGGTGCCCCTTATTTCCTTAGATATTTGCCTAAACGCTGTGATGGCAATTATAGAAAATGAGCGAGAAACAGGAGGAAAAGAGTAACTAAAAAGATACACACATTAAGAAGACTGCTCATGATCCCCATGTTGTTATACAAAATAATACACATCCTATAACATTCAAGATAATGTGTCAACTAAAATATACATAAAACGGGGAGATCTCCTTTTTTGGGAAGCGGTGCAGTCAAGTGGGAGTTTATTGAATTTTCCTGGGAGATGGTGTAAACATTTTAAAATAATCTTATGCGCCTGTAGCTCAGCTGGATAGAGCAGCGGACTTCTAATCCGCAGGCCGCACGTTCGAGTCGTGCCAGGCGCGCCATGCCAATTAAAGGGGTTGGCCCTGCCATTTAATGGGTTAACCCCTAAAAATATTCTAAGCCAGTTCTTTTCGAGAATTCTCTAGGAAAGCGAGGAAAGACATCAGTTGCAGACCATTCGTCAGCAGATGATTGAGCTTTTGAGCGGAAAGGAA
>JASFEQ010000003.1:0-33321 GCA_050124735.1 Desulfobacteraceae bacterium | reverse complement strand
TTGCATATGGAGATTTTCCATCAGCCTCTCAGAAGCCGGTTTTTCGACAGTCTCGTAGAATGTCTTTAATATTAACGGCCTCTCGTCTCAAGTCATCTGTACTCCCCCTTTGTTGAGTTGTGAACCCATACATGGTAAAGAGGCCGTTAGGACCTATGGCTGTTTTGAGGCTGTAGTTTTACACAATCTTAGGCAGAATGAAATTTTTGATTGAGAGAGGAGATCTCAGATGTGGATAAGAATGATCATAGTTACTCTGATGGTGGCTCTTGTTATGGGTGGTTGTGCCTCAAAGAAGTTTGAATTGCAGAGTGGTCAACGCAGGGGCTATCGGGTTGAGACGATCAAAAATCGGCATCCTCAGTGGGATGAGGTTACCGTCCAAAAGGTGGCAGCCAGGCGAGTGGAAATCGGGATGACGCGCGAGATGGTCTGGGAGGCACTGGGAAAAGCAGACACGATCTCCCAGCAAGGGGATGAAGAAAAGTGGGAATATGAAATCATCATCGACCACTATACGCATATCGAGAGAAAACTCGCCTATGCTGTCTATTTTAAAAATGGCCATGTTGCGAGAACAGCAGGTGACCGAAGCAAGCTGTCGCACGCCAATTAGGAAAAATAACTTACCAATAAATGTCCTACTCCAGCGGTGGAAAAAACCGGAGATATCCCCACAAAAGAGCAAATTTCATAAGTTCTTACCATGATTAGAAGTCTTCATCAACGCCTTGTTCTCTTTCTATTGCTCCCAGCCGCATTGCTCCTTTTTGCTATGGGATTTCTAGGTTTTCTCTATGCCAGGGGCATTATGCTGAGTCAATGGAGAGAGGCTGCCATACTCAAGCTAGAACGGGCTGCCCACCACGTGGATATGCGTCTGAGCCAGCCCATTATGCGGATTAAGATGTTTGGAAAGGCGGCAAATGATCAGGAAATGTTCAATGTCCACGCCTGGATTCTTGATCGGATAAGAGATCTTGATGGTGTGAGCAGCGTTGATCTGGAAGTGTTTGACGAAGAACCCTTGGAAATGAGAATGCCCGGTATGGGAATGGGTATGGGTAGAGGAATCGGCAGCAACCGGAGCGGCATGATGCGCTTTCACCGTGCAAGGATCTCTGAAATAACAGCACCCGTGTATGACGCACAGGCAGGCGAAGAGACGGTCTCTTTAATCTCTACGCTTGAGGATGAAGATGGCACCAAAGTGGGTGAACTGAAGGTGACCATGCGCTTTGAGTACTTGATGCAGGACATCCGCGCATTCGGTTGGTGGCAAAGCGATCTTGCCTACCTTGTTGACAACTCCGGTAGATACCTTGCCAAAAGTGAGGCTTCAGAAAAGGGGCAGGTGCGGCTTGGGGAAAATAATGATCTCCTAGAACTGGCCATCCTCGAAGAGATGCAAGAAAAGCCATTTGGAACCATTCTGGGCCCGGGCCATCCACCGGAGAAGGTGGGCGGGTTCTACAGGATAGCGCAAGCCCCTTGGACCATGGTACTTTTTGCGCCCGGTGAAGAAGTCTTGGCACCGATCGTGAAATATCGTTTCTATTATGTGATAGCTGGAACCCTTTGCATAGCCCTGATCTTATTGCTGATTCGATATGTGGGCGGAAAGATGGTTCGCTCCATCGGGCAGATCTCTAAAGCAGCAGAACAAGTGGCAGGTGGTGACTATGGTGAGCCCCTGCCGGTGAAGACTTCGGACGAAATAGGTCAGCTGGTCCAGAGCTTTAATACCATGGTCCAGGGTCTGAAAGAGAGAGATTTTATTAGCAACACCTTTGGAAGATACGTGGATAAAGAAATTGCTACAGAGCTGATGCGGCGACCCGAAGCTAGCCGACTTGGCGGAGAAAAACGCGAAGTCGCCATTTTAATGTCAGATCTTCGAGACTTTACGCCTCTTTCAGAAACGTTAAGTCCTGATTTGACTATCCACATGTTGAATCGCTACTTTTCTCGGATCATTGAGACGATCCAGAAGCACCAGGGAATTATTGTGGATTTTTTTGGTGACGCACTCCTGGTCTTTTTTGATCCACTTGAGGGGCCAGTGGCACCGATAATCAACCGGTCCATTGGCTGTGCCCTGGAGATGCAAAAGATTATGGAGGCCTTTAACGCTGAGAATAGAGCGGAAGATCTACCTGAGCTCAAGATGGGCATTGGTCTGAATGCAGGAGAGGTGGTGGTAGGCAACATAGGTTCTGAAACGAGGGCCAAGTACGGCATTGTTGGGTCAGCGGTGAATGCGACGCAACGGATTCAATCCGAGGCAGAAGGGGGAGAAGTGGTCATTTCCCAGTCTGTGTACAGCGCTGCCCGAGATCAACTGACGGTCAAAAAATCTTTTGAAGCTCAACTAAAGGGAATCCAAGGCAATGTGAAGTTGTATGTGGTGGAGGGCTTTCAAGGCAAGGCTTAAACTATCCTCCCTTTAACAGGATTTACAGGATCAACAGCATTTCATTAGAGCCGGGTGCTCAACCGCTCGCCCAGCGGTGCTACATAAATAACAAGGAGGTCGAAAAAATGAAAGGACGGCATATATCACTCTTCTTATTGGTTTCCTCCTCTTTCATTTTGTTCATGTCATGCCTAAGCCTTTCATGGGCAAAGGATGAAATGAAGCCCGGACATGGCCATTCGGGACACGCCATGGATGAAAGCGTCGCGCCTGATAAGACATCCAAGAGTGAAGACCATGGCTCTCATATGCCGGAACCACTCTTTCCCTGGGCAGATCCCCAATTATCCATCTCACCTCCTCCTCCCTTAACAGGGAAGCAGATGGGTCAGGTTCACACACTCAATGTACCCCCTCTGGGCTATGCGATGGATGGCAAAGTGAAGGTTTTTACTCTGATTGCCCAGCCTGTGAAGCATTTTCTCACCGACGGGCGTATGCCAGATGATTCCATCATTAAGGAACATTATCGTGTCAAAGGGGGCATGCACCATATGAGCGTTCCGAAGGAGGTAAAAGCCTGGGGATACAATGGGACAATGCCTGGACCTACCATAGAGGCCACAGAGGGAGATCGGGTCCGTATTATATTAAAGAATGAGTTACCCGAGCCCACGAGCATCCACTGGCATGGGCTTGAGGTGCCCAATGACATGGACGGAGCGGGAGGTGTGACGCAAAAGCCCATACCGCCAGGTGGCACGTTCACTTATGAATTTTCTCTTCATCAAGTGGGTACGTATATGTATCACACCGGATTTAACATGATGAAACAGGATGGGATGGGATTGGGAGGCTTTTTTGTCATTCATCCTAAGAAGTATAAACATAGAGCTCAGAAAGACTATGCCATCATGCTCCATGCCTTTGCTTTGCTCCCTGGAAACGACCGACCCAATCTAGTCACTATGGATTTCAACTGGTTCGCTTTTAACGGAAAGGTTGCGCCGGATATTGAGGTCATGAGTGTCAGACAGGGTGAACGAGTTCGCATCCGTTTCGGGAACCTGACCATGACGAGCCATCCCATCCACTTGCATGGGCACACCTGGAAGGTGGTTGGGACTGAAGGAGGGCCCATTCCTGAATCGGCCCAATGGCCTGGTAATACCATCAATGTGCCTCCTGGAACGACCCGTGATGTGGAGTTCATTGCCTCAAACCCGGGTGTTTGGCGAATCCACTGTCACAAACTTCATCATGTGATCAACGCCCACGCAGATATCCCAATGGGGGTCATGCCGCGAGGGGGCATGTTTACCTTTCTAAATGTGATTCCTAGGTAAAGAAAAAATAGGCCATTATCAGATGAAAGGAGGTACCAGATGAGGCGGAACACGATCATCCTCCTGGGGATAACGTTGCCTTTATTGATGTTACTGGGATGCGCCACCGTCAAAACGGATGAGGAATGGTCTCGGTTCAAGAAAAAGTCCTCAGAGCGCACAGGGCACGAACTTCTCTGGGAACAATCAGAAGGAGAGGAAACCTCCATCCGCAAAGAGATAAAAGAAATCTTGGCTGATGGCCTATCGAGGGATGAGGCGGTCAAGGTTGCCCTTTTTAATAATCGTCTCCTCCAGAGCACTTTTGAAGAGATCGGAATCTCCAAATCCGACTTGGTCCAAGCAGGGCTCTTTCGCAATCCCAGTATCGCAGCTCTGTTCCGGTTCCCTCTTAACGGAGGCAGTACGAACATAGATGCTATAGGTTTTTTTAGTCTTTCAGACTTTTGGCAGATCCCTTTTCGGAAAAAGGTGGCCGCCGCTCAACTCGAAATAAGCATGATGAGAGTGAATCAAATCGTTCTGGACACAGCCGCAGAGGCGAAGCGGGCTTTTGATGCTTTATATTATTTGCGGTTGGGACAGGAACAAACAGAAGAAATTCTAAGGAAGTTTCAAGAGATTAACGATCGTGTGGAAATGCGTCACCAGTTTGGATTCTCAAGTGACCTGGATATTTACTTTTCACAAGTCATGGTGGTCGAGGCCCAGATGGAGCTTTATCGTATTCAGAGGGAGTTATCCATCGCGAAAGCGCATCTCGATCAGGTCTTGGGGCTTAACAGAGATCTAACAAATTACAAGATCACGGAAAGCCAAACATTTCATCTCAAGGAGAATCCTAAACTAGAAGAAGCATTGCAACAAGCGCTCAGCCATCGTTTTGATATTCAGATGGCCCGTTTTAAAATCACCGAAGCCGAAAGAAAATTGGCGTTGGAAAAAGTATACGTCTTCAGGGAGGTAAACTTCCTGCTTTCCTATGAAAGGGGCATTGAAAGGGAAGAGGTGTTTGGTCCTGGTATTGATATCCAGCTCCCCATCTTCGATCAGAATCAGGCCCAGATTGCAAAGACCCATTACGTGGTGCGTAGGGCCCGAAAGAAGCTCCAGGCCGTTGAGCAGCAGATCAAGGAAGAAGTGATTAGAGATCTGGAAAGAATCGATCTCCACAAGACAAGAGCCAATATATTAGAGGATCAAGTGATTCCGCTTCGCCAAAAGGCTTTAGACTATACGAAAAAGTGGGTCAACGCCATGCAGTTGAACCGGCTCTTCCTCCTGGAAGCCCAAAAGGGGCTCATGCGGACTCAGTTAGATTTACTGCAGACCCAGATGGAACTCCAACGTGCCCTCGTGGACCTTGAGCGACATCTTGGAGGGAAGCTCCCATAGATGGAAAAACATACTTCGCATCTCATTTACTAAGATATGACCTGGGAAACCTCCACAGGATCCCTGAAATTCTTTAGCTGGACTTTTCCGAGATGTTTTAAGGGGAAGTCGTTTCCAATACGGCGGGCCGTCTCTTGTCCAATCAGAATTTGCCCACCTTGAGCATAGTCTGAAAGGCGTGCTGCCACAATGGTGACCGGGCCTGATGCGGTGAAGGTCCAGCGGTCTCCTCCCGTCCCCCTCATTTTGGTTGATCCCAAATAAACCTCTCCGGAACAAATGCCAATGTTGACCTGGATGGGAAACAGAAAGGCATCCCCTTCTTCTGCATACTTCATGCATTGTTCTTGAATCTCCAACGCTGCCCGAACCGCACTTTTCGCCCGTGTTATGGCATCAGGTGCCAGAAATATGACCATCATCCCATCTCCGGCCATCTCGTTAACGTCACCTCCGCTCTTTTGGATCAAGTCATAAAAGATGGAAAAGTAGGATTCGATCACATGGTTGATCCTTTCCGTGGAATATTTCTGCAACAGGGCGGTAAAGCCTTCAATGTCTAAAAAAAGGACGGTAGCATCCTGTACATATTTATCCAACGAACCCTTTTCTGGATCTTTTTCAATAATAGTTTTCGCTGTTTCCGGAACGAAATTTGCCATGACGCGCTTAATCTTATCCAACCGATCTTTTTCCTGGACGACACGTTTATGCTCCTTGTCCAATACGGCCATGGCCAGCTCTCTTTCGCGGACAAAGTATCGCAGGAGCACATAAAAAATGCTGGACACACCACCAAGGTTCATAATGAAGAATACCACTTTGGATCCCGAAGGGATGGTGGCCGGATCTTGTGCGAGCTTCGGGTCAAACAGACCGGTAATGACCATCAGTACCAGGTATGCCAAGAACCAGGGCAGTGCCCTGCTCGTTCCAGCAAACATGAGTGCACCAACAGGCGACAGGATAGACCAAATCATAACCGTACTGGATGCGGCAAACCCCCCTAAACTGTATTGGAGCAAAAAGGGTAAGAGAAGGATGAGTGAAAGCTGGCTGAAACGGAAAACTCCATAGCGTTTAGTCCAAAAGAAATAAAAGAGGCTTAACCCGGAGATGAAAGAATAGGCGAGAGGAATAATGCCCGAAAGGGGCAACCTTAAAGCAAAATAGGAAATCCCCCAAATGATCCCTGCGATACAATAAATACTCGCCAAGAACACAAGAATCGCCTTGCGCAGCCGCTGGTCTCTGGTGTCTTCAGGGAGACTTCCCGCATTGGCCAGTCGCTCAATCCATTTTTCCCGTCGTTTTTTCATAGGCTAAGCAAAACTCTGAAATTTTATGGAAATGGGACTCATCGCGATGCAATGGATTTTTCACAAAAAGTGGAGAAATGACTTATGATATCAAAAATAGAGATAATTGACGAATTCACAAGAGCGAGGGTTGGTTCAGGAGCCTAGCCTTTGAATCAGTTCTTGGAAAAAATCAAAAACCTTTGGACTCGACCAGTCCATTGGACCAATGACCTTATTAACAAGAATGCCTTCCCTGTCAACAATGAAGCTCTCTGGGACCCCCGTTATCCCGTAAAGGCTCCGGATCTTCTCCTTGGGGTCCAGTAAAGCAGGGAACGTCAGATTCATTTGCTGCATAAAGGGAGCCACAGCTTCACGTCCGTCCGCGTTTATATTGACCGCAAGTATTTCGAAGTGTTCACCTTTGAACCTCTCATAAAGCTTCTGCATGGAAGGCATCTCATCCCTGCACGGGGGACACCAGGTGGCCCAGATATTGACGAGAACCACCTTGCCTCTGAAGTCGGGTAAGCTGACCTTTCTGCCATCCAGATCGGGAAACGTGAAATGGGGCGCCGGTTTGCCCTCCTGAAGGGGCCTTATAAATCTTGAGTGTGAACCCTTTTCCTTTAAAGTAATAAGGATGATAGGGATGGCGACGAGCAGAACGACGAAAATCGTCAGCAATAGCCGTCCGCTTTTTCTTTCTTGGGCTTGTCCCGTATCCACCCAGTCCACGCCTGCATCCTCCCACCAAAATATGTATGATAAGTCCCATACCAAATATAGAGTCAAGCGTTTTTTTAAAATTTTCAGACAGATGAGATAAAATTGGGGTACCACAATGTTCCTTGACATAATGTTATGGAGATTTATCTTGATTAAGTAAACTTAAAAGGAGGTGACGGCTATGGAAACACATAAATTTTCCGTCCCGAACATATCATGTGGGCATTGTGTAATGACCATTCAGAGGGAGCTGGGTGAGATGGAGGGGGTCTCAAAAGTGGAGGGTGATCCCAATGCAAAGGAGATCTCTGTAGATTATGATGCCCCTGCCACAGTGGATAAGATCAAGTCTATGTTGAAGGAGATAAATTACCCAGCCACGGAATAGCGAAGCCCGTCCGCCTCCGCGGACCTGAGGCTTCGCGATGCAGGATCCCGGATGCTGGATTCTGGATAGATTCGATGACACATGAAAATATCCTTTTTCCTTATCATCCAGTATCGAGTATCTAGCATCTAGTATCAGCCACCTTAACATGCGCTGGGGCAGATTAGGCTTTGCCCTTGAAAGCTAGTTAACTTTTGAAGAGTTCACCCATGACTGAGAAAAACGTAAACCTGCCTGTGACCGGGATGACATGTGCCAACTGTGCCCTGAACATTGAAAGAAATGTGAAAAAACTTCCCGGGGTCAAGGTGGCAAATGTCAATTTTGCCTCAGAGCAGGCGTCCATATCCTTTGACTCCGACCAGATCCAGGTTGAGGACGTTATCAAGAAAATTCAGGATGTGGGCTACGGGATTGCCAAGGCGACCGTTGAATTCCCGGTGACAGGAATGACCTGTGCCAATTGTGCCATGACCATTGAGCGGACCTTAAATAAAAAGGTGCCCGGGGTGGTGCAGGCATCCGTCAATTTTGCGGCAGAGCGCGTTCTGGCTGAATATATTCCCTCTATGACCAATCTGGACGAGATGATTGCCGCCATTGAACGGGCTGGTTACGGCGCCATCCGTCCTGATGACATATTGGAGGGTGAAGATGCAGAGCTGGCCGCACGTAATGCGGAAATAAGAAATCAGACTCGAAAATTCCTGGTCGGTCTTCTGTTCACGACGCCCCTCTTTATTCTCAGCATGGGAAGAGATTTTGGTCTCCTCGGGTTATGGAGCCATGCCACCTGGGTGAACTGGTTGTTTTGGGCCCTGGCAACGCCAGTCCAATTCTACACCGGTTGGGATTACTATACCGGGGGTCTTAAGAGCCTGAGAAACAAGAGTGCCAATATGGATGTGCTGGTGGCTCTTGGATCCTCAGTCGCCTATTTCTACTCCCTGGCTCTCCTTCTTTATCCCTCTCTGGGTAAGCATGTCTATTTTGAGACTTCGGCTGTCATTATTACCCTGATCAAACTGGGGAAAATGCTTGAATCAAGGACCAAGGGCCGAACCGGTGGGGCCATTCGCAAACTGATGGGTCTGCGCCCGAAAACCGCCACCATCTTGGAGAACGGAAAAGAAAATGAGATCTCCCTTTCCCAAGTCAAGGTGGGAGATATGGTTATTGTCCGTCCTGGTGAGAGCATCCCTGTGGACGGGGTGGTGCGTGATGGGGAGTCTACAGTGGATGAATCCATGCTGACCGGTGAGCCGATTCCCGTGGACAAAGGACCGGAAGACAAGATAACCGGAGGAACCATTAATGGAGAAGGGCGTCTTAAATTTGAGGCCACTGCTGTGGGAAAGGACACGGCTCTTGCTCGCATTGTCCGGCTTGTTCAGGAGGCGCAGGGAAGCAAGGCCCCCATCCAGGCCTTAGCAGACAGGGTTGCCGCTGTATTTGTGCCCGGGGTCATCAGTATAGCATTCCTGACCTTTGTCCTCTGGTGGGCCATTGGAGGGGAGTTCGTACCGGCCATGATCCGCATGGTGGCCGTGCTCATCATTGCCTGCCCCTGTGCCCTCGGTTTGGCCACACCTACCGCTATCATGGCAGGCACAGGAAAGGGCGCGGAAAAGGGTATGCTCTTCAAAAACAGCCAGGCCCTGGAAATGGCCACGAAGCTGGATACCGTTGTCCTGGACAAGACCGGGACCATTACCCTGGGCAAGCCATCCGTCGTGAATGTGATGGCTTCCGATTCCGTGGTCAAAGACGAGAAAGAACTGTTACGGCTCGCAGCATCCGTAGAGAGGGGATCTGAACACCCCATTGGACGTGCCATTGTCAAAGAGGCAGAGAAAAGGAGGGTTGATCTGTTTGAGCCTGATGCCTTCAAGGCCTCAAGAGGGCTTGGCGTTCAGGCAAATATCAATGGGCAGGAAGTCTTGGTGGGAAAGCCCAAATGGTTTGATGATTTGGGATTGAATATTGATAGTGAAAAAAATCGGGTTCGCGCGTTACAGGATGAGGGAAAGACGGTGATGGTGGTGAGCATTGAAGGCAGGCCAGCAGGGCTTATTGCCGTCGCAGACACCCTCAAGCCCGAATCGGAAGAAGCCATTGAACAACTCCACAGGCAGAACCTGAAGGTGGTCATGCTCACCGGAGACAATATCCAGACCGCCAAAGCCATTGCTTCAGCCGTAAATATTGATGAGGTGGTGGCGGAAGTGAGGCCTGAAGAGAAATCGGCCAAGATCAAAGAACTCCAGGATAAAGGGGAAAAGGTGGGGATGGTAGGCGATGGCATCAACGACGCACCTGCCTTAGCCCAGGCCGACGTGGGCCTGGCCATCGGGACTGGGACGGATGTGGCCATTGAAACAGGCGATGTGATTCTGGCCAGCGGTAACTTGACCGGTGTTTCCAGGGCGATCGATCTCAGCAGGACCACGATGAGGACGATCAAGCAGAATCTTTTCTGGGCCTTCTTTTATAATGTTGTTCTGATCCCCGTCGCAGCCGGGGTGCTTTATCCTTTCGAATTCCTCCCCCATTTCTTGAGACAACTCCATCCCATCCTAGCCGCATTGGCCATGGCCATAAGCAGCATCACGGTGGTCTCAAACAGCCTCCGCCTCTACAGGGGAAAAATTAAATAGAAAAGGAAAAAATCACATTTTTTTGACCTAAGTCAAGGTAAGGTTGCACTATTTACCTCATAGTCTTCTCAAACGTCAAAGGAAACTTCGTTTTCAATAAACTTAGAAACAAGGAGGAATATTATGTTTTGTTATCAATGTGAGCAAACGGCCAAAGGGGAGGGCTGCACTAAGGTGGGTGTTTGCGGAAAACAATCGGATGTGGCGGCCCTTCAAGACCTTTTGATTTATGCTTTGAAAGGGCTGTCTCTTTTTGCCGTTGAGGGGCGCAAAGTGGGCGTGACGGATAGGGAGGTGAACGTATTCACCGCTGAAGCCACCTTCTCCACGCTGACTAATGTGAATTTTGATGCGGAGAGATTCCAAGGGCTGATCAATCGCGCGGTTGCACTCAGGGACCAGCTCAAAGAAAAAGTCAGAGAAGCTGGCGGTAAGGTGGATTTCGCGTACGGACCTGCTGCATTTGGGCCCGAGTCTTCATTGGATGGAATGGTCAAGCAGGGTGAGGGTGTCGGTGTGAAATCTGATGCCGATCTTGATCCGGACATCCATTCCCTGCAACAAACGTTGATTTATGGCATTAAAGGCGTTGCTGCCTACGCAGATCATGCCCAGATCCTGGGTCAAGAGGATGATGCAGTCTATGCCTTTATCCATGAGGGGCTGGCGGCCACATTAAACAAGGCCTTGACTCTCGAAGACTGGGTTGGGCTGGTTCTCAAATGCGGGGAAATCAATCTGAGAGCCATGGAACTTCTAGATAAAGCGAACACCGAGGCCTATGCACATCCAGTCCCTACAAAAGTCCCGCTGGGAGCCAAAAAGGGAAAGGCCATCCTGGTTTCGGGACATGACCTAAAGGACCTGGAAGAGCTTCTGAAGCAGAGCGAAGGGAAGGGGATTTATGTATATACCCACGGCGAAATGCTTCCCTGCCATGGCTATCCAGAACTGAAAAAGTATGACCATTTCTATGGCCATTACGGAACGGCCTGGCAGAATCAAACTAAGGAGTTCGCGGATTTCCCCGGTGCCATTTTGATGACCACCAACTGCATCCAAAAACCAAAAGAATCATATAATGGCAATATATTTACTACGGGCCTTGTTGGCTGGCCTGGTGTCACCCATATTGGGGATAAAGACTTTACGCCTGTGATCGAAAAAGCCCTTGAGATGCCCGGTTTTTCGCAAGATGCCAACGGCCGATCTGTTATGTGCGGTTTTGGCCATAATGCCGTAATGGGTGTGGCAGACAAGGTTATCGAGGCCGTTAAGAGCGGCGCCTTAAGGCATTTCTTCCTCGTCGCTGGCTGTGATGGGGCAAAACCAGGTAGAAACTATTACACAAAATTCGTAGAACAGGTTCCAAAGGATTGTGTGGTGCTGACCTTGGCCTGTGGTAAGTTCCGGTTCTTTGATAAGGATCTGGGAGATATTGGAGGCATCCCAAGGCTTCTGGACATCGGCCAGTGCAACGACGCCTACTCGGCCATCCAGATTGCTGTGGCCCTTTCCAAGGCCTTCAATGTGGATGTGAATGAACTGCCCCTCTCCATGATCCTTTCCTGGTACGAACAGAAGGCCTGCGCCATTCTTCTCACACTCCTCCATCTCGGTATCAAGAATATTCGGCTGGGACCTAGTCTGCCTGCATTCATCACCCCCAATGTGCTGGATGTACTGGTCAAGAACTTTAATATCATGCCCATCAGCACGCCGGAGGAGGATCTGAAGGCAATCCTCAAGTAAACCTCGTATGACGGGTTTCTTACCGCCCGGTGCGGGAAGAAACCCGTCTTTCATAATTGGACAGGCTGATTCTGTTTTACCTGGTATTCCCTCCCGTATGCTTCTCTTTTTTTCCTGTGCCCTCTCAAAATCTAAGCCTTAAAAACCCGCCTTGATCTAAGTCAAAGACAATTTGAGGCCCCGGATTTAAGCTTTTGAACGAGATTGCTCTTTTGGGAATACACCAGCAAAATTAACACCTTACCGAACAGAATAAAAAATGGCTTTGCTTGACCTAAGTCAAAGACAATGGCGAGCCTATAATTTATACTCTCAAACAAGAACAGCGGCAAAAGCACATTGGCAAAGTCACTTTTTAGATCGATTGGAGGAAAACCATGAAATGCCCAGGACAGGATAGCCGGTATTGGAAGCCGGGGGCCATTTTTGAGGCCAAATGTCCCAAGTGCGGATATGAAGTGGAGTTCTTTAAGGATGATACGACCCGCAGGTGCAAAAAATGTGGTCACCGCTTTCTGAATCCCGATATGGATTTTGGTTGCGCCTCTTACTGTCAGTACGCGGAGCAATGCATCGGGGACCTCCCTCCGGAACTCATTGCCGAGAAAGAGAATCTGCTAAAGGATCGGGTGGCCATCGAGATGAAACGGTATTTCAAGAAGGATTTCAAGCGTATTGGCCATGCCACGCGGGTCGCCAGGTACGCGGAGAAGATAGGTAAAGGGGAACAGGGCAACTTGGCCGTGATATTAACCGCTGCCTATCTGCATGATATCGGGATCAAGGAGGCGGAACGCAAGCATGAGAGCACTGCGGCCATATACCAGGAGGAAGAAGGACCACCAGTGGCAAAGGAGATATTGGACAAGCTGGGCGCCAGGGAGGAGTTGATCGAAGAGGTCTGTGACATCGTGGGACATCACCATCATCCCGGCCCAGAGGAGAACATCAATTTCAAGAGCGTCTACGATGCGGATATGATTGCCAACCTGGAGGATAATCAGAAGGAAAGTCCGGCGGAGCCAGAGAAGATGGCTAGCCTCATCGAGAAATCCTTTCTTACAGAAAGCGGAAGAAATTTAGCTCAGCACGTTTTACTGAGCGGTTAATGACCGCTAGAGCGGCGTGCTAGCTACTCTTATAACTTTAGGCATTTTAGATCACTTTAGACACTTGATAAGGAGGACATTATGAAAGTAAACAGAAAGATCATAGAAATCGATGAAGAGCTTTGCGATGGATGTGGACAGTGTATACCCTCATGTGCTGAAGGTGCCCTGGAAATTGTGGATGGAAAGGCCAAACTGGTTGCTGACCTCTACTGTGACGGTCTCGGCGCCTGTTTGGGTGAGTGCCCAACCGGCGCACTTCAAGTGGTGGAACGCGAAGCAGACGAATTCGATGAGGAGGCTGTGGAAGAATATTTGAGTTCAAAACCTCAGGAAGAGCCGGTTGAAGAGGCGACTATGGCCTGTGGATGCCCATCCACCCAGATCCAGTCCTTTGCTCAGGCTGTACCCCAGCAAGGATCCGGTGATCCGGCTGTTCAGGCGCGGGCTGAATCAGCACTGGCCCATTGGCCCGTCCAGATCAAATTGGTGCCACCCACTGCGCCATTTCTAAAAGGGGCAGATCTTCTGGTGGCAGCAGACTGCACGCCTGTGGCCTATCCCAATTTCCACCAAGACTTTCTGAAAGGAAAGGTGGTTATGGTGGGATGTCCCAAGTTTGATGACGTACAGGAATATGTTCAGAAATTCGCTGATATCTTTAACACGGCCGGTGTCAGAAGCGTTACCGTCGTTGTCATGGAAGTGCCCTGCTGCCAAGGCCTGCCCATCATCGTGGAGAGAGGCATGGAGGCGGCAGGAAAGAAAGTCCCCATGGAAAAGGTTGTAATCAGCGCACGCGGAGAGTTATTAGGCAGAGAAAAGCTCGCTGCCTAACATGATACGGAGTTTTGGGGACTCGCCCTATTTGACGCTTCAAATACTCCCTTATGCGGGTCCCCAATTTCATACTTGCCCTCCTGGCACCCTATTATTTATATGTCACCTTTTCGACGCCACATCTTTGAGACTGAGGCCATGAAATTCTAGTACTTAGTTGAAAAAATCGATGTCTTAAAATGCCATTGCGAGGAGCCCGCCCACCTTGGCTGATCGAGAGCGATGGTGGGCGGGGTGGGGGTGAAGAAAGAAAGGAGCAAATAGATATGAAAAGAGTGAGACTATATGAGGAAAGCGGTTTCGATGAGTTGGCCTTTAAGAGGCTTCTCGTACACGACTCTCCTTACTTCAAGATCCTGAATTTTAACTTCAAGGCAGGACAGGAACTTCCCGTTCATGCCCATGAAATTGAAGGCCAGGTGAGCATTGCGATTCTTGAAGGGAGCGGTGAGTTCTTGGGTAAGGATGAGAGCACATTGCCCGCAGAGCCGGGGGATGTGTTGGTTTCTGAAATTGCAGAGCCCCATGGTGTGCGTGCCAAAACAGACATGCGTGTCTTGGTGACCATTGCACCTCCCATATAGGAGAGGCGGTTAATCGACCAACAGCACTGAGACGTTTTTCGCCGAGTGGAGGACTTTTTGGGAAATACTGCCTAGGAGAAATTCCTTGATTCCTGACAGTCCCCTTCTTCCCAACACGACCGCATCATAATCGGAACTCGCCTCATTGACGATATCCCTTGCGATCCCTTTCTTTTGGGTCTCCACTTTTACAGTGATATTTTTCCCCTCAAACCCTGCTTTGCCAAGAAGTTCTTCAGCCCTTTTGATGGCCTCCTCAACCAAATCCTTCTTTTTGTCTTCAATGGAACAGAAGGCGTCCCGTTGGGACAGGAAGTAGGGGGTTAATTCAGGGCTATACATCTCACAGATAGCGGCCGTATCTGGGAGCACACTATATAGCGTGATTTCGTGATCAGGTGTAAAGGATTGAGCAACAAATTCCACCGCCCGCATCGAATTGTCTGAATCATCAAAAGCCACTAAGATCCTCTTTCCCATATTACGCCTCCCCTGACTTTGGTTTTCTGTTTTACAAACCCAATAATACTCTTTACTTGGTCATTGCGAGCCCGAAGGGCGCGGCAATCTCGATTGGCAAGAGATTGCTTCGGTCGTTTCACTCCCTCGCAATGACATCAGGACACACTCTCCTAGGGCTAGCAAGCGCGTTCGCGGAAAGGCTCCTTGCCCCCTTACCCGGAGACCTTGCCAGTCAGTTTTGTCCAGTCCCTGGCAAATGCCTCCAGCCCTTTATCAATCAGTTCATGCTTGAAGCGTATCTCTTTCCAGGGCGTTTTTCCATTCATTTCCTTTTTCCTCCACGTTCGTTTCTCTATTACCTTGTAATCTAATCATGCTTAGGTCTTCTGCAATGTTCCGGCAGCGAGTAAGGAGAAGAGCGCGGATGGCTAATCAGGAGGCACAAATTCCTGGAATTTCTTGATCAGTGCCAACAACTTTTCCTTATAATAGGCGATGTTTTCATCGGGCTGAGAAGGGTCATAACTGGATACGAGCTTGCTATTGTCGTAGACACGCACCCTTTTCTTCTCCCCTGTCACATAATAGGAAATCTGGTCCCCAGCCCTGTACGCCCGGCCTGAAGCCAAGGCAAGCTCATAGGGTGCCGCGGGATTGCGCTTTTTGGCCTGCACCTTTTGTCGATAGGTATCGAGAGATTCTCCAAGGGTCTCCGTCTTGCCCAATAAGGAGATGTCCATTTCATGGCTCTCCAGTTTGCTCAGATATTGCGCCAGAAGCTGATGTACCTCCCCACCTTTCCCCTCCAGCAGGCGCCTGATCATGGCTGAAAGGAATTCCCGGAGGTATTTCTCCATGCCCCTGGACCGAAGAGCGCTGCCCCTAATGATCATTTTCCCCGTCTTGTCCAGAAGGGCATAGTTCTTGCTTTTGTAGGAGAACATGGATTCATATTGGGCATCCATTTCCACCTCAATCCCTTCCGGCAACCTCTGGGAGAGGCGTTCCACCATGGCCTTGGCCTCCTCTTCGGTTTCGATTCCCGATGGGGGCACATAGTAGATGCCATCCGTATCGATCTCTATGGGTGTGGCGTCTTCCTTCTTAAGCCACGCCAACATCTGCTGGATCAGATCCCTTCCCTGACGGGTGACCTCCGCAGCCACCTCTGGGTCAGAGAACTGGTGAAGCGATGTGCCCAGGTAGCCGTAAAAGGAGTTGATGAGGATCTTAAAGGTCTGCTGCAGTGCCTGGTAATAATCCCGTTCGTGGGGGGACCGGGCCTCCTGGGCCCGACCCTTGGCCTCCAAACGAAACTCCTTCAGGTCTTTTAGCAATGGCAGGAATACACCCAAGGTGTCGCTTGAAGGTTTTAGGTCAAAAGAGAGCATGATGGAGGGGTAAAGGGAGGCCACGTCGCAGTGGACCACATGGTGCACCACGCCTGTGACAAACACATCCGTATATCCGCCCTCAACTGGTCCCCCGCCCTCTGACCTGGGAACAGAGGCCCGCTGCCTGAGGTATTCTCGAAGGAAGAGGGCGTTAATTTTCGTCGCATTTCCTCGCACAAAGATATTCTGAAACGAGAAGGGAAATATTCTGGCCTGCAAAAAGAAAGAGTACCCAAGCAGTTCAGAGAGGGCCAAGGTCTCTCTCACATCGTCCAGGTTATAGCTTTTCAGCACGTCGGGTTCATGATCATAGGTCCACTGGATATCGGCGGTCTCGACATAGGTCCGGTTCTCAGGGGCCAGGCCAAAATGCAGAGCCGCAGCCTTGAGCCCATAGCTCTCCATTTCCCGGGCCGTCACATCGTAATACTGGAGCAGAAAGAGGGTATCGATCACGTGTCGCCCGAAGATCTCCATGCGGGTGTAATCGATGGTGCGCTCTGCCACATTGAATCGTGATCGCCGGATACGCGGTTTGCTTCCATCCCTCCCCCAATGGAGGTCCACTCTTTGCATCCGCGCCCTTGCCACGATATACTCCAGGTCGAAGTTGAAGACGTTGTGCCCTTCCAGTACATCGGGATCTATGCGTGAGATCCTCTCTCCCAAGGCCATGAGCATTTCCTTCTCCCCCATCTCCTGGCCAAAGAGGACCTCTGCATACCCATGATTGTCCATAAGGGCAATGGAGATGATCCTATCCCCTTCCCTCCTCGGGTTAGGGAATTCGTATCCCAGCGTGCAGGCGGTTTCAATGTCCAGGGCCAGTCGGTGGAGTTTTGTGAAAGGAAGCCCCTTGAAGAGGGTCTTTCCTGTGAGCAGGAGAAACTGATGGACAGGGTCCGAGAGGAAGAGATAGGGCGCAGAGAGAGAAGAGGGGGGTTCGCCTGTCTTTTTCTGCAGATATGTTTTGGCCTTTCGACAGTCTCCCCAGCATTCGAAGAGAGTAAGGCAACGGTATTCGTTGGTGCCGGAGAGTTGCTCCACTTGAAAGGGCCTTTTGAAGCCCTCCATCAGATCTTCATCTTCTACAAGCAAAAAAGGCCTAAAGGGCTCATCCTTCCCCAACAGCCTTTCTCCCTGACGGACAAAGAGGCGCATCACCTCCTCTCCCACAGGTTCTACGGCCACAATCCCTTCTGTGGAATCCGCACCAAAGAGGACCTCATTCTCTTCCAAGGCCAATGGTTTCACTTGGACATCCCCATTCACAGACTTTCGTTTCGTGGACAGGCTGAACCCATATGATTTCTCAACAAGAATTCACACTAACACAAAATCAAGGTCTTAAGAACCCCCCAAATCTACCTTCTCATTCAGGTATCAGGGCTGAAATCGCCTGGTTATGGGGTATGCCTGATCACCAGCAAGGCATTGGATGTAAGATGCGCAGTAGCGACGACTGAGGTGTATGGAGCAATTTCTCTTTGGTGTGGCATAAACAAAAAATTGCTGATAACCTATAGGAAAGGTCAGAAATTGATTGAAAGATACAAATTTGTAGGTAAAATTTGAGTGGGAAGGAATCCTGCATGCCAGAGCTACATGTCATAGAAGGTCCCCAGAAAGGCCAGACCATTGCGTTCAGTGGAGATACTGTCTTTGTGGGTAGGTCCTCAACCAATGACCTTCAAATCTTTGACAGCTCAATTTCCAGAAAACACATAAAACTATTTAGATTAGAGAACTTAGTCTTTGTTGAGGATTTAAAAAGTACGAATGGGACACTTGTTAATGGCGAGCCTATCGAGCCAGGCGAAGGCGTTCAAGTGGGAGAAGGAGACACCATATCATTAGGACACACCACAATTCGTCTGGGTACAATTTCCGAAGACGAAGTTATCGCCATAAAGGACGTGGCGCCCCCCTCTACCAAGAGAGCCCCAGATGCAGAGCCGCGTCTTACCGAGGAACGACGCTCGCGGACGCGCAAGGAATTGGAATTGATCTGTAAAGTCTCTGAACTCATACAGGAGCCGTTTGAAATCAAAGAGGTTCTCGAAGAAGTCTTGGGACTCCTTTTCCAGAGCCTTCCGAGAATCGATAGGGCAGCTATTTTTCTTGTGGATAAAAGAAAAGGGCAAATAAAAAAGTATTTTACCAAGTCACGCCAAGAGCAAGTTGATGAAACGGCCCCATACAGTCAGGCCGTTGTAGATCTGGTCTTGAAAGGTGGAAAGGCCCTAAAAATGTCCATGGAAACAGATGGTACAATGACGCCTCTCTCGGAAAGCTGGGAAACGCTCAGAATTAGATCTGTCATGTGTGTCCCCATGAGGAGTCGTTCCAGACTCTGCGGTCTTCTATACGTGGAAGGGCTTCGAGAGTATCAGGCTTTTCGAGAGGAAGATCTTTTACTGCTCAAAGGTCTCAGCGGCCTCCTCGCGCTTGCCATAGAGGGCGCATAGATTGATGCCTCATGAAGAGAATGGAGGGCGGATCTTATGCCCCCGCCCAGATCCTCCCTTTCTTCTTATCTATCACGACAGTAATTTTTTCAGCTTTATCTGTCAAAACTTCATCCCTTGCCGTCTCGATTGCGTTCACCAAATTCATGTCCCCTTGGGGCTCGGGCACCTGAAGATCAAAAGAAAAATCTATTCCAGTTTCACCCTCCGACTCATCAACCTCTTCCGTCAATGCGCTGAGGAGGAAAGGAGGATCCGATCTATAATCGGAAAGATTCAATTTGGTTCTTTCAGCGCGAATGTCCTCATCGCATTTGGGACAGGATTCATTATAATCGAAGCTGACATACCCGCATTTTGGGCACTTCATTATTCCCCCCTTTGCTCTTTAAACCAAATTCCTTCTCCTTCACCCTCACCCTGAATACAAGGACAAAAGCCCTTAGACGTCAAGCGAAATCTTTATCACTTTATATCTGCATGGTAACTTTGGAGGGATTTGGCCCTTCCATGTCCTTCTCGGACCGCAGCAATGCCTCTGGCGGCAGCTATTGCCGCGGCCAGCGTCGTGATATAGGGCACCTTATACTTGATAGCCGCCTTCCTGATGTAAGAGTCGTCATGTTTGCTGAGCCTGCCGGTGGGCGTATTGATAACAAGGTGAATCTCTTCATTCTTAATGCTATCCACAATGTTGGGGCGACCTTCGTGCATCTTCAAAACCAGCTCCGAATCAATACCATTTTCCGCCAAGAATTCCCGGGTCCCTCTGGTCGCCTTTATCTTAAATCCCAGTTCTTGAAACCGATTTGCCACGTCCAGGACAGCGGGCCTGTCCCTTTCAGAGACCGTCATAAGAACCGTCCCTTGCGAGGGGAGTATCTGTAATGCGCCCTCCTGGGCCTTGTAAAAGGCGAGCCCAAAGGAATTGGCGAGCCCCAACACCTCACCGGTTGAGCGCATTTCAGGGCCTAAGACCGGGTCCACTTCCGGAAACATATTGAATGGAAAGACCGCTTCCTTGACCCCGAAGTGGGGAATTGTTTTCGGTTTGATGTCAAGATCACTCATCTTTTTCCCTAACATGAGCTGGGTGGCAATACGTGCCATGCTGATATTACAGACCTTTGATACAAGAGGAACAGTTCGCGATGCCCTTGGGTTGGCTTCCAGGATGTAAACCGTATCGTCTGCTATGGCATACTGGATGTTCATGAGGCCCACCACATTCAGCTCGATGGCAATTTTCCTGGTATATTCATAGATCGTATCCAGGTGTTTGGCGGGGATACTGATAGGCGGTATCACGCAAGCAGAGTCTCCGGAATGAATACCAGCCAGTTCTATGTGTTCCATGACGGCAGGGACAAAGGCGTCGTTACCATCGGCAATAGCATCCGCTTCAGCCTCAATGGCGTTCTCAAGAAATTTGTCGATAAGAATGGGGCGGTCAGGGGATACGTCTACTGCGGCCGCCATATAGTATCTGAGCATACTTTCGTCGTGAATCACTTCCATGGCACGGCCCCCCAAAACGTAAGAAGGCCTTACCATCAGGGGATAGCCTATCCTCTGGGCCACCTCGAATGCCTCTTCCAGGGTGCTGGCCATGCCCGAATCGGGCTGTGGGATTCCCAGTTCACGCATCATGTGGCGGAAGCGGTCCCGATCTTCGGCCAAGTCAATGGTGTCGGGGGATGTACCGATAATATTCACCCCTGCCTCGGCCAACTCACTGGCAATATTCAGCGGCGTCTGGCCACCGAACTGCACGATGACGCCCTCTGGTTTCTCCTTCTCGTAAATACTCAGCACATCTTCCACTGTAAGGGGCTCAAAATATAGCTTGTCCGAGGTATCATAATCTGTGGATACGGTTTCCGGATTACAGTTGACCATGATGGACTCGAATCCTTCGTCCCTAAGGGCAAACGCCGCATGAACACAACAGTAGTCAAATTCGATCCCCTGGCCGATGCGATTGGGACCTCCGCCCAGGACCATCATCTTGCGCCTCTCGCTGGACTCCACTTTGTCTGGCGCATTGTAGGTGGAAAAATAATAGGCTGCGTCTTCCACACCACTCACGGGGACCGGTTCCCACGCTTCCACAACCCCCAAGGAGATACGAGATGTCCGAATATCTTTTTCCGGGATTTGCAAAAGTTGGGAAAGGTATCGATCAGAGAAGCCGTCTTTCTTCGCCTGCTCCAGCAGGGGATCCGGCAGGCCTTTACCTCTAAATTGAAGGATCTTCTCCTCTAATTCTACCAGTTCCTTCATCTGTTCAATAAACCAGGGCTTGATATGAGTCTTTTCATACAGGGCGCTGATTTCAGCGCCTTTGCGCAGGGCCTCGTACATGATAAACTGCCTCTCGCTTGTGGGTTCTGCCAAAAGGTCCAGAAGCGCCTCAAGGGGTTTTTCATGAAAGTCTTTGGCAAAACCGAGCCCGTAGCGCCCATTTTCCAGGGAACGAATGGACTTCTGAAAGGCCTCTTTATAGGTCTTCCCGATGCTCATAACTTCGCCTACGGCCCGCATTTGAGTCCCTAATTTGTCTTCAGCACCCGGAAATTTTTCAAATCCCCAGCGAGCGAACTTGACCACCACATAATCGCCCCATGGCGTATACTTGTCCAGCGTGCCTTCCCTCCAGTAGGGGATCTCATCCAATGTGAGTCCTCCTGCCAACATGGAGGAAATGAGGGCAATAGGGAATCCCGTGGCCTTGGAAGCAAGGGCAGATGACCTGGAGGTTCTCGGATTGATCTCGATCACGACCACACGGCCGGTCTCAGGATCATGGGCGAACTGGATATTGGTGCCGCCTATGACCTGGATAGCTTCCACAATGTCATAAGAATGTTTCTGAAGCCGGTCTTGAAGCGCCTTGTCTATTGTGAGCATGGGTGCCGTGCAATAAGAGTCACCGGTGTGTACGCCCATCGCGTCCACATTTTCGATAAAGCATACGGTAATCATTTGGTTCTTTGCATCTCGAACCACTTCTAACTCCAATTCCTCCCATCCCAACACGGATTCCTCGATTAGAATCTGGCCCACAAGGCTGGCTGAGAGGCCCCTGCTAGCCACGATTCGCAGTTCCTCCACATTGTAAACGTGACCCCCGCCCGTACCCCCCATGGTGTAGGCAGGCCGGATGACAACAGGGTAGCCAATCTCCTCAGCGATTTTCTCCGCCTCTTCGACGCTAAAGGCCGGATCACTTTTGGGCATTTCAAGGCCCAGCTTTGCCATCGTATCTTTAAAGATGATTCGATCTTCTCCCCGCTCAATAGCATCCACCTGGACGCCGATCACCTGCACATCATTTTCTTTGAGCACTCCCGTGCGATACAGCTGGGAAGTGAGGTTCAGGCCGTTCTGTCCCCCAAGATTTGGAAGTACGGCATCAGGCTGTTCATTTTCAATAATCTCCCTCATGGCTTGCAGATTGAGGGGCTCAATGTAGGTGGCATCGGCCGTCCCCGGATCCGTCATGATCGTAGCAGGGTTGGAATTGACCAGAACGATCTCGTAACCAAGGCTCCTGAGCGCCTTGCATGCTTGGGTTCCGGAATAATCGAACTCACAGGCCTGGCCTATGACAATGGGGCCTGAACCGATAATCATGACTTTGTGGATATCGTCTCGTTTGGGCATAGATGACTCCTCATTCTGTTTTGTTATAAGACGTGGTTTTTGACTGACCAGGATTCTGATTACAGTGAAGCGATGATCCTGCGTGGAGAGCTACTCTATCCGCCACATGGTTCTTGCGGAGGGGTTTTAAGCAATATCCGAGAGTTTTAAAGGAATTGCGAGGCCCATAAGTATGACTAAAAAATCCTCACCGTTTTTAGCAGCGGTAATATAGAAATGTCGTTGCCTTATGTCAAGAAAACACGCCATCCGGATCGTTTTAATTGAGCAAATGAGATGAGGCATCTCCTGAAATCAGTATGGAAAACCCATTCGATTTTCTCGAAAAACACATAACCCGCTGATTATTGGCATGAATTTTGGGTGTCTTGTATAGATTAAGAAGTTGGCCAGTTTTCTACATGGCCTGTGGGGATTGGAGGTGTGGTTCTGTTCAGGTGGCCGAGCTACAATCTGAGCCCAGCAAGATCCTATTTTGTCACGGTGAGATATCTACGACTTGAATCGTCGTTTTCTTATGGATAGCACGCCTTTTGTCCTCATTCCAATGACGCTCCGGCTAGGATAAAACCCGCCCGGCACATTCACACAGGGGTAGACGAGGGACGCCTTTCCCAGGAGCGTTCCAGGGCTGGTTACCGAATTGCATCCCGTTTCCACATGGTCTCCCAGGATGGCTCCCAGTTTTCTCAGGCCCGTTTCATACGTCCGGCCCTCGACTTTGAGTTTCATCTCAACATCAACGATTTTCAGATTGGCGAGTTTTGTTCCGGCACCCAGGTTCACATTATTTCCCAAGATGCTATCCCCTATGTAGGCAAAATGACCTGCTTTGGCCCCATCCAACATGATAGAGCTTTTAACCTCTGTCGTGTGGCCGACAACGCATCTGTTCCCAATCAGGCAGTTTCCCCTAACATATGCCCCCTGTCTGATCTCTGTGTTGTTTCCTATGATCGTAGGCCCCTTAACGAGGGCGCCTGGTTCCACGACCGCCCCTTCACCTACGCATATATGGGAATCAAACAGAATCGCTCCAGCATACAGAACAGAGGCCCCAACGAGTTCATCGCCTTTCCTAAAGACCTTCAATTTTCCCTTGGTCGCGTCTCCATATTCAATCTCGATACCCTGGTCAAAAATCTGGCCGTCCCACAAGACGTGGGTCTTCAATAGCATGGATCCACTCAGGTCGGCCACATTTGGCGCTAGCCTTCCCGTTAAATAAGTCTTCAGGTTAACCAGCCCTTCCCAGACATATTGTACATCCGCAAAAAGCGCTTTGTGTTCAAAATCCTCTAAATCAAAAAAATCCGCAGGTCGAACCAAGTTTTCCACCTATTCTTCCAAAGTGGAGGTATCACCCTCGGGGAGTCCCAATTCCCTCGCCTTCAAGAGTCTCCTCATTATTTTACCAGATTTGGTTTTGGGTAGGCCAGATATGAATTCTATTTGTCTTGGGCAAGCCACCGCATGGAGCTTTTTTCTGGCAAATTTCTTGATATCTTTCATTAACGCATTGGAAGGTTCGTAACCGTCTTTCAGAGAAACAAAGGCCTTTATGACCTCCATGACCAAAGGGTCGGGTATCCCAATGACCCCTGCCTCGGCCACCGCCGGATGTTCAATAAGGGCGCTTTCAACCTCAAAAGGACCTATAAGGTGCCCCGCTGAATTAATGACGTCATCCGCCCTTCCCACAAACCAGAAATAGCCGTCTTCATCTCTTGTTGCCCTATCCCCGGTAATATACCATGGCCCTTTAAATCGACTCTCATAGAGTTCCTTTTTATTCCAGTATGTCCTGAACATGGAGGGCCAGCCCGCCTCTAGGGCCAGATGGCCTTCCTCCCCCGGGGGCAGCTCCTTCTCACAATTATCATCGAGGATGGTTGCTGTCACCCCCATAAAAGGCGTGCCCATGGAACCGGGACGTATATCCTGGATCGGATAGTTGGCGATTTGGATACATCCTGTCTCTGTTTGCCACCAGTTATCATGATAAGGAAGCCCCAATACTTTACTCCCCCATAATACTGCTTCAGGGTTCAGGGGCTCACCCACACTACACATATATCTCAGGCTTTTTAGATCATATTTGCTTACAACCTTTTCTCCCGCCTTCATCAACATCCGGATAGCCGTGGGGGCAGTATACCATACACTCACCTTATACTTTTCGATGACACGGTACCAGGCCCCCGCGCCAAATGCCCCTTCATAAACCACTTGTGATATCCCATTCGACCAAGGAGCGAAAATACCGTAGGACGTCCCTGTGACCCATCCCGGATCAGCTGTGCACCAATATATATCCTCTGTTTGAAGGTCGAGGACATACTTCCCCGTGGCATAATGGCCTACAACGGCCTCATGGACATGAACAACACCCTTTGGCTTTCCTGTGGTGCCAGACGTATAGTGTATAATGGCATTGTCTTCTTTATCCGTCATTTCTATCTCGAACTCATCATCTGCCTCATTCATAAGGCTTTCGTAGCTGACTTCTTTGTATTTCAAATCATAGGGGGTATTCCTTTTATTGACGATTATTATGGTTTCAAGGGCGGGTAACTCCCCAAGAATCTCATGAACGGTACCAACGAGCTTTGGCGATGTAACGAGCACCTTTGCCTCACAGTCTCCGACCCTGTCCTTAACCGCGTCAGGTCCGAACGCAGAAAAAAGGGGGCCAATGACGCCTCCCGCCTTCAGGGCACCCAGAAGACCTATATATTGCTCGGGAATTCTGTCCATGTAAGTAAATATTCTATCCCCTTTTTTGACGCCCAGTTTCCTCAATACATTGGCGAAACGATTGCTTAGTCTTGACAAATCATGAAACGAGTACGCCTCGGTCTCACCCTCTTTACCTTCCCAATATAGAGCTGTCTTGTCCCTCAAAGGTGTCCCCAGGTGTCTGTCCACCACCTCATAAGCGATATTGATGCCGCCGTTATCAAACCAATCAAGCTCCTTTTTCACATCTTCCCACTTAAACTCTGCCCTGGCTCGGACATAGTCGGGGAGATTTGGTTGCACCGACATCTCATCAATCTTAACCTTTTTGATAGGATCGTAATCCATAACTGGCCTATCCTTTCTGTTATACTAAAAAAACAACAGGTTAATTCAGCAACGGATGCTCCGCAAACCCATTATTAATAACTACTTGAGTATCTTTAGCATTTTCTTGAATTCTTTTGTCCCTGCCTTCCCCATGATCTGGTATATGACGGTCTCGGTGGAGGTAATAAATGCCCCCGCCTCCCTCAAAAGTTCAAGACCAACACGCCAGTTGTCATCTGTCCTGGAATCAACGGCATCCTTAGGCACATGGACCGTGTATCCTCTCTGCAAAAGGCAAACACAGGTCTGGAATACACAGATGTGCGATTCAACACCTGTCACGATGACGTTTTGAAGCCGTTCCCCTTCCAAGCGGTCATTAAAGGTATCCACATCACAACAATTAAAATGCATTTTGGTGATCGGTTCATAGGTGGGCAAGAATTCCTGTATTTCCTTTAGCGTTGGGCCAAGCCATCTGGGGTACTGCTCAGTAAGGATGAGATGCAGGTTATACAGCTCCGAAAGATGCAGCAGCTTGATTATGTTTCCAACGATCTCCTGTTTTCGCCCCATAACCTCCATGAGCTTTTCCTGGACATCAATGATCAGCAATCCCGTATTCTCTTGATCTAATAACTCCATCGTTCTCCATGCTCAAGGGTTCATTGATTAGCTATGCCCCTTAGGCTGCGCCCTCAAAATCAAACGCCACCCATGGCTTCCAGCTCAATCACAGACAGATCCGCCCACTACCCTATTAGACCTTCTAGTAAAAGCATCCAGCAAGAAAAATGCCACACTATATTCTTAGAAAGTTTTCCTTATTTTAGATAGATAAGGGAATGTCACGTAAAAGTCATCAAAAAAATTGGGTAGAGAAGTGCCCAAAGATAAGAAATTGAATTCCACTTTTTGGCACAACTTTACTCATTTTTGAGTTATAAGATGACTTCGCAATTTTATTGAAATGAATTTGGCCTGGATTATATTAGATTGGGTCATGGACTCATTTTCTGCGTCGCCTATCGAAATTGGAGAGGACAAGTGGCTATACTCGATGAAGCAGCGCAATTGGCAAAACAGAAGTTGGGGGATATTTTCCTCGATCTCACCATAGAACGCTCGGTGGTCGGCCTGTTTTTTACAGGCGTTAAGCTCTCCAATGGGGCTGGTGGGGTCTGTTTCACGCCTATAAAGGAGATCCCTGAGGCGGTCTGCTGCCCCCGTTCTGCTGGCAGAATCTTTGACCCTGCTAGAATTCCAGAGATGAAAATGGTAAACGTCCTCTCGGCCTTATCTTCCCCTGAG
The DNA here is from genome assembly GCA_050124735.1 of Desulfobacteraceae bacterium. Taxonomy (GTDB): domain Bacteria; phylum Desulfobacterota; class DSM-4660; order Desulfatiglandales; family HGW-15; genus JASFEQ01. The sequence goes on along the minus strand of JASFEQ010000003.1, from coordinate 6,434 downwards.
CCCATGAAGGTGGCGGTGGCCATCGCGACGCTGAACGCCCTGAGCAGCACCTGTTGGTCTGAAGGGGATAAGGAGCACTATAACATGACTATGAACATGGACGCACTTGAGGCGGTTCAGTTACCAGATGATAGCGCCGTGGCTGTCATAGGGGCCATTGTGCCCGTTCTCAGGCTATTGAAGAGACGAGGCGGGACATGGTGGATTATTGAGCAAGATCCGAAAACCCTGAGGGAAGACGAATTGCCCCATTATGTCCCAGAGGAAAGATCAAAAGAGGTATTGGCCAACGCGGACGTCCTTATCATAACGGGCGTGACCCTCGTAAACCATACCCTGGAAAACATCCTCAAATATGCCCGACCTGGAGCTGAGATAGCCATCATGGGGCCCACGGCCAGCATGTTACCAGAACCCATGTTTGAACGTGGGGTGAGGGTCGTGGGAGGTGTTTGGGTGAAAAAACCCGACGAACTGCTGGATGTGTTGGCATCGGGTGGATCCGGCTATCACTTTCTCGATAGGCTTGCGGACAAAATCGTTTTAGAAAATTGATTAAATAATGACTATTCCAGGCAATCTTCTCACCACGGCCATGGCCGTCATGCCCCATAGGGACGTGGATCGGGCCCTTCAGGTTGCCCTTTCCATAGATGTGCCGTTCTGGCCGCAGCTCCCCCTCTACAGTTATCATGAGGACATGTATGTACAGGCATCAGAACATTTTCCAGGGATTCTCCTTGACCTGGAAAAACGCACCCTGCGCTTTTCCATGGAGAAATTTACCGCAGAATTGGAAGACACGCTGGCCCACTTTGAAGAACCGGAATATTTTGATGTGAGCCAAACCTACTCTGTGGTCTACAACCGTTTTTTAGCGCTTGATTTATCCGACCGGCCGGCCATCAGGGGACAACTTGAAGGCCCCATCAGCTTCGGTTTCAATGTACTGGATCAGGATGATCGGCCCATTCTCTTTGACGACACGGTCCGGCCCTTTATGCTGGAGTTCATGGCCAAACGGGTAAACATCCAGTTAGAGCGACTGACAAAGCGCAATCCCAATGCCTTCATGTTCATCGATGAACCAGGACTGCAGTTTCTGTTCAGTGCCATGGCAGGCTATAGCGATATGGCGGCCAAGGGTGACATGGAGGTCTTTTTCTCAATGATTCAGAGGCCCCGTGGGGTGCATCTTTGCGGCAATCCGGACTGGGATTTTCTCTTGGGGCTCGATCTCGATATCCTCTCCCTAGACGTCTATTCAAACGGAGAGGTCTTTGCGTCCTATGCAGAATCCATCAAGAAATTCTTGGAAAGAGGGGGTGTTCTTGTGTGGGGCATTGTACCCACCAATTTTGAACCTTTTGAAGCGGAAACCCTAGATTCTCTGGAAAAAAGATTAGAGGAGATATGGGACATTCTTGGAAAGACGGGTATTGATCTTGAATTCCTTCTGTCACGGAGTCTGCTTTCTCCCGCCACCTGCTGTTTGGTGAATCCGGATGGTGAGAAGACTGTGGAGGCGGCATTCAAGGTGATCAACCGCTTATCCAGACGGCTTCGCGAGAAATATCACCTTTAGACATGTTGCGATGAAAAAATATTATAAAGAGAGATTTGAAGCCCAGAGGCGCCTCGCCCAAAAAATCGCCCCCTTCAATGAGGTGAATGACATCCTTGAAAAGATGAGGGAAGAGGCGAGAAACCTGGTTCCCTCCGCGATGGAGGCATGTATTCTTCTGTTGGATCCTGAGGCCCAGAAGTACACCCGACCTCTTCAGTGTGCCCTCTACGACAGACCCGTCAATTGCCTGTTGTGCAAGCGGGGTCGAGGTGCCATTCAAAAGGCCCTGGACAAGAGAAAAGGGGTTGTGGTTTCAAGGCCTGATCCCGTCTTGAGACATGATGACTCCCATATAGATGTGGGGCCAGAAGCAGCTATTCCCGTTTTTGTTAATGATGAGATCTTAGCTGTGGTCAGCGTGGTGTCCAAACCCGGGACGCGGTTCACGAGTAAGGACTTCTTCATCATGAGAGATCTTTCAGAAGTGGTAGGTAATGCCATTTTGAACGCCAAAAAGCACTGGGAAGTGACTCAGGAAAAGATCAGGATCAATCAGATGCTCACCCACCTTTCACCCTTCGTGCCCCAATCTGTCCGACAGATCGTAGAGAACAACCCGGAATTGCTCAAACAGGAGAAGAAAAAAAAGGACGTTACCGTCTTGTTCCTTGACCTGGAAGGGTACACACGGCTTAGCTCCCATAGGTCAGAGACTGAGGTCAATGAGATTGTGGAAAAGATGTTTTCCAGTTTCGTTGACCCCATCCATAGGTCAGGCGGGGATATCAACGAGACGGCAGGTGATGGGCTTATGATCATTTTTAAGAACTATAACCCAAAGGGAAATGCCATCAACGCTATCAAGGCCGCCTTTGATGTTGACCGGATAAGCCAACAAATGAATAGGAAAATCAATGAGGGATCCAAACCCATCAATGTGAATATAGGGATCAATTCTGGCATGGCCCTGGTGGGATTGACTCAATTCAAAGGCTCTCTGGATACGCGTATGACCTATACCGCCACTGGGCCGGTGACCAATCTGGCGGCACGTCTCGCAGACCACGCAAAAGGAGGAGATATTCTCATAGGCGAAGAGACGAAACAGCTGGTAGAAGGACTGTGGCCCATCTTTGATCTTGGACAGGTTCACATCAAAGGTTTAGACGACCCCATGAGTATTTATTCCCTGAAGGGTGAACTACATCAAACGAGTACTTAACCATCCTGGGCCGTTCCCTCCTACCTTCAGGAAAGTTATTTATTCTGACATTATTCCTCTATAGCAAGAGATGATGATTTCAATACCACTGATTGCCATAGCCATGGGTCTTCTACTCTCTCCGGGATCCCTGACGATCTTGGGAAACAACATGGGGATAGCGGGAGCCTCCTTCTTGGTCATTATGCTCACCGGCCTGGTCGTTCACCTCTTTACGGCTCTCAGCTTTGGAGAACTCTCCCTAAATTTTCCCGGGCCAGATGGGGAGGCCCGACTCATTAAAGAATCCCTGGGTCCTACTCCGGCCTTAATCCTCCCTCTCTGTTCCAGGGTCCTGTTTACCCTCTGTGCCGCTACCGGCATCCTTGCCGCGGCCGGCTACGCATTCAATGAAGTATTCGTCCTCTGGTTTCCCAATCTGGGTTTCTCTTTCTGTCTACTGGGATTCCTGTTGCTCATAAATTTCTTGGGGCACAGGGTTTCAAGCACGGCACAAATCTTCTTTGTAGCCATAACAGTCCTGGGGCTCCTCCTTTTGTCCATCGCAGGTCTGTTGCATTTGGCAAAAGCGTCTCCGGCCATTGATGCCTCAAATCCGGATCCTTTTCATATGAGTCGAGTGATCCTCTTCGGTCTTGTTCTCTTTGTCGGGTTTGATCTGGCTATTTTTACAAAAGCAAGCGACGGCCATCATCCCATGAAACTGATCCGTTCGATGATTCTTGGGATCCTCTTGGCCGCCATTATTCTCGCTGTATGGGGCCTCTTATCCCTTAAATATGCATCTCCCAGTAAATTGGCGGATACCACCGTCCCCCACATGCTTGCGGCAAGGCAGATCATGGGCCAGAGCGGAAGGGTCCTCATGGGTTTGGTGGTATTGGCAGGGAGCTGCGCAGCCGTGAATGCTTTACTCATTGCCGTTTCCAAAATGATATCTGGTATGACCAATCAGAACCTGCTGCCTTCCTTTCTTCGCTTACAGCCGAAACAGGTACCCATTCCACTCATTCTCTTAGGTATGGGAATCGCAGCCATGATGGCCGCAGGCATGGCGGGTAAACCAGAGCTGGAAATCTATACAAAGGCTGCCATCTGGTTCTGGTTGCTCCACTATGCGATGATTCATGTTTCTGTCCTGATTATGAGATGGCGAAATCCTAGACGATTCAATCCTTTTCAGGTCTTTGCCTCCCCTGTAATTCCGATCGTCGGTGCCTTAACCCTGCTTATGGGACTTGCTGGCCTATTGTGGACCGCCCCTGAATTTTACCTTATCCTGAAATTCATCTTTGCTGTGCTTGTCACTGTCAGTATATTTGCCTTTTTTTTGATCCGTATGACCCACAGGAAAGGAAAGCCTGCTTCCAAGAACGAGGTGTAGGAGTTGCCATTTGAGGTTCAGTGGTTAAATTATCTCTCGGTAAGGAGAATGTAACCGTTGCCTTAGGGCAGGAGCGTTCTGCCCGCTCATCACGGATGCGAGAATGGCTACAATGGAGGAGGCTAAGATATGAGAAAGAAAATGTTAAGGATTACGGTCGTGGCTTTAAGTCTGATACTGATGGGCGCCTGGACAGCCTTGGCCTTTGATGTCCCTAGAATATCGAAGGAGGCGCTCAAAGAGAAGCTGGGTGACCCGAATGTGATTATCCTGGATGTGAGAACCGGCAGTGACTGGAAAGCGAGTGAGTTCAAAATAAAGGGTGCACTCAGAGTGAGTTCCAGTCATGTGGATTCCTTGTCTGCAAAATATTCTAAGGATAAGATCCTTATCCTTTACTGCGCCTGACCCAACGAAGGCACAAGTGCCTGGACGGCACAGAAGCTTATGAAGATGGGTTACACAAAAGTCTACGCCCTTAAGGGAGGGTGGCACGAATGGTTTCGGGCCAAATACCCGACAGAAGGGAAATGAAAGACCTCACATCCCTTTGCCGAAAGGGCAGTGAGGATAGGTACAGTCCGCACAGTCTTTACATAGACCACCGTGTCCAAGAAAAGCCAGTTCGGTCTTGCCGATACGTTCTCCAACCAAGACGCGAGGCAGAATAAGATCCAACACCGTTATCCTATGATAGAGACCACATGCGGGCACACCTAAAAGCGGCACGTCACCCAAATAGGCCACAAGAAACATAGCCCCGGGAAGCACAGCCGCACCATAATGAAACTCCGTGGCACCCGCTTGCCGAATTCCGTGTCGCGTCACATCGTCCGGATCCACGCTCATGCCCCCGCTCAATAGGAGCAGATCACAGCCCTTGTCCAAGTGTGAACGAATGGCTTGACCGATGACCTGGGCGTCATCTGGGGCAAACTCTACACCCAGCACCTCAGAGCCCAGAGCGCTCACCTTTTCCGCGAGAATGGGAGCAAAGCGATCTTCGATGAGACCATGATAGACCTCGTTGCCCGTGATGACCAAGCCCACGCGGGCGCGGCGCAAGGGCTGAACCGACACCACGGATCCGTTCTGCGAAGCAATGGCAGCAGCACGCTCTATGGGTGCCCGTTTCATGACCAGCGGAATGGCACGGGTGGCGGCCACCAACTCGCCCTCTTTTACGAGGGTGTGGTTGTGCAGCGTTGCACACATGACTTCTTCCACCATGTTGAAGGCAGCAAGGGCAGTCGTATTGACGAAAAACAGGCCATCTTTGCCCGCCTGCAGCTTAATCTTCCCCTCTCGTGGCTCATCCTTCCAGGCAATGCCCTCTCCTGCGAGGGCCTTGGCCAGGATAGCAGCTGCCTCATTCTCATGAATTTCGTCTTCCCCTATGTCAATGACATAAAGCTGGTTTTTTCCCAGGCGCTGGAGACGGCAGAGATCCTCCTCACAGACCGTGTGGCCCTTGCGGAAGGCGGGACCCTTGAACTCGCCGGGGCGTATCTCTGTGATATCGTGGGCCAATTTGGTGCCCACGGCCTCTTTTAATTTTATCTTTTTTAGCACGATGTGCTCTCCTTCTTCGGAGTATTGGGGGCAGCAAAACCAAGTTCGTCATTATCCTTCTTCTGGACTTCAGACTCATCTCTCAAGGCTGCCAGTCTTTCCCCTCGATCCGGTCTCCAGTTCATATCCGGCCAAGTGACCTCTTGGGCATTCTTAAAATAGGCACCACGGGCGCACGGTTTGCAAAGCGTCATCCCGTCCATTCTCACCTCGCGATGGTCGCGAACCACCTGCCCACACTGGCTGCAGGAAACCTTGCTTCGCGTGGGACCGGGCAGGTCAAACTCGCTAATGGGCACTTGGACTTGCTGAACCCGGAAAAGCACACTGTCCGGCATCCTCAGGTAGGCTTCCAGCTGCTGCATGGATTTCCCTTCAATTTCCGGCGCATAAACAGCGACCAGATCACGCGCTTCCTCCGTGGACAGGATCCGATAAGCCTTACCCGTTTCCAGGTTGACAAAGGTGGCGGCCATGATGCCATAGTCCATGAACTTCAATGACCGCCGTCCCAGTTTGACGCCCGTCACATAGGAGATGGCGTCTGAGGTGCATCGGTCCATCTCCACATAGACGATCATTTTTTTAGTCTGATCTCGGGTCCGCGGCTCATCCAGCCCAATCAGGCTGCAGCCCAGCATGGCCATGCGCACGCCAACCACCTGACCCGGACAGAGATGAGTCATCTC
>JASFEQ010000002.1:0-34799 GCA_050124735.1 Desulfobacteraceae bacterium | reverse complement strand
TGTCAAAGAACAACAGGATAATCAAATCCGTGAGGAACAACTACGGCTTTGGAGGGACAGCAGCGAATGACATTGTCAGGAGTTGCTGTCCCAGAAAACCACCGACAAGGTCGGTGGTAGTTTATTAATCTGATCGAAATCATTAAGGTTTTTCAAAGATGAAGATTGAACTTAGGCTCTATGCCTCGCTGGCAGCCTTCATGCCCGAAAAAACAGGAGGTAACCCCTTGACGATGGAGGTGAGCGATGGGACCACTATCCGGGATCTTCTCCAACAATTGAAGGTGCCCAAAAAAGATATCAAAGTGATATTCCTGAATGGGATTCATGCCAATGATGGGGATATCTTGAAGGAGGGGGATAGGGTGGGCGTTTTCCCTTCCGTAGGAGGTGGTTAGTTGACCTTGAGGCGTAGAAATACGTCTTTAGCTGCCCATTTAATTCTTGAAAGCTTCTTCAAATCCCATTCTTTGCCATCCACAGTGGCCTTTTTGCATCCAGCCCAGAAATCATCCGAATGCCCTTCAATGAAATTTTGCAGGTCTTTTCCCCGGATCCAAATGCCTCTCTCAAGAAAAGCGGGGCCAATCTCTCTAAGTAGAATATTGAAGAGTTTCAATGAAACCATGCCTTGCTGAGGGCGTTCCACCTTCTCTTCTTCCCTGTAAGAAATTGTGCTGCGCATGGAGGCAAAAAAACCGCCACTACGCAAAACGGCGCCTACCAGTCCCGGCATGGCTGCAGAGAGGGCTAGCGTCGAACCATCCCTGATCGTTGCGGAATCCTTATCATCGACAGGCTTTCCATCTAGAAATAGGGTCTGAATTCTTTTTTCCACATATTCAGGACTCAGACCCAGTTGCTCGCATAGGAATGATTTGACGCTACAGCCTGCCTGAATTTTCACCCTGAAACCCTTTTGGAGGAGTTGAAAAAAGCTGGGGATCAGGCTCTCCTCCAAGTGCAAATGAAGTTCTGTGCCAGATGATTCTGTAGACAATTTCTACCCCTGTAATAGAATAGGGAGACCTCGACTGGGTCTCCCCATTCATAAAGTAAAATTAAGACCTACCAGTTAAAGAGCTGATCTAGATCCTCATCCTTGACCTGGAAGGTGATATCGTGGGGCGGCAGGGCCTCGTTCTTGAAGAAATCGGGCAACCGGTCGTGCTCGGAAGTAAAGCCCGCCTTGATGTTGAATTCCCTTTCGTTTTTGAGGACCGATTTTCCCAATTCGGTCACATCGTCGCCGGTCAATTCCAGACCATAAAAGGCATTGATCATGTCGATCAGGGCTTGGAACGTCTCGGGCTGGTCCAGGGCAGGAAAGGCGACGAAGAGGCACATGCCCGTGGAGTCAACAGCCGCCGTGGCAATCTGGAGATTTCTGGAGAGTTCCACCTGTCCCTCGGGTTTCAAGGGATCCAGACTTCCCCCCACGTTCATAATATTGGTCGCCACCGCATACCCGGCCGTGTGATCGGCGCCCATGGTGCTGGTGGCATAAGTCACACCGATGCCCATGATCCCCCTTGGATCGTAGGCAGGCATGGCCTGTCCCTTCACCACAGGAACCCTTTCCACGCCAAAGACCTTACCCGTTACCGCAGCTCCGTTGCCCAATATGCGTCCTAAATGGGTTCCCTTGCCCACCTCTTTCACCAGATTGATGGCCGCCTTTGCATCTCCGAACTTGGCGACTCCTGCCTCCATGGCGACTGCAATGGTGGCTCCCATCTCAATGGTATCCAGACCGTAATCATCATCTAATCGGTCCAGCTGGGCAATGGCATCCAGGTCGTTAATACCGCAATTTCCGCCATGGGCCCAGACCGTCTCGTATTCAGGTTGTTTGGTGATGTAATGGCCATCCTTATTCACGTAGATGCCAGAGCACCTGATGATGCAGCCTCGGTGACATCCATGGGTGGCACTGCCGCCGCGAGATGTCTCGGTTTCTGCCTGGGTCTCACCGCTGATCTTTTCGCACCCGTCAAAGCGGCCCCAGAGGAAATTGTGGGTTGGGTATGACCCGGCCTCATTGATAACATTGGTCAGGACGTTGGTTCCGTAAGCAGGAAGTCCCTCACCGCTGACCGGATGTTTTTTCAGGCCATCAACCCACTCTTTAGTTGCTGCCTTGAATTTCTCAGTGTCTTTTGGACTTCTCATTTTTTTCCCCGCATCATCGAGCACAATGACCTTGACGCCCTTGGCGCCCATGACCGCTCCCACACCACCTCGACCCGCATGACGGGTTGGCCGAAGTTCCATGTCCGTGCACGCTACAGAGGCGGCGGCCATCTTCATTTCACCTGCGGGCCCAATGGAGATACAGGCTATCTTGTCCCCGTACTCCCCTTTCATTTTCTCCACAAGGTCATAATTGCCCAACATGCAGAGATTGTTATCAGCAGCTATTTGAACGCCGTCCTTGTTGATGAGCACTTTGTACAGGGTGTCATCTTTAGGCTTTCCTTCCAGGACTATGGCAGCATAACCCAACCTGGCGAGCGTCTGCGAGGGCTGACCTCCGGCGTTGGCCTCTTTGATGCCGCCGGTCAGGGGACTCTTACAGCCCACTGAGAGTCGTCCAGACATGGCCGCAGCGGTCCCGCTCAACAGGCCAGGGGCGATAACCAGCTTGTTATTCTCTCCAAGCGGATGACACAATGGGGGGACTTCTTTGGCCACAAGCGCTGAAGTCAGCGCCCTTCCCCCCAAACCGGCATAATCCCCAAGCGGCTCCTCACTCACCTTGGGCTCACCTTCAGGCCCCATATTGATCCTTAAAATCTTGTCCATAAACCTCCTCCTTTCCCCAAGTGTTTACTATAAAGGTGTTTGATGCCTTGTTTTACGTGGCAATTTGGAGCAATATCTGTCCTTCCGCTAGGTGGGAAGGTTGCTCTTAAACCTAAAAAATTATGAATACTCGCCGCCATCTAAAATGTCAAGGAAGAACAATGATATTCATTGGTTATGTCATTTTAGACATAATCCGGAATGGAAACCTCTCCGGGTTAATTTTGACCATACACCCACTGGACGAGAACTTCAGAAAGGCTTCTTAATCACGAAAACACGAAAAAAAGAAAACACCCGCCATAGCTTCAGCGACGGCGGGTGAAATCTGTGTGTTCTGCGGAGCAGAACCTGTGTCAAAGAAATGTTAATAGCTTTGAGAGCCTTGTGGCGAGGCAGGCGGGAAGGACAAAAGGACAAAGAATATCAGGTCAATCCTGTCTATCCTGTCTAATTAAATTCAGAGTTGCTCCGAGAAAATAATGTACATTGACTTATCTTTTAACTATCTTATTTTTCCTTAACGAGGAGGCAAGAATGGAGGGAAAAAGAGTCAAAGAAAGTGGGATCGCCATCTCACATGTCATGTTACCCCAGGATGCAAACATAGCGGGAAATGTTCACGGTGGCGTCATCATGAAACATGTGGATACGGCTGCGGGTTTTGTGGCAGCCCGTCATGCACGCTCTAACTGCGTCACCGCTTCCATTGACAGGCTTGATTTTCATCATCCCGTTTTTGTGGGAAATCTCCTTACGCTTAGAGCGAGCATCAATTATGTGGGGAGAACTTCCATGGAGATTGGTGTCCGGGCCGAGACCGAGGATGTGATCACCGGTCAGGTTCGTCACACGGCTTCGGCCTATCTGACCTTTGTTGCGCTGGATGGAAACGGTCGGCCCAAAGAAATACCACCGCTGATACTGGAATCAGAGGAAGAGACAAGGCGAAACCGTGAGGCCAAGGCGAGGAGGGAAATGCGACTTCAGGAGAAGACCAAGGAGAAGGCTTGTCAGCAGGACTTCGACAGTTGCGAAATCTAAAGATATAGGGGTCAGGCCTACACTCTTGACAGGACATGACATCTGTCAAGAATGTAGGCCTGACCCCTATCGTGTTTCAAGGAGGGCGAGGCGCAAAGTATTGAGGCCGATCACGGCGCCCCGTTCTTGAAGGGTGCGGAAGTGGCCGCCCATCTGCCATGAAAAATACTTTTCAAACCCATCCCCAATGGCAGCGGCAAAACCATCCATCCCAGAGCTCCCCTTGTTTTTTTCTAGATGACCGACTATAGAAAGTCCCACATGCGCCTGCGTCATCTCCCTCAGCTTTCGGGCAAGGGTCGATGCAGTCTTAATGTCCAGCGACCCGCTACTCTTACCCAATAGCCTTAGCAGCTGCTCTTGATCAGGGATAACTCGGCTGTCCAGTAACTGGGATGATGGAATTCGGTACAGCCTCTGCGCGGCCAGCCCAGCCGTGAATGTCTCCAAAATGGCAAGGGTCAATCCTTTTTGGAGGAGCATGGAATCAATGACACCTTCCAGCGTCTCATCGTCAATCCCATAGATCTTTTTTCCCAGGCGGGATCGAATCTCCTCTTCAACAGGTCGAATTAGCCCTTTGGCCTCCATATCGTCTCGTGCGGTGGCCGTTATGCGGACCTTGATCTCACCTGAAGAAGCCAACAACCCCACTTCCGGGTTTTTCCCCACGCCCATGAGGTCGCCGATCAATCGGTCTACGCCGCTTTCACCGAGCCCCACCACTTTTAGGACCCTGTAAGTGATCTTTTGATCTGTAAGCCCAAATCTTTTCCGGATCCAGGCCGAAATCTCCCGATCCCACAAATACTTGAGCTCCCTGGGAACGCCTGGAAGGCAAATGATAGGCTTTCCATCCGCCTCTGCGATAAAACAGGGGGCTGTTCCCACTGGGTTGAGAATAACTTGGCTGCCCTCTGGTACATAGGCCTGTTTCCGATTATTCTCGGGCATCTTGTAACCGGCGCGCTGGAAGAATTCTTCTATCAGGTCCATGAGATCCTGTTTGAACTCCAGGTTCACCCCTGCCACCCTTGCCACCGCCTCGCGGGTTAGATCATCCAGCGTGGGTCCAAGACCCCCAGTGGTCACGACCATGTCACATCTCTCAACGCCGCTCCGAATGACCTGGCTGATCTCCTCCTGCCTATCCCCAACAGATGTGCGAAAACGAGTGGTCACGCCGATTCGCCCCAACTCTTGGGCCAGATAGGAAGTGTTGGTGTCCATGATCTGACCTAACAGGAGTTCACTGCCTATGGTCACAATTTCACAGGTGGGGGTATGGGGAGTCGCATTCATGGCAATATGTCCAAATGTGATTTTATTCACCGCAAAGGCGCTGAGAGCGCTGAGGCTTATCTCTTTTTGCTTTCCATTTGCCGTCATCGTTGCCTTGCCATAGTTTTGGCGACCACTGGCGGCTCTGCGGTGCATAGTGGGAATTCAAAAGGAATGCAGATTATTATCGTAATAGGACCTTATCAAAATAAGATGACGACGTCACCAGGAAACCAGACCGCTAAAGACTTTTCCCTTTACAGTCCATTCGACTTAACCTAATATACTGTATATTCGAGAGAAATTCGCCATCTGGAAAGAGTGGCTGTCTTCTATGTTGATTTTGGTCTCCCAAAGGAATGTACTCGTGCATGGCAGAAAAGCATTACTTGCTTTTCTCATTCTTCTGATCTTTTCTCATATCATTCCTCAAAACACATGCCTGGCAGAGACAGCCGTGATAAGCGTCAATTTTAGAGATGCTTCTGGAGTGCTGCCCATGGTGGAGACGCTGCTTTCACCACAGGGCAGGGCTACCGTTGATGTGCGTACAAACACCATTGTGGTATCAGACGATAGCGCTTCGGTGAAGAAGATTCGTGATTTTTTGGCCCATATCGACAAACCCGTAGAGCAGGTCACCATTCGATTCAGGTTTCAGCAGACAGGCATTTCAAAAAACAGGGATATTTCTACATCTGGCAAGGTTTCAGGGGATAATTGGTCTGTCTCGGTAGGAAGGGGCAGCAAGAAGGAAGGCGTGCATGTGCGCGCACAGGACAGGAGGGGGAGTGTGGCACAGAGCTCCGAATCATTTGTGCGTGTCCTTTCCGGGGATGCAGCCTACATCCGGGTGGGAACAGAGATCCCCTATACAGAAAGATGGGGGTATTTGTGCCGGCGATATGCACGTTCTGTAAAGAAAGCGGACTTTCAGCATATGGAGACAGGTATGGAGGTGAGGCCCGTTGTCACGAAAGAGCGTGTGCACATAGAGATCATCCCGAGAGTTTCCTATAAGGAGCCGGGAGAAAAAGGCGTCATCCGTTTGTCAGAGGCCTCAACCAGAGTATCCGTCTCAAAAGGACAGTGGGTAACCATAGGTGGTCATGGGCAAGGGAGTAATGAAGTCATCCGGGAAATCCTCTCAAGGAGGAGTGCTGAAGATCAGACCACCATATCCCTCTCATTGATGGTAGATAACAATTAGGGGACGTTGTTGAATTTGTTGAATAACTCTTTTCTGACTCCGGTAACTGATGATGAGGCCCTCAGAGTTCACGTGCCATGCGCTGTTGGCATAACGGTTTCGGGTGATGTAAATTGGACAGATCAAATGACATGAGAAGAAAAGCTTTGGCTGCAGGATTGTTTACTATTCTTCTGGGTCTTTTACCCCTGCTCCTTTCAACCTGTAGTGTTGTTAAGGGGACTTACAAAGTGGGAAAAGGGACTTACAATGTGGGTAAGGGGACGTTAACCACCACCTACAAAGTGACCAAGGGGGTCACCAAACTTACCATCGGAACCGGCAAGGTGGTCTATAAGCTGGGAGGCTTTACATTTAAAGTGGTCAAGGCACCTTTCGATTGGCCTCTTACCCGTGAAGAAATCGAAACCATTGACGATCTGCCTCCCAAAGAGGCCATCAAGAAGGGTCGAGTCAAGAATTCACCATACGTTGTCCATGGGAAAAGGTATGTTCCCATGTCCGTGGCAAAGGCCAAGAAATACCGGGAAGAGGGCTTGGCCTCCTGGTATGGGTATGAGACCCGTCGAAAGAGGGGGGGGCACATGACGGCAAATGGTGAGGCCTTTAATCCCAATGGCCTAAACGCTGCACATAAATACCTCCCTCTGCCAACCCATGTACGCGTCACAAACCTTGAAAATCGTCGATCCATCATCGTGCGGGTCAATGATCGAGGTCCCTTTGTGAAGGGCCGAATTATTGACCTGAGTGCGGGTGCTGCACGGAAGCTTGGGTTTTACAAAAAGGGAACCGCACGAGTTCGAGTGGAGACGGTCGAGGCCAAGGGATAGATTATTGGAAAGGGGATTAGCGTGAAGAGAGTCAATCCAGCCTATCTTGAGGCCGTTGCTAAGAAGGTGAATGGAAGTCCCTTTTTCACCCTAATTTCTATGCATATTACGAATTTGGATTGGGGTGAATCCCGACTGGAGATGATTGTTGAGGAAAAACATTTTCAGCCTTTCGGCATGGTTCATGGAGGGGTCTATGCAGCTGTGGTGGATGCGGCCGCATTCTGGGCCGTATATCCCCAGATTGATGACGACTTTGGAATAACCACGGTAGAGTTGAAACTCAACTACTTGGCTCCCATTTCATCCGGTTCTCTCATTGCGAAAGGCAAAAATATAAAGGTGGGCAAAAGCATCTGCTTGGCGGAGGCATCAGTTGAGGACGAGACAGGAAAGTTGCTCGCCCACGGCACGGAGACCATGATGGTATTGAAAGATTTGAAGATGCAGGGCCATGGGGAATTGCCGCCGAAGTTCTTGTAAGATAACACACCATTACACGGCTACCCTTGCCGAGGATATGGGATTGAGTATTCATCCGCACCCCACGCTTTCAGAGACTCTGGGAGAGGCTGCTGAGATCTTTCTGGGAAGTGTGACCCATATTTTACCCAAGAAAAAAAGACCAAAAAACTATAATCTCTTAACCTGAGGGTAGGGGAGCCTTCAGGCTCGCCGTGACCAGAGGTATAGTATATGGCTCAGCCTCCACATTTTGAGCTTGAAAACGCCGCTTATTTCATAACCACATCTACATTAGGTAGAAAACAGATATTCCGTCAACTGCGTCTCGCAGAGATAATAGTCGATATTTTATTGAGTAATAGGATGGCCTGGGAGTACACTTTGTTTGCTTATGTCATCATGCCCGACCAGCTCCATGTGCTGCTTCAACCTAATGGAGACCTTGGACTTTCAAAGATTCTAAATCAGATCAAAGGTGTCAGTTCGAGAAAAATAAATCTCAAATTGAAACAAGAGCGCACTTGGCAGAAAGGGTTTTATGATTTCACTATATTCAGCGATAGGAAATTCAAAGAGAAATTCAACTACATTCATTTCAATCCGGTCAAATGGAATCTTGTTAAAAACGCAGAGGATTACCCTTTTTCGAGCGCGAGGGATTATTTAGAGAAATACGGCGCGGTCTATTATGATACCAGTTGATTTCGGGGAGCGTAAACGCTCCCCTACCCGTGGATCTAGGAAAGGCAAAGCAGGAGAAGGAGAGAAAAATGAGCGACGTAAATCCAATAAACTATAAGATCCATTTAGAGCCGGATTTGAACATTTTTAAATTTGAAGGAAATGTGGAAATTTCCTTGGAAGCGGTCGAACCGGTGCAGGAGATCTCCTTGAATATACTGGAACTGGCCATACGGGAGTGCGGCGTGAAGCGGGGAGATTCCTACGTGGATTGTCCTTTTTCTTTAGACCCAAAGAAAGAGGCGATGAACATATTTCTTCCTGAAGAGACGAGCGGAAAATTAGATCTCAAGATCGAATATGAGGGAGAAATCAATGACAAGATGGCCGGCTTCTATAGGAGTAGATACGTCGTGGGCGGAAATGAGAAGTACATGGCGGTGACTCAATTTGAAGAGAGCGACGCGCGACGTGCGGTTCCCTGTTTTGATCATCCGTTGAAAAAAGCAACCTTTGACGTGGAGATGATTATTGATGAAAAATTGGTGGCCATCTCCAACGCTCCGATCACCGGTGAAAAGCCATTGGGTGATGGCAGGAAGCTTGTCAAATTTGAGAGAACCCCCAAGATGTCCACCTACTTGCTCTTCTTAGGCGTTGGGGAATTTGAGTTTATTGACGACAGAGGGAAAGTCTTGGTGCGGGTGGCCACCATGCCAGGCATGACGGCGTATGCCAAATTCGGGTTAGACTTTGGCAGAAAGGCCCTGGAATTTTCTGAAGACTACTATGGGATAAAGTATCCCCTTCCCAAACTTGATTTGATTGCCATTGCAGATTTTGCAGCAGGTGCCATGGAGAACTGGGGTGCCATCACGTTCCGAGAAAATCTGCTTCTTCATTATCCGAATATAACGTCCAAAGCGGGTGAGGAGAGGATATGCGAAGTCATCGCCCATGAGATGGCCCACCAATGGTTTGGAAATCTCGTCACCCCGTCTGATTGGAAGTATCTCTGGCTCAACGAGAGCTTTGCCACCTATTTTGGCTATGGCATCGTGACTCACTACTATCCCGAGTGGGATATATGGGAGCAGTTCTCCGACGGCCAAACGAATGGGGCCCTTGATAGAGACGCCTTGCACGAAACCTTTCCCATAGAGATCCCTGGAGGTGAGCATGTGGTCATCACGGCCAGTACCGCACCCATTATCTATAGCAAAGGAGGAAGCATACTAAGACAGGTGGAAGGATATGTGGGTAAAGAGAACTTCAAGGAAGGTCTGAGACACTACTTGAGAAAGCACGAGTATGGATGCGCATCAAGTCATCACTTGTGGGAAGCCCTCGAAGAGGTTTCAGCCATGCCCGTGACCAAAATGATGAAGAGCTGGATTGAACAGCCAGGATTTCCTCTGGTGGAAGGGAAGAGGGATGGGGACAGATTGTTGCTCACACAGAAAAGGTTCACCTATTTGGACAATGACGCAGGACAGCAATGGCTCATTCCCGTGGCTATCAAGGTCTTTTACAGCGACGGTCAATCAAAGCGCATAACCGCCCTCCTCGAGGGCGAAAGCATGCATTTGGATGTGGGTGGGGACATGGTGGCCTACAAGATAAATCATGAACAGACCGGATTCTACCGGGTGAGATATCTGGACGGGAACGATTTGCAGGCACTCGGGAGCCGGGTGGCCACGAAAGAATTATCCCAGGAGGACAGGTGGGGCATTCAAAACGACCTGTATGCCTTGGTTAGGAGCGGCCGTGTTTCCATAGATGATTATCTCCAATTTCTTGCCAGTTATTCCAACGAAGATGCATTCCTGCCCCTCACGAGCATTGCGGGGAACCTGTTCCACGCCTCCATGATCCTACAGGGAGTGAGGAGAGATGAAATATTATCCAGAGGCAAATCATTGCTGGAGAGGGTCCTCTCAGATATTGGATTTGAGCCAGAGCCAGAAGAAAGACATACCATATCCATACTTAGGGACCAGATTTTATGGCATTTGGCTTTGTATGAATCTGAAGATGTGTTAGAGTTTGCGACTGTCAAATTTTCATCCCTAATGCGTGGAGAAAACCTCCACCCAGACATCATGAGAAGTGTCATGCAGATTGGTGCCTTGCAGGGTGACAACAGCGTTTTCGATTGGTTTGCTGAAAGACTGACCTCCTCTGAAAGTGAGCATGAAAGAATGAATATGCTCGCGGCACTGGGCAGTTTCAAAGAGAGGGGACTTGTGGAAAGGGCTCAACAACACATCTTGGAAGAGGTGCCCCTGAGGAATAAGTTTGTACCAATCACTTATATGGCTGCCAACCCTTATGCTGTGCCTTATATGTGGGAATGGTATATGTCCAATTTGGAAGCGCTTGAAAAGTTTCACCCAATGCATTATGAACGGGTCATCGCGGCAGTCGTCCCATTGTGCGGGTTAGGGCGTGAGGAAGAAATAGATTCTTTTTTTCAGGGTTATATGGCCAAAAAAGAAAAGGCCAAAGATGTGATAAAGTTGTCTTTAGAGAGGCTGAAAATTAATTCAAGGATGAGAAATTCGTAGATTTTCTAAAGAAGGCGGACAGAAGACATGGATGACAATCAAGAGAAAAAGAGGAAAAAGAGGGTGTTTTCAGGCATTCAACCTACAGGAGAAATTCATATTGGAAACTATTTGGGTGCCATCCAGCACTGGGTGTCGATACAGTCTGAATTTGATTGCATCTATTGCGTGGTGGACTTGCACGCCATTACCATTCCCCAAGATCCTAAGATCCTCAAGGCAAAAATCCGAGAAGTGGCTGGTATACTTATCGCGGCCGGGATAGACCCGGAGCAGACCGTCGTGTTCGTACAATCCCACATAACCGCACATGCTGAACTGACCTGGATACTAAACTGTTTTACTCCCATTGGCTGGATGCAGCGTATGACCCAGTTCAAGGAAAAATCTGAAATGCAGAAAGAGCGCGTAAGCGTGGGTCTCTTCGACTACCCTGCCCTGATGGCGGCAGATATTCTGCTCTACGATACGGATCTCGTCCCTGTTGGTGAAGACCAGAAGCAGCACCTGGAGTTTACACGAGACCTTGCACAACGGTTCAACACCATGTATGGCGAGACCTTCGTCCTCCCAGCGCCTTCGATTCCGAAAATAGGCGCACGGATCATGGGGCTAGAGAATCCCACCAAGAAAATGAGCAAGAGTGAAGGGGGGGAAGGCAATACTATTAATCTGCTTGATTCACCTGATGTGATTCGTTCAAAAATTAGGAGGGCCACGACAGACTCCCTTCGAGAAATAGGCTTTGATGAAAGCCGGCACGGCATTCATAACCTTCTGGTCATTTACGAGCTCTTCACAGGCGACAAAAGGGGAGACATAGAAGCCCGGTTTGAGGGGAAGGGATACGCAGATCTGAAAAAAGAACTGGGCGAAGTCGTGGTAGAGGGCTTGAGGCCCGTTCAGACCCGATACAAGGAATTAACCGAAGATCCAGAGCGATTGGACACGTTGCTATCAGACGCCGCTGATAGAGTCCGACCCACAGCGAATAGGGTTTTGAACAAAGTGAAAGAGAGGGTGGGAATCGGATAAGAGGAGAACCCATGACCTCAATAAGCTGCTGTGCGCTTCCAGAAATCATCAAGGTCGCTACGAAGTCATTGCTTCGCGGAGTTTATCCTGAGGGCCTCGAAGGACTCACAATGACACCATTTCACCTTCTCCTTGCCCGCCACCTGCCTGCCAGCCCCAGGCGAGCCAGGTAGGGGGTGAAAATTTTGGGGCTAACAAATTTCAGTCATAGAAGCAGAAATGGCATTGAGGAGGTCTAGGACTCATGGACATAAATGAGGCTATCATGGCGTTTTCTCAGAGTGAAAAGATCAAGGCAGGGCTCATCTGGGTGTCTCAGACCATTGGTTTGGTGGAGGGGCTTCCAGGCGGGGAGAAAGTGGGAGGAGAAAAAGTGATCAATGCCGTGTTGAACATGGTGGGACACGAAATCAAACTGGCCAAGTCCGTGGGCGGGGATCACGGATGGGAGGAGATCGAACCATATCTTGAAAAGGCACTCGTCATGGTCAATTCTGGTGTGGGAGGGGAAGCTAACGCACATCTGTCCAAGGCCCTTAGCAAAATTACAAATATCGCTCACGAGTCCATGACCTTGCTTAAGGGGAAGGGACTCCTTTAATTGACTTCTGCTGCGGGAGGGACTACTAAATCAATCTCAAGTTCATGCTTATTGCACATAGGAGGTTCTTGCTATGCAGGTCCTGGTTCTCTATTTCTCCAAAGGGGGGAACACGAAGAAATTGGCCCAGCAAATTGCACAGGGTGTGGAACGGGTGGAGGGAGTGACAGCTGTGTTGAAGCATACCCGTGAGGTTACGAAAGATGACTTCTTGGCTTCATCAGGCGTTATTGCCGGATCTCCCGTGTATTTTGGTTTGATGGCTGCTGACCTAAAAAGGGTATTTGATGAATTTGTGGGCACGCGCAAAAGGATGGAAGACAAGGTGGGAGCGGCGTTTGCCACGTCAGGGGACCCCAGCGGAGGCAAGGAGACCACAATAATGTCTATCATCCAGGCCTTGCTGATTTATGGGATGGTCATTGTGGGTGATCCCATGTCCGCCACGGGCCACTACGGGGTTTCCTGTGCCGGAGCTCCTGACGAGAGGACAGAGCAAATTGCGATCAAACTTGGCCAAAGGGTGGCTGAGCTTGCAAAGAAGTTGCATGGATAATTCTTCTCAGTAAGACAAGTGAGAAGTGACGAGTGACGAGAGAATCAGAAGGCAGCGCTTCGGCGGGCTCAGGGCGACAAGGCAGAGGAGAGAGGAGAGAGGACGGAGGACAGATGACGGAGGAAACCCGGCTTTGTTAAAACTACGTCGAGAGAGTTGGCGCGCCAAGGAAGTAAGGAGTCCTATTTGTGACGTTTTCGATAATTGAAAAAGGAGGTCGATCGTAACTTGGACCAAGATACGCTTAGAAGGCTTTTGGCCAGTTTGAGCAGAGGGGAGATATCGGTTGATGAGGCCCTGGAAAGATTGAAAGATCTTCCTTTTGAGGATATTGGTCTCGCCTGCATTGACCATCATCGTAGCCTGAGGAAGGGCCTTTCAGAAGTGATATTTGGAGAAGGGAAAGAGGTGGGCGAAATCTTGGCCATCATGGATAGAATGGCTGAGCAAGGGGAGAATATCATGGTGACCCGTCTCTCTCCGGAAAAGGCGGCTCAGATCCTGGCCAAATACAAGGATAGTGCCTACCACGAAAGGGCGCGCGTCCTGACCCTGACCAAAAATCCCATTAGAATTCAGGGCAGAGGCACTATACTCGTCATCAGCGCCGGCACTTCGGACATTCCGGTGGCAGAAGAGGCAGCCATAACGGCGCGCTTCATGGGCAATGAGGTGGAAACGATTTATGACTTGGGTGTGGCTGGGATTCATCGGGTGCTGAGCCACAGAGAGAGGTTTACCAAGGCGTCCGTGATCATCGTGGCGGCTGGGATGGAAGGTGCGCTGCCCAGTGTTGTTGGGGGCTTGGTGGACAAGCCGGTGATAGGGGTTCCCACGAGTATTGGTTATGGAGCGAGCTTTCAGGGGATTGCCGCTGTGCTGGGTATGCTCAACTCCTGTGCCGCGGGTGTCACGGTGGTCAATATTGATAACGGATTCGGTGCAGGCTATGCCGCCAGCATCATCAACCGCCAAGAATGAATTAACCGCAGACAGTCGCAGACAGCCACAGACACAGAGATTGTCTCAAATAGCAATAGATCATCACCGTCTGTGTCCGTCTGCGTGGGTCTGCGGTTTATATTGTTTAAGCTTGCTAGGTGCGGCGGCGTCGGAATTCTAATGCCCGCTTTTTCAGTTCAGGGACCTTTGCCCTTTGGTCTTCTTCCCAGCAAGGCAATAGGGTGTTGTTGTGAAAGAGGGGCTCTGAAGAGAGGTCATAGTGTGAGTGGGCCTGGGCCATTTCCCACATGGGGGTTTGAGGAATAGGTGAATATTCGGCCAGATAAGGCGTTGCACCGGTTCTTCCTACAAAATCAATAGTTTCTGCCACGGATTCCACGGGTTGCCCTGGCAGCCCCATGAGAATGTAGACCCCGATTTCTTCACTTGAAAAACCTGCCGTTTTTAGATTATACACTGCCCTTTCGAATTCCCCTTCAGAGAGCTTTTGATCCAGATCCCTGTGCAGCCCCATGTCTGATGTCTCCAGCCCTAGACGAATGGTACGGAACCCGGAAAGATGGAGCAGTCTGGCCATATCATGGGTGATTTCTCGCACATGAAGGGCATTAGGGGTATGAAAGCTAAGGTTTAGATCCAGACTTATCACTTTTTCCAGAAGGATGGCTATATGCTTATGGGCTTGAAGAAGGAGGGCGTCGTCGTAGAAAGCGAAGTTTTCAATACCGTGGTTCCTGTGCCAATAAAGGATCTCCTCAAGGACGTGAAACGGGTCTCGTTGATAGAATGTAGGGTTTAAAAAGTAACTGGCACAGTAGCGGCATCTGTACGGACAACCTGTTGAGGTCAATAGACAGACGTAGTCTATCTTACGGAGCATGTGAAAGGCAGGGTAGGGCATCACACCCTCATCCTGTGACTTTTTTGGAACGGGAATATTAAAATGATCCATGGCCTCTGAAATAAAAATCGGATCATTGGGGCTCCCTTCACTTACCACATAGTCTGCTCCGGAATTCTGAAGGGCATGTTCTTCGCAAAGTCGGGCATATATACCTCCCAATATAATGGGGACGCCCGGGTGAGTCTCTTTGGCTATAGAGATGACCTCTTGAACCCCTGGGTACCAGTAAGTCATCAAGGAGGTGACCAGTATGGCCGCCGGGTTGTCAATGGACTGCAAATCCTTGATAAAGAGTTGTCTGCGGATCCCATATCGGCTATAAGGTCGGGGGATATGTTTCAAGGGGGGCGGCTTGGGAGCCATTTTTCTCCAGAATTTGCCGGTCCCATAAGGCCGTCTAAGTGGTGGGCTCATGGATGGACTATCTTGCATTTCCGGGTGGTGCACGTCCAGACAATCAAGCAAGTGGACTTGGAAACCACGGGTTCTGAGAAGGGCGGCGAGGTAAAGCAGGCCGAGAGGCTTAGACCAAAGATCATAGGCCGCAAAATCGTAGATCCAAGGATTTATTAGAATCAGTTTGGGTCCCATAACATGCCCATATGAACTGAGTGGGTTCAGGTGGAGTTCAGATTAACATAACAGCCTTATGGCATAAACCGCTAAATACCCATCGCACCTACTTTGGGATGAAGACAGTATACTAATACAGACGCGATAACTAAATTGTCATTGCGAGGAGCCCCGTGCTTCGCGGGACGACGAAGCAATCTCGCAGTGTAGGATGAGATTGCCGCGCTCCCTTCGGTCGCTCGCAATGACAATTGTAATAGTATAAATGCGCATGTATTATTGTCCTATTGTGGGCGTAGCGTAAAACTCGCCTTCGCCACCCGGGCTCAGCCCGTGGTTCCGCAGCCTGCTGCGGAGGATGGAAAGGCGATCGACAAGGGGGACAAATGCGAGCCGTTGTTCAAAGGGTTAAAGCGGCCAAGGTGGAAGTGGAGGGAAGGACCGTAGGAGAGATTGACCATGGCCTCTTGGTCCTCCTTGGCGTGGGAGAGGATGATTCAGAAAAGGATTGCGAATACCTGGCCAACAAGATTGCTCACTTGAGGATTTTTTCAGATGATCAGGGTTTGATGAACCTTTCTCTCGTTGAGATCGAAGGGGCCGTGCTCGTGGTTTCCCAGTTCACCCTTTGGGGAGATTGCCGTAAGGGGCGGAGGCCTTCGTTTACTCGGGCTGCCAGACCGGACAAGGCCAGGGCGCTTTATGAGCACTTTGTTGGGATTCTCAGGGGGAAAGGCTTGGGGATAGCGACTGGTGAATTCCAGGAGATGATGGATGTCCATCTGGTCAATGATGGGCCTGTGACTTTAATTCTCGATAGCTTAAAGACCTTCTATTGATTTTCCAAAGATTTCCTCACATAATATGAACGTTTCTTATCAAATGAATTGGTGGAAGTCCGGAAGGTGCGTTCAGACGATTTGAGACTACGAACCTTTTATCAAGGCCGCATCTACTGTGTGAGGTGGCGGTGACCCAATATTTTGAGGTTTAACAAAGTGATGGGAGACTCCCAGAGGCTCAGAGGCGTAAACCTCAAAATATCAGGTCACGGCCAAGTCCGGTGGTATTCTTCGCGCTCGCTAGGCTCCGCTCAGTCCCCACCCTTTGGGTGGGTCCCCGGTTTCTTTTTAAGATACGGCCTTTCGAAAAGGCCCGTAGCCTCATTTTGTGAGCTCCTGTGGGGCTTAAAGCCGGGTCCTTAGGGTCGGGATGGTTTAATTGAAGAGGTCGATAGATGTCAGACGATCTGGAAAATAAAGATAAGGTCGATTATCAAGAGGGTGGCTTTCAGGATTCCAAACCCATAGAGCCTGAACAGAAAAGAATGGGCAGAACATGGATGCTGAAATGGCTCTTTTTCTTGTTGGCCATTTTCTATGTGCTCTTGTCCTATTACCATGCCCCTATACTCACGGGTATCGGCAGATATCTCGTCGTGGAACATCCCCCCCGAAAATCTGACCTCATCGTCTGTATGGCCGGGGGAAATGTGGAAAGAGGCCTTGCTGTGGCAGATGCTTATCAGAGAGGACTTGCCCCTCGGATTTTTATGGCGAGGGAAGTCCCTCCTGATGGTTATGCGTTACTCAAGGAAAGGGAGGTTGACTATCCCCAGAGTGTGGATCTCATGAGAATGTTACTTGAAGAACTAGGCATCCCACGATCGGCATTTTTTACAAGTGATCGCCCATCGAAAAGCACATTTGAAGAAGCCCACTTGGTTAGGGACGTTGTCATGAAAAGCGGCTACAGTTCAGTCATCGTCATCACAACCCCTTACCATTGTAGGCGTTCGTGGCTTACTTTCAGGAAGGCCTTTGAGGAAGATGACGTGCGCATTCTCATGTTGCCCTCTTCCTATTCGGATTTTAGACCCGTGGACTGGTGGAAAAAGAGAAGATATTTGAGGGAAGTCATTATCGAATATCAGAAATTGATCTATTACAGGCTAAAGTATCTCTGGTAACTGGACAAGGCGTGCTGTTGAAATTGGTTGACACTGCACAGGCCGGTTGTTAGCTTGAGGTTAGTGTTGAGGCTGTCGGAAAACGCCCTTCTGCCATTCGACAAGCCGTTCGACAGGCTCACGGTCCTGAGCAAAGTCGACCCTTCGACATAGCTCAGGGTCGATGCTGAGCAATGTCGAAGCATCGAAGGACTGTGTTACCCTCATCCCCCGCCCTGTTAAATTCTCGCTACGCGAGACGGCCAAGCCGATTTAACAGGGCAAGTCACTGCGCAGATACCGCCCTTTGGCGGTGATTCCTCGGGATTTCGGAAGCTCCCGTCCCGCAGGCGGGATCTACGACAGAGCGGGATTTCGCAAAGCTCAACTTGCATATGGACATTTTCCATCAGCCTCTGAGAAGGCTGGTTTTTCGACAGATTCGTTAGGATTAAATTAGGTGAAAATTGTAATCCTCTGATTTTCGGCCTGGGAGGATAGATCTTCTGAAGCATTGAAGTACGTATTGGCCATAGCAGGTTCTGATTCATGCGGAGGGGCTGGGATCCAGGCAGACATAAAGACCATCACCAGTCTTGGTGCTCACGCTCTGACCGCCGTCACCTCTGTAACCGCTCAGAATTCCCTGGGTATAGCTGCTATCCAAAAGATCCCGGCTAATTTCATCTCCAAGCAGATTGAGTGTGTTTTTGAAGATATCCGTCCTGACGCCACAAAGATTGGGATGTTGTTGACGGGTGCAGCTGTTAGGGGTGTCGCGAGGATGATCAAGAAATATGGCATGCCTCGTTTGGTCCTGGATCCCGTCCTGAGGGCATCAACGGGACGCAGGTTACTGGATGCTGAAGCGGTTCCTCTACTAAAAGAGACCTTGTTACCCTTGGCCAGCGTCATTACACCCAATTTAGACGAGGCGGAAATACTGACAGGCAGAAGGGTGAGAAACCTGAAAGAGATGGAAGAGGCGTCAAGAGCGATCAAGGGTTTGGGACCGGATGTGGTCATTACAGGAGGGCATTTGAAAGGGGAATGTGTGGACCTGCTTTATGATGGCAGAGACATCCACCATTTCTTTGGCTCGAGGATAAGAGCCGGGCATACCCATGGAAGTGGGTGCGTGTTTTCCTCCGCCCTGGCAACATTTCTCGCCTTGGAAAATGATGTGAAAAGGGCGGCAGAACTTGCCCATGATTTTACCCGGGGTGCCATAGGGAGGGGCTATCCTTGCGGAAAAGGTGCCGGGGCTGTGCGTCCGGGATAATGATTGATGAACAAACGGCTATGGCAGGCGTGACTATAGTGACTAGAGTGCCTGTAGTTAAAAAGGTATAATGGTTCAGAACTTTAGCTCACTTTAGACACTTTAGGCACTTTAGTTCACTTCATAAGTCTAATCATTTGTCATTGAGGAATAGGTAAGCGTATGACGCAGTTAGCAAAAGCCAGAGCAGGTATCATTACCCCTGAGATGGAAGTGGTCGCTGAAAAAGAGCAGGTGGACGTGGTGGCCCTTCGGGATAAAGTGGCTCAGGGAAGGGTGGTCATTCCTGCCAATGTAAAGCATGAAGGCCTGGAGCCTTGTGGCATCGGCGAAGGGTTGCTCATCAAAGTGAACGCGAACATAGGGACGTCTTCGGACAGAGCCATACTTGAGGAGGAACTGAGTAAATTAGAGGTGGCCATAGATGCGGGCGCGGATACGGTCATGGATCTGTCCACAGGGGGCGATATTGACCTATGCCGCAGAAAGATCTTAGAGGCATCAAAAGTTGCGGTGGGGACAGTTCCCATCTATCAGGCGGTGGTGGAGTCGGGCGAGGAACGGGGAGGATTGATTCACCTTACTGCGGACGACATATTCCAGGTCATTGAAAAGCAGGTTGAGGATGGGGTTGATTTTATAACCGTTCACTGTGGACTGACCAGGGCAGCCCTGGAGCAATTGAAGAGACAAGGTCGAGTAACAGATATTGTGAGCCGGGGGGGATCCTTCCTGACCACCTGGATGTTGCATCATGACAGGGAAAACCCCCTTTACGAGTATTTCGATAGACTTCTGTCCATCGCAAAAGCCTATGATGTCACTCTAAGTCTTGGAGATGGCCTGAGACCAGGGTGTCTGGCCGATGCCACGGACAGGGCACAGATCCATGAATTGATGACCCTTGGAGAGTTGACTAAGTCGGCCTGGAAGGAGAATGTGCAGGTCATGATTGAGGGGCCAGGTCACGTCCCCTTGAATCAGATAAAAGCGAATGTCTTGTTGCAGAAACAGTTGTGCCATAATGCTCCCTTTTATGTGTTGGGACCCCTAGTCACCGATGTGGCTGCTGGTCATGATCATGTAGCCTGCGCCATAGGAGGGGCTGTGGCCGGAGAGGCAGGCGCCGACTTTCTGTGCTATGTAACCCCGACGGAGCACCTCTGTCTGCCTGGCGTGGAAGATGTGAGAGAAGGCGTCGTTGTGACAAAGATCGCGGCCCATGCCGCTGACATTGCTCGCGGACATAAACTGGCCATGGATAGAGACAGGAAGATGTCTGAGGCAAGAAAGAATTTGGACTGGGAGACTCAGATGGAACTTGCCATTGATCCGAAAAAGGCGAGAAAAGTAAGGGAAGAGAACCCCCCCAGTGAGGGTGATGTTTGCACCATGTGCGGAAAGTACTGTGCCATTAAACAGGTCAGGGACTATTTTGACAAAAAAGTGGCCCCTTGCTGATTACACCATCCTTCTGTTAAATGCCTGCCTTATGGAATGCTAATCGCTAATAAGATTCACCACAGAGGCACAGAGATATTGTTTTTTTGGCCAATCGGGAGACGGCGATTGGCCAAAAAAAGCTCAGCCCTTCGGGCAGTTGAAGAACCTCAAATATAAGGCATATTTTTGAATTTGCTTCCCCAGTGACTACCGCCGACCCGTCCTCCGCATTAGCTCTGCTACGGAGGGGGGAAGGCAGAGATTCTTTTCATTGGGCGGTACCCGCCCGCCTCGCCTGAGCGGCTCGCGATGGCGGGCAGGTCTCCCGCCCAATGAAAAAAATTCTTTACTCTGTGTCCTCCGTGTCTCTGTGGTGAATAAGGTAGCCGCTATTTGCCCAGACAGAATTCGCTGAAGATCTTTTCAATGATCTCGTCATTGGTGGTTTCGCCTATGATCTCGCCAAGGGCCTCCAAGCCACTTTTGAGATCTAGGGCAATGACTTCCAGAGGGAGACCCTCTCTCATGTTATCAGATGCATTGCCGAAATACTTGAAAGCATCCATGAGGGCTGTCCTGTGTCTCAGATTTGGCGCCACATGAGAAGAGGTTGAATCCACATCGGCCGTTATCACATGATCACGGATCGCCTTGCGCAGCCCATCAATTCCCTCCCCTGTCAGGGCAGATATTTTTACCACCCGCATGCCGTCTAAGACACCATGCAATTCATCCTCATTGATTTTTGATGCAAGGTCAATCTTGTTGAACAGGACTAGACTCTTGTCTTTTTCAGCTTTGGCCATGATATGCAGGTCATCCTGATTTAAGGAACGGCTCTGATCGAGGACAATCAGGGAGAGATCGGCACTGGCCAATTTTTCCTTTGTTAAATGGATGCCGATCTTTTCCACTTCTCCCCTCACTTTTCCGAATCCCGCTGTATCCATCAACCGGATGGGTATACCCTCGATGTAAATTGTGGATTCGATAACATCTCTTGTGGTCCCCGGGATAGGCGTGACTATGGCACGGGGTTCGTTGAGGAGTCGGTTTAAAAGGCTTGATTTTCCCGCATTTACGCGTCCCACGATGACGGTGTTGATACCATCCATCCAGATCTTCCTTTGCGCATGGGCAGCCATGATATCCTCAATAGGCTCAACAAGGTCCCTTGCTATCCACTGGGCCACCTCTTCCCGGGATATGTCTCCGTACTCCTCTTCAGGGAAATCAATGGCTACTTCCGTATGAGCCAGGATTTCCACCACTTTCTTCCGCAGGCCTTCAATCTCTGCCCTAAATTCTCCCCTGATTTGTTCGGAGGCTAATTGAAGACCTCTCTCCGATTTGGAATTGATGAGATCCACGATGGCCTCAGCCTGGGTCAGGTCTATCCGACCATTAATAAAGGCCCTGAACGTGAATTCTCCTGGTTTGGCAAGTCGGGCACCCTCACTCAGGACAATCTGCAGAATAGTGGAAAGAAGGAGATAACCACTGTGGGCGTTTATTTCCACAACATCCTCTCGGGTGTAGGAACGGGGGGCTTTCATAAGGGAGAGAAGAACCTCATCAATGATTTGCTCAGAAGAGGGGTCAATGAGATACCCCAGATACAAGTGGTGGCTTTGAAGATGTTTGGTGGGGCTCTTAGACTGGAATATCTTCTCAGCGATTTCTCTGGCGCGCGGGCCGGACAGGCGGACGATGCCAATCCCCGCCTGGCCAATGGATGTGGCTACGGCAGCGATGGTATCTTTATGTTCGTCGTTTGGCATAGAACACGAGTGCCTAAAGTGAACTAAAGTGCCTAAAATGCCTAAAGTTAGAAAGCGTAGCCGATTATGATAAGGATTACTTTAACATTTTAACTCTTCCAAACAGCCATGCGAGAACTCTTGGTGGGCTGAGCGGTGTTCTCTGGAGTGGCCAAAAACCAGGCCTTCTATGCTCGGTTCCTTCCGGGACTTCCCTTGCCATGACGCCTGCGCACACAGGGTGTCCAAACACAGGCCAGGCCAAGTTCAATAGTGATCGAACAGGGTCTCAGAGCTACGCCGCTTTGTGCGCCATCCTTAACGGCACCGGGCATATTTTTTGGCCGCCCCAGAGAATGCCGCTTAGCCCTGCCTGCAGCAGGCAGGCCAGTGACTTTTCAAACGGGTAAAGTATTACAATTGTTCAACCTCAGCTCATTTTAGGCACTTCAGGTCGCTTACCGCTTGGGGAAAATAACCACCTTCTTCAGGAGACCCTCGCCCTTGCTCTTCGTGTTCAGCCGCCCATCCTCCTGGAGTGCAAGGTGAATGATCCGTCTTTCTCGGGGATTCAAGGGGTTGGTGGTCACAGGTTTTCCGATCCTCTTTGCTTTATCCCCCAGCCTGAGAGCCATTTGCGTCAAGGAGTCTCTACGCCTCTGGCGATAATTTTCCGAGTCCACAACAACCCTGATCCTTTTGTCCAGCGTCTTGTTTACAATCCTATTCACTATAAACTGCAAGGCATCCAGGGTCTTTCCCTTTCGTCCGATCAAAAGACCGGATTTGTCGCCTTCGATAGTCAGGGCAATATTGCCGTCAACCTGGTCGGCATTAACGCTCGTCTCAACAGGGATGAGGGCAAGGATATTCTCTAGGGTCTCTTTTGCCAGGGCCAACCCGATTTCGTCATCCGGGCCCAGGTCTGGACTTAATTCCGTACCACCTTCCGTGTCTGCGTCCGTACTTCGTTCAGTCCCTCTCTCCGTACTTAATTTCGCACTTACTTCCGGGCTTACTTCCGCACTTACTTCCGCACTTACTTCCGCACTCCCCTCCTTCTTGACAGTGACTTTGATCTTGGCCTTTTTGCTCCCAACGAGTCCAAAGATACCTGCGGAGCCTGGTTCAATAATATCTATTTGCAGTTCCTCAACGGGGAGATCGAGTTCGCGGGAAGCATTCTCAATGGCTTCTTCTGTGGTTTTTCCTTCAAATTCATAAGTTTCCATGACTCTCCTCCGAATAATTAAGCCGAGCTTTTTTTGATACGATATTGTTGGCCTATCTGTAGAATATTATTTACAAGCCAATAAAGCACCAGGCCAGAGGGAAAGTTTATAAATAGAAAAGTAAAGAAAAGGGGTAGAAACATCATGACCTTGGCCTGGGTCGGATCCCCCGGCATGGGCGTCATTTTCTGTGTGATAAACATGGTTGCTCCCATGAGCAAGGTGAGCACCGGGATACCATATGGGGGAGACATAAAGGGTATCTCAAAAGGCAGGTTGAAGAGACGATCAGGCGCGGATAAATCGTTTATCCATAACATGAAGGGGGCATGCCGCAGTTCGATGGATTTACCAAAGAGATTATACAGGGCAATGAAGACAGGGATCTGGATGACCATAGGCAAACACCCCCCCATAGGGTTCACCTTATAGGTCCTGTAAAGAGCCATCACTTCCTTGTTCATCTGTTGTTTATCATGCTTATATTTCTCCCTTATTTTATCCATCAGTGGCTTCAATTTTTGCATTTCCTTCATGGACTTATAGCTCTTGTGTGTTAAAGGCCAAAACAGGATCTTGATCAGAATGGTGATTATGATGATGGATACCCCATAGTTTTTTACGTATTTGTTGAAGAAGCGCAAAGCAGAAAGCATGGGTCTGGCGACAATATCAAAGAACCCGAAATTGATGGCCAAATCCAGCTGCTTGCCCAGCTCCTTCAAAAGGCTCAGTTCCCTGGGCCCCAAATAAAGGGTGAACTGTGAGGAGACTTGCTCTTGAGAGCGCAAGGAAATGGGGGGCGTCATATAGGTACCTTTGAGCACACCTGATGGGAGACTAGCTCCATTGAAGCTTCCTTCCGGGTGTTCATCGGGGACGATCGCGCTTATGAAATACTCGTCCTCGTAAGCGACCCAGCCGATCTGGCCAGTGAATCTTTTCTCCTCTTTGATCTCTTTGTCGTTGGGCTCCAGTTCTTCGAGCTTGCCATCGCTGAGAATGGCCAAGCCAACGAAGGAAAGACGGCCACGATCCTTGGTTGGAATGTTCTTTACATGGGCCCTGAGATTCCCCTGGATCTGGTTCTCGGACTGATTTCGTAGGCTTACGAGCAGATCAATCTGGTATTTGTCTGGATAAAAACGAAAGGTTTGATTCACTGAAATGCCGTCCGATCTCACAGCCTTGAAGGTGAGGTCTTGAGGCGCAGAGGCTGGAATGAGGGAAATGGACTCGGCATCTGCATGGTAAAAGGTGTTATGGGTTTGAGGGTTTGACCCATGATTGAAATCGATCTTTAAAAAATCCTCCCCACTCTCCCCCAGGTGGACCAGGTCGATCATGTCCGAATTGGATTGGGGCGTCTTGCGGTATTTTTTCAATTTAAAGCTTTTTATGGTGGGCCCCGCATTGGTAAAAACCGCCTCATAGAGAGGGGTCTCCACGACGATCTCCTTCTCCTTTCCAGTAGGATGGAGTTTGGCACCCTCCTTTGGAAGGGTTGGTACTTTGGCGATGGGGGGTTGCACGGATTGAGGGACCGCCTTTTCCTTTTCCACCTGGGTCACCTCTTCTTCCTGTGGGGCTTCTGGCGGTTTTGGCGCGAACAGAAGAGACCAAGCCAGCAGGACCAAGATGGACAAAACAAATGCTACGACAACTCTTTTTTCCATTCAAAAACCCGTATGAGAGATGGGCGTCTAAGGATCTCTTGCTCCTCAAGATGGCAGGAGCAGAGATTCCTAAAACAATTTAGTTCGCGTCGCTCCGTCTGCCAGATGGCGGTCAGGCATGCGGGCGGCATGAATCGGACGTTATTAGCAGGCCCGACGTTTCGTTGGCGTACAGGAATTACGAGACGTTGAATTATTCAACAGGGTCGTAGCCTCCGGGATGAAAGGGGTGGCACTTGCAGAGCCTTATCAGCGACTTGGCGCCACCCTTCCATATTCCATATTTTTCAATGGCACGGCGGGCATACGTTGAGCACGAGGGATAAAAACGGCAGGAAGGAAATGTAAAGGGAGAAATTACTTTTCGGTATATGTCAATTAGGCTAATGGGTAAATATCTGAGCTTAAGCATGGAGCTTTTTATCCAAAATAATCTCACCGAGTTCCTCTTTGATCTGCCAAATATTTAGGCCATAGGCACCCTTCTTTGCTGCTATGACAATGTCACAACTTTGGGGAAAGTGGGTCTTGTGCAATCGAAAGAATTCCCTAATGAGCCGCTTTACCTTGTTTCTCTTTACCGCGTTCCCTATCTTCTTGCTTGCAGTTACCCCAAGTCTCGTAATGCCCAACCCGTTACGCTTAAGGATGACTGTAAAATGGGCCGCTTGATACCTTTTGCCTACCTGATTTAGATTGACAAAATCCCTTCGATTCAATAGCCTTTCGTCTTTTGAAAACGTGAAAGGGGCCATTCAAGTCATACATTCTTATCAAACGCTCTTGGCCTAGACGGATAGCCGTTTTCTGCCTTTAGCTCTTCTTCGCTTCAAAACCCTGGCACCTCCCTTGGTGCGCATTCTGGCCCTGAAGCCATGGGTGCGGGCCCTTTTTATATTGCTGGGCTGATATGTCCTTTTCATGATTCCACTAACATCACTTTTTGCATTGATTTCCTATAAACTTTATAAGTAAAATATATGGTTACATATTTGTCAAGCGCATAAATTCCGTTTGCTCATTTCGAATCCTATAATTTCCACGACTTAGTTTGTCTAAGTGAATGAAAATCCACAATGTTTTTGAAAGGAGACCGTAATGTTATTGGATCCCATACTGGGCTTGTTCTCCAACGATTTGGCCATTGACCTGGGCACAGCAAACACGTTGGTCTATGTAAAAGGGAGGGGGATCGTTCTCAGTGAGCCCTCAGTGGTGGCTGTCAGAAGGGATGAAAAGGGCGGGTCCAAGATTCTGGCCGTGGGCAAGGAGGCAAAGATGATGTTAGGGCGAACGCCTGGGAACATTGTGGCCATTCGCCCTATGAAGGATGGGGTAATCGCAGATTTTGAGATTACCGAGGCCATGCTACGTCACTTTATCAGGACGGTCCACAATCGGAGAACCCTTGTGAGGCCTCGAATCATCATCTGCGTCCCCTCCGGCATCACCCAAGTGGAGAAAAGGGCGGTTCGGGAATCCGCAGAATCGGCAGGGGCAAGGGAGGTTTTTCTCATAGAAGAACCCATGGCTGCGGCGATCGGCGCGGGATTGCCCATCACCGAGCCCACGAGTAACATGGTTGTGGATATCGGTGGAGGCACCACAGAGGTGGCTGTCATATCCTTGGCAGGGATTGTGTATAGCAAGTCTGTGCGGGTTGGCGGTGATAAGATGGATGAGGCCATATTGCAGCATATCAAGAGGAAATACAATCTCCTCATAGGGCAGTCCACGGCTGAAATCATTAAGACCAGCATCGGAAATGCCTATCCCAGCGATCAAGTGGAAACCATAGAGGTAAAAGGCCGAGATCTGGTCACCGGTATACCGAAGATCTTGACCATAGATTCGGATGAGGTGCGGAAATCCATCTCCGAACAGGTGGAGACCATCGTGGAGACAGTGCGAATCGCCTTGGAACAAACCCCTCCAGAGCTGGCTGCAGATATTGTGGACAGAGGGATCGTTCTGACGGGCGGTGGCTCGCTGCTCAAGAATTTGGACATCCTTTTAAGAGAAGAGACAAAACTTCCCATTACGATCACAGAAGATCCTCTGTCTACGGTGGTGCTCGGTTCAGGAAAGGCCTTGGATAGTATTTCCGTATTAAAAGAAGTTATGATTAAGTAATGCTATAAGGTCGGAGCTAATAAGAATAATTGCTTAAATTTAAGAGGTTCAGAACAGTCTGGATATGGGTCATTTTCATCTTCTTAACTCTCCTGCTGCTTTCCTCAAATTTGGGTGGGAAGGGATCATGGAATCCGGCTGAACAGATCATTATTGAAGTCACCGCCCCTTTTCAAAAACTCATCACAGGAACCATTAGTATTATAGAAGGCATCTGGCTGAAGTATTTTTATCTCCTCAATGTGCGGGATGAAAACGCTCGGCTAATGGGGGAAATAGAAGCCCTCCGAATGGAAAACTCCCGTTATCAGGAGACTCTGGCCACCCAAGAACGTCTTCAAAAACTCCTTCAGTTCAAGAAAACAACAAACTGGCCCGTCGTAGCGGCCCAGGTCATCGGCCGGGATCCGACCGGATGGTTCAAATCGGTTATCATTGACAAAGGGAAGAATTCCGGGCTGAAAGTTAATATGCCCGTGGTAAATGCAGACGGCGTGGTGGGCCGCTTGGTTTCAGTGTCTCCCAGCTATTCCAAAGTCCTTTTGATCATAGATCAAAATAGTGCCGTGGACTGCATTATCCAGCGCTCCAGGGATGAGGGGATTGTAAAAGGATTATCTGCAAAGCTCTGTGTACTCGATTACATGCTTAAGACAAGCGATGTGGTGGTGGGTGATAAGGTGGTGACCTCAGGACTAGGACGTGTCTACCCCAAAGGGCTTCCTGTGGGAGAAGTGCTGGAGGTGGTTAACATCCCTGGCGAGTTGTTTAAAGATATCAAAGTGGGGCCTATGGTGGATTTCCCTAAATTAGAAGAACTGCTCGTTATTTTGAAGGAGGACCCATTAGTCAGCCAACAGGAAGAAGAAGGATAGTCTTTTATCTCCTACTCTGGTTTGCATCCCTTTTTTTTCTCCTCATCAAAGGGAATCTGCTCAACCATGTCCAGCTCAGTCTCTTTGATGTGGATCTTGTGATCATAATCACGGCCTATTTTCTGGTCTTTAATGGTGCGACAGGGGCAGGAATCTTTGCTCTCAGTCAAGGACTTCTGGTTGACGTTTTCTCTGGGGGTCTGCTAGGACTCTTCACGCTTCTTTATTTGACCGTTTTCCTGGGTATGAATCTTGGATCTCGCTTCTTAGACCTCCGCTCAGCAGGGGGTCAGATCATTATCATATCGCTGGCAGTTCTGGTAAAAGGGATTTTGTTGTTCACTTTCTTGAATATTTTTACTCTGGAGATTCATGTTTCGTATTTAGTTCTCTGGAGTTTCGCCGCATCAGCTGCATGTTCGGGCCTATTAGGGCCGTTGATTTTTTACCTCTTAAATCATTTGAAGTATTTTCTGATAAGGGACATACGGGAGGCCTCGGGGGATCAGATATAATCTTATATTCCCATGGAGTAATGGAGTGCTGGAGTGCTGGAGTAATGGTTGAAATGAAAAATTGGCTGGTTAAGCTTTTCTTATCCAATACTCCATCACTCCATTACTCCATCACTCCAATCTGTTAAGGATTCTTGAGATGAGAAGTTCAGGATTTGACCCAGTTTCAGTAGAGGTTTTCAATAGGCGGCTAGGATTACTCACTCTGTGCGTTCTTGCCGTCTTTGCCGTCTTGGTGCTAAGGCTCTGGTTTTTACAGATACTTAATGGGCCTAGCTATAGAGTTCAATCGGAGAATAACCGGATTCAGCTCCAGGATATCCCACCTTTTAGGGGAATGATTTTCGACCGCCGGGGAGAATTGCTGGTAGATAACCGACCCTCCTATAATCTCTACATAATCCCTGAACAGATTCAAGATCAGAAGCAACTTTTCAGGAGCTTGAGGTTGCTGATTGGTCTTGAGCCACAATCGATACAGGATAAATTGGGCAAGGAGTCTCACAAGTATCCTTTCAAACCCGTTCTCATCAAGAAAAACGTTTCTCGTGATGAATTGGCGATTGTTGAAACCAATCTTTTTAACCTGCCGGGCATGATGATCCAGGTCAAACCCCAGAGAAATTATATTTTTGGCAGCTTTGCCTCTCATCTTATCGGCTATTTGGGGGAAATAAGCGAGCGTCAGCTCGGCAAAGAGAAATATCAAGACAACAGGCCGGGAGACCTCATCGGGAAGTCCGGCGTGGAAGGGGAATGGCAGAAGTCTTTGCATGGATTCAGGGGAGGAGCGCAAGTGGAGGTGGATGCGGCTGGACGAAAACTGAGAGTGGTCTCCCGCAAGCGACCCCTTCCTGGCCTGAATGTGTGGCTTACGATCGATAAGAATCTGCAGATGACGGCTGAAAAGGCGCTCAATGGCAAGAAAGGGGCGATTGTGGCCATGAATCCCACAAATGGCGAGATCCTCGCGCTGGCCAGCAGCCCCGCTTACGATCCCAATTGGTTTGTCGTCGGTATGGATAGGACAGAGTGGTCCAGGATTATGAAGAGCAAAGACAGTCCTCTTCAGAATCGGCCCATTTCCGGGCAGTATCCCCCTGGATCGGTGTTTAAAATCGCGGTGGCCCTGGCGGGGTTGGAGGAAGGGATCGTTGACCCCGAGGAAGAAATCTTCTGCCCTGGACAATTCCGGGTGGGGAACCATACCTATCGTTGCTGGAAGAAGTACGGGCATGGCAACGTCGCCTTTCATAGGGCACTGGTGGAGTCTTGTGACGTATATTTTTACAAGTTGGGAAAACAGCTTGGTGTAGACACGATCGCCCATTATGCAAGGATGTTAGGGTTGGGGAAAAGGTCGAAGTTTGAGCTGGGTTCGGAAAAAGCAGGACTCATTCCTACCCGTCGCTGGAAGCTTAAAAGATGGGGCGTGCCCTGGCAGACAGGGGAGACGGTGTCCATGGCCATCGGGCAGAGCTTTGTCCTTGTAACGCCCATGCAAATGGTGAGAATGATTTCTGGGCTTTTCAATGGCGGCCATCTTTACCAGCCAAAGGTCATTAAATGGGTAGGAAAGGATGACGACAAAATTTACCAATTTACCCCTACGCTGCTGGATCGGATAGATGCCAAGAGGGAAAACATGGAGCGGGTCAAGGACGCCCTCGTGGGGGTGGTTAATGAGCCCCGTGGCACAGGAGGCAGGTCTAGAGTCAAGGGGTTGACCGTTGCAGGGAAAACCGGAACGGCGCAGGTCATTACCTTGGAAAAAGCAGAGGAATTTGAGAAAGAGTCCGAAATCCCTGTTGAATTTAGGGATCATGCCTGGTTTGTAGCCATCGCTCCTGTGGAGGATCCCACCTTGGCATTGGCCATACTGATGGAGCACGGTGGCCATGGAGGAAGCGGTGCTGCGCCAATTGCCAAAGAGATGTTCAAGACCTATTTTAAGAAACAATAGTCATTCGTCACTTGTCATTCGTCATTCGTTTTCGCCACCGCATCTCGGTTTTTCAGATCTCTACAAATGACAAATGACCATTGACCAATGACAAATCCGGAAGAGGATTTCGATGTTATTTGATAGGCGTCTGCTCCAGCATTTTGACTGGATTTTGCTTGTACTGCTCATTCTGATAGCAACCATCAGCGTGGTGAACCTATATAGTGCCACCTATGCCATAAGAGATGCGGGTGGGGCTCAGATCTTTGTAAGACAGATCTACTGGTTCCTCATCGGTTTTGCGGTCCTGCTCATGATGACCACTTTTGATTATCACCTCTTGGAGAGGCTTGCCTATCCCGCCTATGTGGTTTCGCTGACCCTGCTTGTTCTGGTGCTTTTGGTGGGCAGGATCACCTCCGGTTCCCAGAGGTGGTTGAGTTTAGGGGGCATCTCTTTCCAGGTGTCAGAAATGGCCAAGATCGTCCTCGTAATCACACTGGCCAAGTACTTCAGTGAACGTGGCGTCTACACGGAGTCCCGATTAAGAGATCTGTGGCAACCCTTGCTGCTTATCGCCCTTCCTTGTGGTCTGATTGTCAAGGAACCAGACCTAGGTACCGCTTTGGTCCTCGTGGTAG
Organism: Desulfobacteraceae bacterium; assembly: GCA_050124735.1. Classification (GTDB taxonomy): domain Bacteria; phylum Desulfobacterota; class DSM-4660; order Desulfatiglandales; family HGW-15; genus JASFEQ01. Next base: position 3,828 of record JASFEQ010000002.1, on the reverse strand, counting down.
TCTCCTTTAGCATCATTCTATTTACCAAGGTGAACTGGAGGTCCCTCCTCATCCTCTCTCTGCCATCACTTGCAGCGGCCCCTTTCATATGGTTCTCCCTGAAGGCATACCAGCAGAAACGCATTTTGACCTTCCTTAGGCCTGATATGGACCCGCTGGGGGCAGGGTATCATATCAACCAATCGAAAATAGCCATCGGGTCAGGTCTTTTTTGGGGCAAGGGCTTCTTAAAGGGAACGCAGACCAGATTGCACTTTTTGCCAGAACAGCACACTGATTTTGCCTTTTCCGTACTCGCTGAAGAATGGGGATTTGTGGGGGCTGTATTTTTGCTATTGCTCTATCTATTGCTCATCCTGTGGGGAATTGCCATCGCCACAAATTCGAAGGATCGGTTTGGTTCCATCGTGGCCGTAGGTATTGTGGCCATCGTCTTTTGGCAGCTGGTCATCAATGTGTGCATGGCCACGGGACTGCTGCCCGTGGTAGGCATCCCCCTCGTTCTGTTCAGCTATGGGGGATCATCACTCATTTCAACCATGGCTGGCATGGGGATACTTATGAACATAAGCATGAGACGCTTTATGTTTCAGTAGGGCGCTTCGATTGAGGCCTTTGTGAAATTTTTCTTGAAATGGAAAATGCTGTGTGTTATGTGGTGTAGCGCTTCAAGAAGGAGGGTTTTTTATGAAAAGAAAGGATCAAATTAACGCGTTTTTGGGCAAAGACACGGAATTTGAGGGAAAGCTCTCCTTCAATGGCGCCGTCCGAATAGATGGTCGCCTTAAAGGGGAGATTTTCACAGAGGGGACCCTGATTGTGGGGGAGTCGGCCGTTATTGCCTCTGATATTCATGTCTCGCATATCATTGTGAGTGGAGAGATTCGAGGCAATATCGTGGCTTCTGATCGGATTGAGATTCATGCCCCTGGAAAGGTCTTTGGAAACATCCAGGCCCCTACAGTGATCATTGATGAAGGGGTCGTTTTTGAAGGAAATTGCAGGATGCAGCCCGCAAAAGAGACTGATGAGAAAAAGGTGGCCGTTATCCGAGAGGGCGTGGGAACGGAATAGTTGGGTGGTCTTCTTATAGAAAAGCTTTGACAATAGGATTTTTTTTTTATAAAAGGCCTTGTCCTTCGCGCAAGAGGTCATTTTAGGGTTTTGTCCCCACTTCAATAATTTAGAACCCCCAAACAGAAAATTCCTTATAAAAAAGAGGTCTTAGCCAGCCATGGATATATACCCTAATATTACGTTTCTTTTCCAGATTGCCAATTTTCTCATCCTTCTCTTCATTTTAAACATCATCCTTTATAAACCCATTCGTAAAATACTCGGCCAGAGAGGCAATGAAGTCATTTCTTTTCAGGAGATGATCGAGGATTTTCAGAACAGGTCTGAGAAGGAATCCAAGGCCCTTGAGGAGAACATGGCAAGTGCAAGAAGCCAAGGCTTCAAAGAAAAGGAAACTCTCAAGAGCGCTGGAGTTGAAGAAGAAAAAGTGATGGTGCAGCAAGCCATCTCTTCGGCGGAGGAAAAAATTGGAAAGGCCAAAGGAGAGATCGACCAGGATACAGCTCAGGCCCGCCGATCACTGGAAGAGGAGGTAAGGGTATTCTCTCAGGAATTGGCAGAGAAGATATTGGGAAGGAGCATTTGATGGTCAGGATGAAAAGAAAGCCTCAGAGAATAATACGGGTTATCTTGTTTTTTGCCGCCTTTTCCTTTCTCTTAAATACGGGTATGGCCATTGCCAGTGGGGAGGGCGCCCATGGGGGCGGGCAAGCGAATGTTCACGCAAGCAGCACGGAGAGTGCTCACGGGGGTGAGCACGGAAAGGACCGCAGCGCGGACCTCCGCGATCTCCTCTATCGTTTCATCAATTTCGCCCTTTTAATCATCATCCTTTTTGTGGCCATAAAAAAGAGCGGTCTCAAGGACTCTCTGGCAGGGCGTATAGATGAGATTAGACAGCGATTGGAGGATTTGAGAAAAGAGAAGGAAGAGGCTGAGAGCAAGTATCAGGATGTGGAGCAAAAGCTAAGAGACTTTGAGGCCAAGAAAAAAGATATTATTGAACAATTCCAGAACGAAGGACAGGCGGAAAAGGAAAGGATTATCGCTGAGGCGAACGAGAGGGCGAAACAGATTGTGGAACAGGCCGAGTTGACCATTCAGCAAGAGATGCAATCTGCGAAGGATAGGTTGAGAAGAGAGGTGATGGAGTTGGCCGCTGGAAAGGCCCAAGAAATCATCGCCAAAGATATGACGGATGAGGACCAGGACCGGTTGGTCGATGAATTCATAGAAAGGGTGGGGAAGATACATTGATTGGATCAAAAGTTTCCAAGAGGTATGCCAAGGCCCTGTTCAGTCTGGGGCAGGAAGATGGCAACTTTGAACAATACGGACAGGAGCTGTCTGATTTTGAGACGTTCTTTCGGGATAACGCAGATTTTAGACAGGTTATTGTCAATCCCGTTTTTGCCGTGGAGGACAGGAGAAAGGTCCTGCAGGTCGTCTTAGATAAGAGCAATTTTTCAGGCGTGGTAAAGAATTTTCTAAATCTCCTCTTGGACAAGAACAGAATAGGGGCCATAGAGGCGATCACAGCCTATTATTCTCGGCTCACTGACGAGGTCTCTGGTATTGCCAGGGCCGAGATCATTACGGCCAGGCCCTTGAAAGAAGAGGCCTTAGGAAGGATTGAAAGATCACTGGAGGGATTAACATCAAAGAAGATCAAGCCGGAAGTGAGGGAAGACAAGGACCTCATTGGGGGTATTGTGGTGAAAATCGGCGATCTGGTTTTGGACGGGAGTGTGAAAGCCCAGCTTGAGGGGCTTAAAGAATCTTTTTAAGAAGGGGTGAATAGAACCGATGGAGATAAGAGCAGAAGAAATCAGTGCGGTTATCAGGGGCCAGATTAAGGACTATGAAAAAAAGGTGGAGGTGAGCGAGACCGGAACGGTCTTGTCCGTGGGTGACGGGGTCGCGCGCGTCTATGGCGTGGAAAAGGCCATGGCCATGGAGATGCTGGAGTTTCCGGGTGGAATCTATGGCCTCTGCCTTAATCTGGAAGAGGACAACGTAGGTGTGGCCATCATGGGCGATGATTCAAAGATCAAGGAGGGCGACACGGTCAAGCGGACCGGCAGGATTGCAGAGATCCCCGTGGGCGAGGCCGTCCTGGGTCGAGTCATTGACGCCGTGGGCAACCCCCTCGACGGCAAGGGCCCCATTGATGCCACTGAATTTCGCAGAATTGAGATGGTGGCTCCGGGTGTCATTGCTCGACAGCCCGTGAATGAACCCATGTACACGGGTTGTAAAGCGATTGATGCCATGACGCCTATTGGCAGGGGGCAGCGTGAGTTGATTATTGGGGACCGGCAGATCGGGAAAACGGCCCTCTGCGTGGATGCGATCATCAACCAGAAAGATACGGATATTTTTTGTATTTACGTAGCCGTAGGACAGAAGAAGTCCACAGTGGCTCAGGTGGTGGACACGTTGCAGCGCCACGGGGCCATGGAGTATACAACCGTGGTGTCAGCTTGTGCCAGTGACCCCGCCACACAGCAATTCCTTGCGCCCTATTCTGGGTGCTCCATCGGTGAGTACTATAGAAACAGTGGAAAACATGCCTTGATCATTTATGATGATCTTTCCAAACAGGCTGCCGCCTACAGGCAAGTCTCCCTGCTGCTAAGGAGGCCGCCGGGACGTGAGGCCTTTCCTGGAGACATTTTTTACAACCACTCTCGGCTGTTGGAGCGGGCCGCCAAGATGAATGATGAATTGGGTGGCGGGTCTTTTACTGCG
>JASFEQ010000001.1:0-47287 GCA_050124735.1 Desulfobacteraceae bacterium | reverse complement strand
TGTGCACGTTGATCCCATTGAAAAGAAACCCTTGAATCATTTTTATCCGACTACTCCCACATTTTCCCTAGCCACTACAGGGTGCAATTTCAGGTGTCTCAATTGCCAGAACTGGGAGATTTCTCAGCGGAAGCCGGAAGAGGTTCGGCACTACGAATTGTTTCCTTCCGATGTGGTAATGGCAGCAAAAAAGGCCAACGCGCCTTCCATAGCTTATACATATTCAGAGGCGATTACCTATTATGAATACATGTATGATACGTCCAAACTAGCCAGAGAGGCGGGATTGAAAAACGTTTTAGTCTCCAATGGGTACATAAACAAAAAACCCCTCCTGGAGCTTAGCAAATATCTTGATGCGGCCAATATCAATCTGAAATCCTATGACAACCGCATTTACCTGGCTCTTAATGGTGGCACTCTGTGGCCCGTCCTCAACGCCTTCAAGACCCTCCACCGAGAAGGCGTCTGGTTTGAAATGACCACGCTTGTGGTCCCCACCTATTTGGATGATCCTGATATGATCAAACGAATGTGCGGATGGATTTTAGATAAACTTGGACCCGACTATCCTCTCCATTTCTTGAGGTTTTTCCCACAATACAAGCTGAATAGATTGCCGCCGACGCCCATAACGAGACTGGAACAATTCAGAAATTTGGCTCTAAAGGAAGGAATTCATTACGTCTATCTAGGCAATGTGCCCGGTCACGAAGGGTGCCACACGTATTGCCATAATTGCGGAAGGATACTTATAGAGAGGAAGGGTTATTTCCTGGGTCAGTTCAATATGGAGAAGGGTCGCTGTAAGGTCTGCAATACAAAGATACCTGGAAGGTGGACATAAAAGGGCTTTTCCACGGCCCTGTATGTCTGAAATATGTTGACAGCACAATGCCCTTTAGATAATAGAAGTATCAGCAGGCAAGAAGCCTGGTACAAAGGACACGACGACCGATAAGAATAGACCACGAAGGCTATAAGGGTAGGAAGATCCCGTTGAGTCTTGGTGGTTTTTTAATGAGGCTGTCGGAAAACGCCCATCTGCCATTCGACAAGCTCATGGCCCTGAGCAAAGTCGACCCTTCGACATCGCTCAGGGTCGATGCTGAGCAACGTCGAAGCATCGAAGGGCTGCGTTACCCTTATCCCTCGTCACTGCGGCGTACTACTATGTACGCCTCATTCCTCGGGATTTCGGAAGCTCCCGTCCCGCGAGCGGGATCTACGACAGAGCGGGATTTCGCAAGGCTCAATTTGCATATGGACATTTTCCAACAGCCTCTCATAAGCCGATTTTTCGACAGTCTCAATGGCATTTTTCCACCGGCCCCTGAGCATCTTCGGAACTGTAGATGTAGTTCGGGTCGTTTTTCAAGGCTTTTGGAGTGCTGGAGCCCTGCCTTATTGGAGTGTTGCAGTTGATTAAAGTTTCCGAGCTTTAGGTTTTGAGTTATCCATCACTCCATTACTCCATTATTCCATCACTCCAGGGTAATTGGGTCTTATCATGCACATCTCTGAAGGCGTGTTGGCCACTCCCGTTCTCGCAGGCGGTGCCGCGTTGACCGCAGCAGGCCTGGGTGTGGCCCTGAAAAAGCTCAATAATGAAGATATTCCAAAAGTGGGGGTCTTATCCGCTGGCTTTTTTGTAGCAGGCCTGATTCATGTTCCCATGGGGGTCGCATCCGTGCACCTGGTCCTAAACGGGTTGGTAGGCCTTATCCTTGGTTGGCTCTCCTTTCCTGCGATTTTTGTGGGGCTTCTGCTCCAGAGCATCATGTTCCAATATGGGGGCATTACAGCTTTAGGTGTCAATACCTTTAATATGGCCGTCCCGGCGCTGATTTCCTACTTCCTTTTTGCACGACTTGCGACCAAGACATCAAAAAGCTATGTATCTTCAGTCTCGGCATTTATGGCTGGATCGCTGGCCATCTTTTTGAGCGGTATTCTTGTGGGTATCTCTCTTTATCTGACGGGTGAGGCCTTTTTGCCCGCAGCAAAAATCGTGGTGGCAGGTCATATCCCAGTCATGCTTATAGAGGGAATAATCACAGCGGCCTGCGTAACCTTCCTCAAGAAGGTCAAACCAGAACTTCTTTCCAGGACGTGACCCCACATTCCAATGAATACCCCTGGTTCTTTATTGACACATAGAGCTTATTTCTTTATAATCTTTATCAAAAAGACTCACTTTTAATCATTTCGAATAAAAAGGATCGCCAAATGGAAGGGAAAAGGGTTAACCACAACCATTTACCTTTGGTGTGGGCCGTTTCTGTCTGTCTCATCACGGCATGTGTCACCACGGGCAGCCAGACAGAAGTGTCGGAAACGGCACTGCAGAAAGAAAACAAGGAGCTAAGGACGGCCTTGGCAAAAACCAAGGCCGAGCGTAAGGACCTCAAAGACAGCGTCTCCAAAATGCACATGCAGATGTTAGAGAAAAACGCCCAAATAAAGAAGCTTGAGGAACGCCAGAAAACACAACAAAAGGTGTTGGACGATGCCATTCAGGAAGTGGTAAGGGCCAAAGCAAAGTTGGCCAGTCTGGAGAGCAAGGCAGAGGCCGCATCGAATATGGCTGAGGCTGAGATTGCCTTGAGGAACCTTAAGGTGGAGTTAGGGGCTGGGGAGAAGGATCCAGATGTTATTAAGGCCAAGCAGCTGATGCAGATGAGCGCTCTGGAGTTTAAAAAGGAAAACTACGGGGGTGCCCTTTACCTGACCAGTCAGGCGATGAGTCACATCAAGGCTGGTCAGATACGAATGGGGCCGCACGAAAAGATACCCGTCATCAAGGGTGAAATCCTATTTACCGAGCCTTTGTCCCTCCGGGTGCTGAAAATGAGCAATCTCAGGGAAGCCCCTGATCTCAAAAGCAAAGTCCTCACCACATTGGGGAAAGGCGCTCCGGTTGTAGGGTATTCATATAAAGGAGAGTGGGTGCGGGTACATTCTGAGCAAGGAATCCATGGGTGGATCTTTCAGACTTTGGTGGGAGCCCGCTAGGAGATCAAAGCTTAACACGTCAATCCCGTCTCACGTCATTGCGCTGCCTTCTTCTTCTTTTTCTTTTTCCGGCCGCTACCGGCAAGAACCACACGGTCACGACCGCGCCTCTTGGCCTGATACAGGGCCTCATCAGCCTTGCTAATTATGGCCTGAGCATCGTCTCCGTGTTCTGGGAATGAAGCGATGCCCACACTTATGGTGACTGTCACTGAATGTCCATTGGCATCAATTTTCTCTTTGGCCACGCTGCCCCTGATGCGCTCTGCCGCCTTCACGCCATCATCCTGCCCGATTTCGGGCATGAAAATTATGAATTCCTCTCCACCATAGCGCGCTGCATAGTCACAGTTACGGATTGATTCCCGGAATACGTTGCCCATTTTACGGAGGACGTCGTCTCCTGCCAGGTGGCCATATGCGTCGTTGAATTTCTTGAAGTGATCAATATCAATGATCAACAGTGCAAAAGGGCGTTCATATCGCCTGGAGCGACCTATCTCCTTGGTCAACGACTCCATAAGATGTTTGCGGTTGTAAAGTCCTGTCAAGCTGTCAGTTATCGAGAGAATTTCTAATTCCTTGTTCTTATCCTTTAAGGCCTCGTTTGCTGAGGCCAGTTGTTCTCGTCCCTTGCGGAGGCGTGCCACCATTTGGTTGAACACCTGGGTTAGGTAACCTACCTCACTGCGACTGAGGACTGGAAGATCCACCTCCAGATCGCCCCCAGACACTTTATCGGCTCCCTTCGTCAACCTGGCCAGAGGTCGTACGATGCTTAGACCAAGGAGATATGCGCAAAGTCCAATAAGAAGCAGCACCCCCGCAAACAGCCCCAGGGTCAGGTTTCGGAGCCGAACAATCTCCGCATATGCCTCCTGCCTGTCTTTTTCGGCCACAACACCCCATTCCAATTCCTTTACTTTTTTGAGTGTCCCCACCACCGCCTTACCCTGGTAACCGGTGTATTTCAGGGGAATTCCCTCCTCGGAAAAGAGCCTTTCCAAAGTCCTGTCTACCATGATCTTTCTGAGGGTCTTCATTGGGATGGGCAGAGAACTGACAAGCAAAATGCCTTCCTTTGTGATGAGTTGCAGGTCTACCGCCTCTCCCTGAGCGTAGTTTTTCAGCATCAAACCGATGGCTTTAAAGTTCAGCTTAATGGCTAGGACACCCAGTATGCGGTTGCGGCCAGCTAATATGGGCGTGGCGATGACCATGACCGGGATCTGTGAGGACTGGTCAAGATAGGGTTGTCCGACGATAGGTTCGTCAGATCGCGCCGTCTCCATCCACTTTTCTGGCATTTTTAAGGGAGTTGCCTTTTTTGCACTCGTGGCCAGTGTTTTTCCGTTTAGATCCAGGAGTATGAGTTCTTCGTACTCCTCGAATTTCCCCAACAAAGATCGGAAGTAGTCTTTGATCCGACGTTGGGCATCCACTTTTTCAATGTGTGGCGTGTCCGTGCGGAAAAGCTTCTCACGATATTTTAAAACGGTGTCTGAAACAGTGTATGTGCGTGCATCATTGAGCTTTCTATGGAGCCACAGGGCGACTTCTCTAGAAGTTTGGGCCGTGACAACTCTCAGTTCCTGCCTAATGTTATCGCTCAAGAATCTCCTGTTCTGAACATAGGAAACCCAGCCCATAATCACTGTGGGAATGATGGTGGCCAGCAGAGCGAAAACAATTATTTTGGTCTTAATGCTGTCTAGGCGTGAAATTTGGAAGAATTGGGTTTTTGATTGTTCCTCAGAAGCCAAATGTGCAGTCCCCCTGCGGGCATGCAAAAAAATATGCCTTCAGTCATTATCAAAAACAAGCCCCTAGGATTGTGGGCTTATTCATGGAATGACATCAGGACATCAAAGGCAAGATCGTAATTGGTTAAAAGTATAGGGGAAAGCCGGTTGTAAGTCAAGTTCAGCACACAGATGCAAGGACACGGAGTATTGGAGAGTTGGAGTACTGGAGTATTGAAATAGCCAACAAAGAGACGGTCGTTCCCCGGAGCGTGCGGGGTTTACATTACTCCACTACTCCATCACTCCATTACTCCTTTACTCCCTGGCGAAGGGAAAGAGCAGATATCAACAACATGGAGTGGAAATTATCCGAGCCCGGATTTCGTGGTCTTAATCGGGGATCTCCTTTACACAGCGGAATCCAAGCCAGTGGGCGCCATTGTCGGGGTCCTCAGGCGTCCATCGACAAGTGACCCTGACGAAGGTGGCAGAGCCTAAGAAGCATCCTCCTCGCATGGGCAGATGCTCACCCAGCCATTTACCTTCACACATCTCCCAGACATTCCCGCACATGTCGTAGCACCCAAATGGGCTCATCCCCTTGTCGAAGATGCCGATTTCAGATGTGCGCTCAAGACCGTATTCTCTAGAATTGCACCTGTCAGGGAGGAATTCGTGGCCCCACGCCCACAGACGACCGTCAGTCCCCCGCCCAGTCTTCTCCCATTGGGCCTCTGTGGGAAGGGATTTTCCCGCCCACTTGGCATAAGCCCTTGCATCCGCCCAGCCCACAAAGACAACAGGCTGCATAGGCTGTCCCCACGAAGGGTGGCGCCAGAGCCCGGGCTCTCGATGCCCGGTTTCTTCAACGAATTTTCTATACTGAAAGTTGGTCACCGGATATCTGTCTATGTAGAAGGTCTTAACATGTACCGTTCGGGCAGGAATCTCTGTGGCGAATACGGGATTCTGTCTCTGATCCAAAACGAAAATCTGCCGAAGTTCTTCTTCCGTTATCCCCATTAGGAATGGACCCTGGGGCACCAATACCATCTCAGCCCCATCCAAGGGGCATATAACGCTATCAGGCGGAGGCCCAGAACCCAACTCCAAGCTTATGTCCCATTGGTTTTCCAATGTAAAGCTCTCCCTAGTTAGAAGAGATTCAGATTTGCTAAAGCTTGCTTCAAGCTCTCTTTTTCCTCGGGACTCAGTTCCGGCAAGGGCTCTCTCACCGGTCCCCCTGGAAGCCCTAACATGCTCAAAGCTTCTTTACAAGGCGCCACATACCCGGGGTCATATTCAAGCAGACGATTCAATTCTTGAATCTTCATGTGAAGGCCAAAGGCCTCGTCATGTTTTCCGTTTTCTGTATGGTGGTATATCTTAACCATTTGTTTAGGAATGACACAGGCTGCTGTTGAAAAAATGCCCTCTGCTCCTGCGCAAAGGGATGGATAGAACTGGCTGTCAATCCCTGTGCAGATGGAGATCTTTTCGCCACTCCTCCTGATTGTTTCAACGAGCTGCCCCAGATCAGAGTTGCTCTGTTTCAGACCGATGACCCCTTTGAAATTAGCGATTTTATCTATCAGGTCTGGGCTAATGTTATTCCCCGTGTAAAGAGGATTGTTATAGACTATTATAGGTATTTCAAGGTTATTCGATAATGTCTTAAAATGTCTGAAGATGGATTTATCGGGAAGCTTGTAAAAATATGGGGGGGTAAGAATCACGGCATTTGCCCCAACTTCTTTTGCATCTTTTGAAAGTAAGAGCGTTTCTCTGGTACTGCATGCGGCAGTTCCTGCAATGACCGGTACCACCCCATTCACCTCTTTAACCACAGTATCAGTGACCATCCTTTTCTCTTCTCTCAGGAGATGAGGGAATTCACCGTTACCTCCTGTTGTCATGATGCCGTGAACACCATTGTCCAATAGAAACCTGGTCAGGCGTGTGAGGCCATCCGTGTCCAGTTCACCATCTGTAGCGAATGGTGTGACGATAGCCGGGATAACCCCTTTAAGGTCTCTACTTTGCATGCGAACCTCCTTCCTTCAGCAATCATAGCCAGGCCTGCTCGGGTGCAGCATGACATTCCCAGTTCAGTCCTCCTCCATGGACGGTCCCGTTTTAAACCGGACCTATCCGTTTACAGTTTTTCTTGCACAGACCTCACCTTACTCTCAATGCGGCCAGAAGGCCCTTTCCTGTAATCCATTTTAAGGGCCACGTAGACCCGGTCGCAGTCTTTCTTTAGTTCTTGAAAGCAATTATTCACCAGACCCATGACTTCGTCCCATTCCCCCTCGACGCTTGTTCCCATGGGTCCAGTTTTATAGGCCAAGCCACTATCTCTAATAATTTTCAACACCCTTGCCACATGGGCGCTCAAGCTGTCTCCCTTGTCCAAAGGAAAGATGGATAAATCGACAAGTACGCTCATGAAAAATCCTCCTTTGTAGAAGTATCAGGGTTCATACAGTTAGATGAAATTGTATATTACCCATGAATCTTCTAATGTGTAATGATCACACTATCAAGTCTTTAATCATGCCGTCAAATGCCATGTTAATGAGATATGGCTTGACAATTCCCTGGAAATCAACAATAAATGAATAGCGTTCACTTCATAAATACCATGATTAACCCTGCAGCAAGGTTTTGCCCTCTGCAGTCAATTGTTAAAAGTAGAACTGGTAGCCCGCGAATCCAAGAAATTCCTTCCCTCTGTATCTGGAGCACTTCTTCGCTTACGTGTCGCTAACCTATATTTCGTGTCATCTCGTATTGCGGGAATGCCAAGACAGGGTACTCCATAGCCACTCGCTGATGCAAAGGAGGTGGAAGATGGGTATTATCACGATCTCAAGAGGTTCATATAAAAGCGGTAGAGAGATTGCCGAGAAGACCGCTCAGGGATTGGGATATGATTGCATCTCTCGAGAGGTCTTGTTGAAGGCCTCAGAAGATTTCAACATCCCCGAGGTAAAGCTTACTCAAGCCATTGAAGATGCCCCCTCGTTTCTGGATCGCTTTACCCGTGGAAAAGAAAAATACATTAACTACATTCAAGCGGCACTCCTAAATCATCTGAAGAGAGACAACATAGTCTATCATGGCTTCGCTTGTAATTTTTTTGTGAAAGATATTCCACAGGTGCTAAAGATCCGAATTATCTTGGGATTAGCCGATCGTGTAGAAGATGTGATGGAGCGCTACAAAGTTTCCAGAAAAGAGGCCTTGCGTCTCATAAGAAAAGTTGATGAACAGCGAAGAAAATGGAGCCAGAGGCTTTATGGATACGATCCATCAGATCCCAGTCTCTACGATCTTGTCCTGCATATCGACAAGCTTACGGTGCAGGATGCTGTGACCACCATTTGCCAGGTTGCAGAGTTGGATCAGTTTAAGACAACGCCAGAATTAAAAAAGGCCATGGGAGATTTGGCCCTCGCTGCCCAGGTCAGGACATTTCTTGCGGACGTAAAACCAGGCGTGGAAGTATGCATCAATAATGGATTTGTTTCCTTGAAGACAGACGCCCCATTAGCCGAGGAATCGGAATTGGTCAAGAGGATGGGTGAGGTGGTGAAAAGAGTCCCAGGGGTTACAGGGATCAAAGTGATGACCGAGGAGCATCCAGTTGATAAGGACGTCTGTGTATCTGAGCCAAGGGTTGATCCTTCCAGAGACTTGAGGTCAACCTATTTTAATGAATTGGGCTGAGACGCTATTGAGGCTGTCGGAAAACGCCCATCTGCTGCGTTACCCTCATCCCTCGTCACTGCGGCGTACTTCTATGTACGCCTCATTCCTCGCGATTTCGGAAGCCTTGCATCTGGACATTTTCCATCAGCCTCCCAAAAGTCGGTTTTTCGGCAGTCTCCTCACATGCCTGTCCCGGCAACTCGACTGAACCGCTTTAATTGAGAGTGAAATCTTCCCAAAACCTCCACACACGACAGGCAGGTATCATCCAAATAAATGCCTTGACACACTTTTACGTTGTGCCATCCTAAGGAAAGCAAGAATCTTAGATGGGAGGATAAATATGGGGCGAAACAAAAAACAGTTTGTGACGGCATTGACCTTAATTTCAGTATTGCTACTGAGCGCCACAAATGTGTTCCCACAACCGTTTGGCATAGGATCGTCACAGGCACAACAGAAACCGAGACAAGAAATTCTGAACACGGCGGGTGGTCGGTTCGTTTTTGGTCAGATATCCGATTCCGCCAAAGACCAGTTCATGCTCGATACGGTTACAGGACGACTTTGGCGAATTGCTGAAACGGGCGAGGCTGGAATGTTCTTAAGGGCTGTTCCTTATCGAACGGCAGATGGAAAACTCTCGCCCATTCCAGAAGATATATCGGATACTGAAAAGAAATAAGGGAATCCCTTTTAGAGGCCGGTTTGATAGGGAGTCCTGTCTTGAAGCGCTGTACAAGACAGGAATGAAGAGGGGGAAAGCCGTGCTGCGGGGATTTTCACTGAAGCACTGCTTTTGGACGGTTTTCCTCTATCATTTCATTGTTCGAGACGAGGGCGGAGACGGCATCTTCAAAAATTTTCCGATCCTCATCAGAAATTCTCACAAAACAGAGGCCCAAACCAACAGCCGTGTCATTGGGATCAATGGCATAAAGATCCGACCAGATCACCTTGCCACTAACTCCTATGGCCTGGCGGTCTGGGGGCAGGATGGCGATTCGAAAAACCTCATTAATCATCAAGGGTTCATCACAGCGTATGGATAGGCCATCCACGGATATATTTATCGTTTCCCCTTTTATGTTGCCGTGATCGGCTAAGACGGTAATGGGCCATCTGATGTCACCTCTGGTGTGTTTGCGCCTTTCAATTGTAATCGCCAAGTTTACACCTCCTGTATCCCGCTAGACCGGTTGTCCCACAATTCCTCAAGTTCGGAGTCTATTAGATTAAATTCTATATAATATTATATAATATAAATATATTTGTCAATAACTTCAATATTAGTTAACTATAATTTATATAACTTATATAATAGCGCGTCATGGGACTCGATGCATGGTATCTTTTCTCTCCCCAGAGGATCTAGCCATGTGAGATAGTTTGTGGGCTTAGGCTATGTGGGCCATACGCACAAGACAAGAAGGCACCTTATGAAGAGAAAGAGCCCCCTCTCTGCACTGCAAAGGCCTTTTTGTTTGTACGCTGTTTGTAAATGAGGTTGGAACGGAGAAGATAAGTCTGGTTGGTCATTCAGGGCAAGTCTGGTTGCGCAATGCTCTCCAATTTTCGGGGGCCCGCTCCCCTCTCAGTAGACCAGTCCTTTGGAGGATGGATCTTTTCATAATCGTCGATCCTGCCCAGTGCCTTGAGACGATTGATTATGAGATGCCAGGCGCAGTCCACGTCCCCCTTTATTTCGCACTTACCCTGAACTGAGCCGCCGCAAGGACCGTTTAAGAGCCGCTTGGCACAACGTGAGACCGGGCATATCCCGCCCGTATCGGCCACGATACAATCCCCACATCCTTGGCATTTTTCACGCCAGATGCCCGGCTCGTCAAGGGCGCCAAGAAAGGTTGTATTTAGGGCCGGTATCACAGGCAATTGGCTGAAAACATCGGCCAAGGTCTGCACACCCGCTCCGCATGCCAGAGACAATATGGCATCGGTATCCGGCGGTAAATGGAGATGGGTTTTCACCAGATCCCACTCGCACTGCCTCTCGATCGTATCCACTTGAAAAGTTGGAGCATTTTCCTTGAAATATCTGCCACTGGCAAGATCTCGGGCCAAGGCTCGAGCTTCCTTATCGCCACCGGTAAGGCAGACGGTTACACAGGTCCCACAGCCCAGTATCAGGACTTTCCGAAAGTCCGTTATGGAATTGGCAATATCCTCAATCGGTTTGCGCTTCCCTACAATCATTTTTGGACTCCCTTTGTTTCACTCAAGGCGGGGGCAAGATGTTTCCATGCCGTGAGGGAAAGGGCCTGACGATGATGGGGACACAGGGACTCAACGTTATGAGTAACCCTTTCGGCGAGTGTTTCTTTGAAATCTAAGGTATAGAGGGGCTCACCACAAATCATACAGCGGACAAGCTTCATGCTGGCCACCTCATCCCAGGCACCATCTAATAAATGGTTGAATTCTATGGCTTTCTGGGGGCATATTCTCCAACAATTGCCGCATCGGGCGCAAAGGGTCATGTTATGCAGGAGCGTTCTTTCCTCTCCTTGGTCCGTAGCCCTCAAGGCGTTCGCAGGGCAGTTCTGAACGCAGGCTAAACAGCCGTTGCACCTGTTGTTTACTCGAAAAAAGGACATGGTATGGTCTCCTCGATATTTCTCACACTTTCTCATTGCGATGCTCAGATGATGAGCGAGCGGGCAGGGGTTTTTGTAACTAACTCACCATGCGGCGCATAACCTGATAGTGCCTCTCCGCCGAGTCGCGGATCCGGGGATAATGAAGCTTGTGCCCCTCCACGTATTCTAAGGCCTTCGGTTCACAGACACGGACACACTCGGGATTCCCGTCACAAAGATCACACTTAAAGGCCAGTCCCAAATCGTTATCAAATGCCATGGCTCCGAACGGACATGCGGAAACGCACATCTGGCATCCGATACAGAGTGCGTCCCGGATCATCACTCTGTTCAAGGCATTGTCCCGAGATATGGCATTATTTGGGCATGCTGCTAGGCAGGGAGGATTCTCGCATTGCTGGCACGTCATGGGCAGATAGAATCCGTCATGAGTATCCCCTTGAACGATGCGTATGCGACTCCGCGTCGGCTTACTAACGCCGTTATGTCTCTTGGCGCAAACGAGCTCACAGTCTTTGCAGCCATTGCACTTGGCGGGATCCACGGAAAGCGTCTTTGAGGTCATGGGTCAGTCCTTTCTCACGTTGTGGGGTCATATAGTAAGTTTCTGATAGTTTCCTTACCAACCTTGCCTCTGTTTTGAGTTCAGTACTCAGAACAAATATTAGTATATTATTATAGCGTTCAAAACTAGTTTGTCAAGCAGATTCCGTCCATTTTTTTGTAGCATATCTTATAATATTGAAAATATATACTTTTTTAATATTTGTAGTCCCAACAATCAGCCACCAGGAGAAGCTTTTGATTTGCCTTGATCGTTCTCTATAATGAACAGACCAGAAAAATAGACCGTCAGAGGCCATTCAGATTATGGGATCTATCGACTTCAGGTTTGTGGGGGTGTTTATCAGGGCGTGTGCTGAAAGGCGAGACGGTTAATCGTGTATGGAGCGATGAGAGATATCCTGCAACCGTTTTGGGGGCGACTGATAAAAGATGAGAGAACAGAGGGTGTCAGAGTGTGAATCTGTCTCCAACCCTCCACCACTCGATGATCGATCCATGTCGTCTGAACTGGATCCCATCCCTCTGTTCGATTTCCCGGATCCAATCCCCTAACCTTGAGGCGTGGTGGATGATGAGAGGGGTGCTATGCTGAGGGAGGATATCAATGGCGAGGTCATACTGGTCTATGGTTTTTTGGATATTGGCGAAGGTCTCTTGCGTATCCCATGGCGTGGGATGGATGAACCCATGGATGGCCCCCTCTTTTCTGGAATATCCCCATTGCCAAGGGAATTCCTCTTTGAGTTTCCTCATCAGGCGAATGGCACGCAGGTTCGTCTCCACACTCAAGCCTTTGTTTAAATTGCCCAAGATCCGATCATCGAAAGACTCAAAGCCCACCGATGCCAAAAGGATACTCACACCCATGCCCCTGGCCAATTTCAGGGCCTGGCGCAAATGATTCTCCCCCTTCAGAAACCAGTCTGCCCGCATAATAAGGTTTATCTGGGATACGCTGATTTTTGTTTCCCTGAGCGCTGTCAATAAGCGTGGCAGCCTGGGTAGAGGATTCTCATTGATCAATTCAAAGGGGATTTTCCTGCCATCCCCCCTTTCTGGTAAGCAGCGGATCTGACGAACAACCGTCTCCATCTCCAATGTACCGTAAAGACCCTTATCAACGGCCACATCGCAGAAGGCACATCCACTGAAAGGGAGTATGACCTTTTTTGCCCCGTTCCCCAAAGAGACGGGATCGTCTATCTCAACAGACCGCTCTTGGGCGGCATAGGGACATCCTATCTGTTGCAATACTTGGCCGGTGCGGATCTTCAGGGGGACGAGACCTGTTTTCATTATTATATAGATATTATTCCATCTCATCTCACCCAAAAACTTCTCATCCCATCCCTGCTTGGGATTTTGAATTATTTCACCATTCTTTCGAAAGCATAGTAGTCCCGGGCTTCCCTTCCCGCCATCTCTACCTAGATTTTCCAAGAGGTGGATGGCCTGCTCTGCCGGTCCTGGGAGGGAGAAGGAAAAATTTTCAGAGAGCCCTTGAAACCGGTGGGAATGATACTGCCAGTCCGTCTCCCCCAGGTAGTCCACATCCGCCTGAGGGCCCGCTAAGATGGTGAGGGCTCCTTCATCCTTGAGTTCCTGAGCGAGGGCGAAGAGGTCTTGGCGCCCGCTCAACAAGGAGAAACCAATGATGGGCCTTTGCGCCCCGAAATACTCAGCCAAGACCCTTTTGAGGATGGTTTTATCATCTTCACGCGCGACTGTTACGACAATACAATCATAGGGCGTATTCTCCAGGATAACGGTCGCAGCCATCTGTGGCCCCAGGAGGCCATAGGTCTCCCCCTTGAAGTAGCTGGCGATAATGGCCATTCTTTTTCTGGGCTTTATCTGTGCTTCGGAAAGTGACATCTTGTGTCCAATCATCAAGGCAAATCTGTTAGGTTTTCAACTTCTTTCTTCATTTGGGCCGTTCTGTTGGCATTGAAACAGACCTCTTGCCGATGTTATACTGAGAATTACCTTTTATCCATAAGAAACCAGGGGAACCTAGGGTTGAAATTAGAGTTCAGAGGATTTAAGATCAAGAAGAACCCTCATTGTGCGCATTGTGGCCATTTGACCAGGAAGGAGTAAAATGTGAGTGTAAAAGTGAACATCCATAAGACCCATCGTACCTATACCGATGGCTTAGAGATGGTGGAGGTCGAGGGTGGGACGGTGGGCGATTGCCTCGATCAGTTGGTGCAGCAGTATCCCGGCATGAAAGAAGGCCTGTTTGATAAAAAGGGTAAACTACTCAATGTGGTAGAAGTCTACGTGAACAATGAAAGTGCTTATCCGGAAGAACTGGCCAAGTCAGTCAAGGATGGGGACGAAATCCAACTTATTCTCATGCTTGCCGGTGGGTAAGGCGTAGACGCCCTAGGAATGAGAAAAGAGGTTTATGGCCGAGGCCATAAACCTCTTTTTGGCATTTTGGACAAAACCCTCAAGATGCATGGAAGGCCAAAATGGAAATTACAGGGCAGCCTGTAAGGCTGAGGCCTCCCTCTGTGCGGCGGATAAGCGCCGTGCCGCATCTTTTTTCTTGTGTAGACTTAGTCTTGCTGCATCCACATAATCCACGGCTTTTACATCGCAAAACCGCACACATTGGGGTTCGCCCCCGCAGAGGTCGCATTTGAATACCTTCTTGTCCAGGTCGTTATAATTCATGGCGCCAAAAGGACAGACAGCCACGCAGCTGCGGCAACCAATGCACACATCATAATCAACGAGTAAGAAACCGTAGTCCTCATCGCGAGAGATGGCCTTCACAGGGCACACATTCATGCATGGCGCATCCTCACATTGCTGACAGGACATGGGGATATACAATCCCTCTGACTCCCACTTCATGACCTTTATACGACTTCTGGCAGGGTTTGAAACACCGTCATGCATGACTGAGCAGACCAGCTCGCAGAGTCGGCAGCCAGTGCACTTCTGGTAATCTATCATCAGCATTTTCTCCATGGATCTTCTCCTTTCCAGTCATTAGAGCAGGTGGGATGGCTCTTTCTCTATGTCAAGTCTCTTAAGAGTCTTGGGAAGAGGAACACCGTTTTTGTCCCAGCCGTGGTGCTCGTAGAATTCATCAAGCATCTTGTTGAACTTTTCCCGATCTATGGTCATTCCAATAACATCAGGCGCTCCGCGCGTGCACGGTTCATCAAAATAGCGGTGACAAAGCATGTCACCCTTCATCAAGTCATCCCTTATCAATCCCTCCCTGAGATTGAAGAGTCTCTCCATGTTGTTGCACCTCTCAGCAATGGTCCAGATTTCTAAAGGAGTCAATTCCAGCCCCGTATTGTAATAGAGCACCTTGGACCAATCTTCAAAATTGGGAAGGGTTGGCCCGAGAAAGGTGGTGTGATATTTGCAAATCCCGAGAGCGTCCACGCCCATGAAACAAGTCTCTTGCCAAAAAACCTGCCAAGGCTTTCCCTCATAATCGGTATGCTCAGAGGTCAACGGCCCATCGTAGGGCACAGGATTGCTGTATATCTTCCTCAGGACTTCCTCGGGCAAATGGTAGAGGTCGATAGCAGGGCGGCTCCTCAAATGATCTGAACCCCTTGAGGCTGTGGCCACGTTGAGTGCCAGCGCTGGCGTTGCCCGCTCGTCCGAGTTCAGGTTGTTCATCCCCTTGACCTGAACGAGATATTCAAAGGAGTCCTTCCCAATCTTTTCGGCGGCCAAAATGCCTCCATCAGCCAGTGTATCTCCGAGAAAGCCCTTCCTATAGCAAATGCGTTCGACCATCTCCAGGAGGGCTTCATCATTTCCGAATCTCAGATCAATGCCGTCAGTCTCTTTGCTGGTGAGGATTCCCTTTTCATAGAGCTCCATGGCCCAGGAGATAAGACTTCCCGTTTCCAGGCAATCCATGCCAAACTGATTAACCAGATGATTCCCAGTCAGTACGGTCACGGCATTCTTGGTGTCCGGTTGTGCACCAAATGCACATTGCGTGGTGTACTCAGGTCCTTCATCATATGTCCCTGCATAGGGACCGGACGGAATCTTATATTGTGCACGGCAGTGCACCTGACAGCCAAAGCACCCGACCATGTGATGCTCTCCCATGGTTTCCGCAGCGATCTCATCCAGTCTCTCCGGTTCGATGTCATCCGCATATTCACACTGGTTGTGCTGGAAATTCCTGGTCCTTACACCGCCCCAGGAATTGGTCGCTCCCCAGATGAAAGGTGTCCCCAGCGTTCCCATGGTTTGGTTTACTTTGGAACTTGTGATTTGATCAATGAATCGCTTGTTGTACTCTAAGGCGTCGACGGGATGGGCAATCTTTATGTCCATCGTTCCTCTGGCAGCTATGGCCTTGAGGTTTTTGGACCCCATCACGCAACCCATACCCGTTCTACCACCAGCGTTCTTGATACCTGTCATCACATTGGCGAACCTGACCAGGTTCTCACCCGCCGGGCCGATCACCATGCTCTTGATGTCTTCATCTCCCAATTCTTCCCTAATGGCCCATTGCGTATCCGTAACAGACTTGCCCCACAGGTTGTCGGCATCTCGTATCTCTATTTCACCGTTGTGGATCCAGAGATAGCACGGCTTTTTCGCCTTGCCCTTGATGACCAGATGGTGAAAGCCGGCCCAAGCCATTTCGGGAGAAAAAAATCCCCCCATATTGGTGCTGCCGAGTAAATTTGAGAGCGGAGATTTTGCCATGACGTGCGTTCTGGATGTGGCAGAAGCGCAGGTCCCGCATAAGATACCGCCGCTCACCATGAGCGCATTTCCAGGGCCGATCGGGTTACAACCTTTCTTCGTATGGTTATAAAGCAAATATGCATCCAGCCCTCTACCGCCGAGGAATTTCTTTCGAACCTCAAGCGGAATGGGCCTGGTTTCAATCTCACCCTTGGAAAGATCGATGTAAGCTACCTTCCTATCTAATGCCATTTTTTTATTCCCCTTTCTTTACTGCTTTTTTCCGCCGCCCTTTTTGTCCACAGTCTCTTGGGCGATTCTTTTGTTCACATCCCATACGGGACCCCGTATGCGAGGAAAATCAGGGCGAATCCAAGATACACGGAACTCAAGACCGCATTCGGGGCACTTGCAGAGCTTGGCCCCTGGCGCAACCTCAATTCTTCCCATACAGCTTGGATTATGGCACCTGAATTTGCCATAGGTCCTGGTCTTCCTGAGACTCTCGGCCCCTGACAGTTTCTCTTCATCAATTGCCATAACGTATTCTCCTTTCTATTCCTAGCAGAAATATTAAAAGTGAGCTTAAAGGCAGACGAGCGATTAAGAAACCGCTTGGCCTGTTTCCATATATCTAGTGCACTGCATCATATATTTCTATCGTTTGGAGTGATGGCCTGTTCCTGAAAGACGATATCTCAGAAGAAATTCCACTGAGCATCGCCGTGGTCTGATCTTTGAGGGTTTACACCCTAAAACCCCTGGCAGAATGTGTCGTCCCGACCAAGTCATAGTCCATTTAAACCCTCTAAGATCAGACCACCTCCCCAGGACGCTTTAGATATCGTCTTGAAGGAATGGGCCATCGCTCAATGGACGGGAAGACAGAGTCTTCTAGTATTGAAATTTAAGGTACAGCGCACTAGCTATCTTCAGCGACCAAACGCTTGATTCACGCCTTATCCCTTGTGCCCAGAGCACACCTTGTATAGGATGTCCACATAACTGTTTTTCTTGCACCTTTCACACACGGACAGAAGCTCGCCTATCTTTTCAGAACTCTCCCCTTTTTGTAGATGTTCAAATTCCTTTTTGGGCATGATGTAACGGCCACACACAGGACAAAAAAGGGCATGCTCGTCATATCCACGTTGCAGTAAAAGTTCCCTTAGCTCCATCATAAAGCCTTGGAAATTGATCCCGCAGGGGCAAAAGAAAGTGCACTCTTTACAGGCCAGGCAATACCACAGGGCTTCATCATCAATCTTCTCAGGGTCAAGGGATAGTCGCTCTACGACGCCTCTAGGGGAACGGTCGTAGACGTATTCCCCATAGAAATCCAGCATCGGGCAGACAGCAGAACATTTACCGCACTCTAAACAGAGATAGAGGTTGTTTTCTCGGATAAGCCGCTCAATCTCTGTTTTCAGTCCTTTCAATTTCCCCTGCTTCCCATAGAGACTCTAAGCTACGATTAGTTCATGAGTTTCCGCCGTGGTACTAACCATGGCCAAAATCTCTTCATCAGTAAACCCCTTTAGCTGAATAGCACCACTGAGACAAGAGGCCACGCATAAGCCGCATCCCTTACACTCGGTAGGGTTGGCTAGGGCTACTTTCCTGCTTTCTCCCATCATATCCTTCCAATCGGTCCAATCTATGGCACCGAAAGGACAGATGCCCACACACCTCCCGCAGGTAGAGCATTTCAAAGGATCAACCTCAGCGGTAAAAGCCTCGCTGACCACCTGTCCCTGGGCCATGGGGATAGCCGCCTTGGCTGCAGCCGCATAGCCCTGCGCAATACACTCCGCTATCTCTGTGGGATAACGTGCACATCCTGCAATAAACAGACCGTCAGAAGGGAACTCAACCGGTCTGAGTTTCTGATGGGCCTCCAAAAAAAATCCCTCACTCCCAATGGGTATTCTCATGATCTTGGAAAGTTGCTCGTTGTCCTCTCTGGGGACGAGGGGTGTATTCAAGAGCACGAGATCCACGTCGATTTCAATATTCTCTCCAATGAGCTCATGGTAGACTTCAACCTTCTGGGCTAAATTATCGGAACCCGAAATTTTGGGGGGCCGATCCACATTATACCGGATGAATCTAATCCCCATCTGGAGTGCTCTTCTGTAATAGTCCTCAAAGACCTTTCCACCGGCCATAATATCCCTTTGCAAAATACTTATCTCCGCCTGCGGATTCGCCTCTTTTATGAGGATGGCATTCTTCATGCCTGTGATACAACAAAACCGCCCGCAATATGTCCTTTCCTCCACCCTTGCGCCAACGCAATTTATCATGACAACCCGGTCCAAGTCAGAGTAATTTGACTTGAACTCCTGCTCGAATTCGAGTTGCGTCATCGCATTATGAAACTGATCATACCCAAAAAGCCCTGTCGGCTTAAGTTCCTCTGCGCCCACAGCCACAATTATGGTGCCCACCTTCAACTCTTGGGTCTTACCCTTTTTCTTGATCTCTGCCTTGAAATTCCCGAGAAAACCATTCACACCGATCAGTTCCACACCAAGGTGGACCTTTATCCTTTCGTGATTGGAGACGGCATTGAGTAAGGGATCAAGGAGGTCCGCAGAGGGCTCATTCGTGGGAAAGACCCTGTTTATATCTCTCAAAAGCCCGCCCAGCCTATCTTTCTTTTCGATTAATTCAACCTGATAGCCCTGGTTGGCGAGTGTCAGGGCCGCTGAGAGACCGGAAATTCCACCCCCAATGACTAAGGATGCCTTTATAACATCTGTGGACAAATCCTCTTGCGGCCTTAACAGCGTAACCTTAGCCACCCCCATGCGGACCAGGTCCTTCGCCTTTAGGGTGGCGTCCTCATGCCTGTCCATATGGACCCAGGAGCAATGCTCCCTGATGTTGACAAACTCAAACAGATATTTATTGAGGCCGGCTAACTCGCAGTTTCTTTTGAATAAGGGTTCATGCGTGCGCGGCGTACAAGAGGCGACCACCACCCGATTTAGATGATGTTCCTTTATAATGTTCCGAATAGAAGAGAGGCCGTCCTCCGAGCAGGTATAGAGATTGCCCTCGGTATAAACAACGTTGGGCAGGGTCCGCGCATACTCCACAACCTTCGGTACATCAACGATACCGCCGATGTTTGTACCACAGTGGCAAATAAAAACCCCTACCCTAATTGACATATTGACGTCTTTCCTTAGGAACCATGTGCCATGACTTCGGCCACCTTGGACGCTGCTGCCGATGCCCTGATAACAGAATCGGGTACGTCCATGGGAGATTGGCAAAAGCCACATCCAAAGATTCCTTCCTTGGTTGTACCGAACGGGTTGATGAGTTCTTGGGGTGTGGAGATAAAACCGAACTCATCCAATTCAATACCCAGATTTTCTGCGACGGAGAGATTGCTCTCGCTCGGTACGAGGGCCTGGCATAGAATGACCATATCAAATTCTCTGGCGTTGAACGCTCTATTGATCGTATCCTCATAATGAATGACCGGATTGTTATTCTCCTCATTCTCGGTCACCCGGCCCGGCCTTGCACGTACATATTCCACAGCATACTGACTTTTGGCCCTGCGAACGTACTCCTGGAAACCTTTTCCGGCTGCCCTCATATCCATGTAAAATATAGTTGATGTGAGTCCTGGATAGTGCTCACGAGCGAGAATGGCCTCTTTTGTGGCGTGCATGCAGCAGACGGCGGAACAATACCTTTTGTGCCGGATATCCCTTGATCCCACACATTGAATGAAAGCCAATCTCTTGGGTTCCTTATCGTCAGAAGGGCGCTTTAGATGCCCACCGGTGGGGCCGGAAGCGCATATCATTCTCTCAAACTGCATGGCAGTAATGACATTCTTGATACTTCCCCAGCCGTATTCCTTCAAGGGAGCCACATCATAGAGATCAAATCCGGTGGCCAGAACCACGGCACCTATATTGAGGGCCAAGACCTTGTCTTTCTGTCCGTAATTGACGGCATTGGCCTTACATATCTTTTCACAGACACCGCATTTCTTTCCTTGCATCGTTCGGCAATGATCTGGATCTATAACATATGTGGAGGGGACTGCCTGGGGAAAATATTTATAAATCGCCTTCCTTTTGCCCAGGCCGGTATTGAACTCATCATCCGCCTTTGTGGGACACTTTTCAGCGCAGTCCCCACAACCGACACATTTGTCCTCTTCCACAAAACGGGCCTTCTTTATGACCTTGGCCTTAAATTTCCCCGGTTTGCCTTTCAGTTCTGCCAGTTCAGAATAGGTCAGGAGTTCGATATTGTCATGGTTGGCGCATTCGATCATCTTTGGGGCTAAGATACACATTGAACAGTCATTGGTGGGAAAGGTCTTGTCCAGTTGGGCCATTCTTCCCCCTATGCTCGGTTTCTTCTCAACAAGATAGACCTTAATGCCCATGTTGGCCAGGTCTATGGAGGCCTGAATGCCTGCAATACCACCACCTATGACAAGCACTGCTTTCTGGTTCAACGCAGCTAACCCCTATGATGCCTGGGATGAGATTCATCCGAGGACTCGGCCCTGCTTTCATGGCCTTGGTTCTAAAGTTCATCATTATGAACAGTAAGCTGAACGAATGATAACAGGTTTCTGCCTTTTGTCAAGGGGAAAAGCTCGCCCCCGCAGTTCTCTAGCGTGTTAGTATGGGGCAAATAGATTCGGAATAAATAGTTGTTGACAGAAGATAGTAAAGGATGTAAAGTGTCCAAATTTGTTCAGCATGGAGAACGATGTCCGGAAAGTATCAAGCCCCTTCCGTAAAAAAGGCCTTTCAAATCCTGAAGCTCATCTCCGATACCGATGGGGGACTGGGCATCAGTGACCTGGCAAAGCGTCTTGAAATCGGCAAAAGCACCGTCCACGGAATTACCTCGGCCCTGGAGGCGTTGGGGACCATCATACGAGACCCGACGACAAAGCGATATATATTGGGCCTCACACTCCTTGAACTGGGGAGATCTGCCTACTCCCAAATCGATCTAAAAGACCTGGTAAGACCCGTCATGGAAGACTTGATGGAAAAGACGGAGGAATCGGTATTTGTGGGCGTCTTGAATGGAGAACGCGTCACCATCCTCGACATCGTTGAGTCCAAACAAGACCTCAAGATGACTTCCACAAGGGGTGCCACCATTCCTCTGCTGGCCGGGGCGGTAGGAAAAGTCTTTTTGGCGACGATGCGCGATGAGAAGGCCAGGGAAATCATTCGCAAGAAGGGGCTTTCCTCTTTTACAGAGCATTCGATTACAGATCCGGAGGGGTATCTTCAGGCGGTAAGAATGGCGAGGGAGAAAGGATATGCTACCGATTATGAGGAGTACATCCTTGGCGTCCGGGCAGTAGCTTCGCCCATTAAGGCAGAGAATCATCTGATATCAGCCATCTGGGTTGTAGGATTCAAGACGAGTCTGAATGACGATAAGATGGAGGGCGTCATAAAGGCGACTAAGGAATCGGCTGAGAAAATCAGTCATAGCTTAGAAAAACAATATATGCTATAGAGGCTTTCGGAAAAAGCCTATCTGCCGTTCGGCAGGCCGTTCGACAAGCTCAGGGTCGATGCTATGCAACGTCGAAGCATCGAAGGGCTGCGTTACCCTCATCCCTCGTCACTGCAGCGTACTATATGTACGCCTCATTCCTCGGGATTTCGGAAGCTCCCGTCCCGCGAGCGGGATCTACGACAGAGCGGGATTTCGCAAGGCTCAACTTGCATATGGACATTTTCCATCAGCCTCTCAGAAGCCGGTTTTTCGACAGTCTCATAAGGCCTCTGAAAATTCACAGTGAGGGCTGTTGAGTCGTCCTACGCATGCCCTTTTTCCTGTTTCGGGCGTTATCTTGTCCGGGTACTGTCTTTCAAGTTTGGTACCCATAATTCCACAATGTGAGCCCATTTTAGGTCCTGCTCAATGGGGAGATAAGATGAACGATTGGGAACCAAAAATTACGACTTTTCTCTGTTACTGGTGCAGTTATGGTGCGGCAGACCTGGCTGGTGTGAGCCGTCTTCAATACCCCCCCAATTTTAGGATGATCAGGGTTCCCTGTTCTGGCCGGGTAAGCCCTAAGTTTATACTGGCCGCCTTCCGGCAGGGATCAGACGGTGTGTGGGTTTCAGGGTGACACCCAGGGGACTGCCATTACCTGGAGGGTAATTACTACGCGCGAAGGAAATTCGCTTTATTGAAAGGGCTTTTGGAACATATCGGCATCGAAGCGGGCAGGCTCCATTTCTCCTGGATATCTTCCGCCGAGGCCACAAAATTTGTTGAAGTGGCGCAGGCCATCACAGAGGAAGTGAAAACTCTGGGCCCCGCGAAATACCTCATCAAGAAAAGAGCCAAGGTGGCGTAATGCTGGAATACAGTGAAAAGATCAGAGAAATCGCTAAGAAGCTTCTTGAAAAGGGTACTGTAGACGTCTTTATTGGGTACAAGAAAGGCACGGTGCCCATGATGAATGCGCCTGTTCTCATCAGAAACCCGGAAGAGGTCAATCTTCTTCACTGGGATAGCCACTGTGGTCTCAACCTCTGCAACTATATCACAAAGAGAACAGATAGAATGGGTATTGTGGCGAATGGCTGCAATTCGAGAAATATAGTCACCCATGTCACAGAAAATCAGATAAGACGAGAACAGCTCTATATCGTCGGGATCCCTTGCACCGGCATGATCAATCACAGAGCCGTGGAAAGGGCTGTGGGTTTGAGGGAAATATTGGAGGTGGCAGAAAGGGGCGGCCAATTCACCGTCAGTGGCCGGGATTTTGAAGAGAAGTTTGACAAAAAGGATTTTCTGCAAACCAACTGCGCCATCTGTACCCATCGAAATCCTGTTGAATATGATGAAATGGTGGACGAACCCGTTGAAGAGCAGAAAAAAGTCGCTGCATACAAAGATGTGGAAAATACTGAGAAGATGAGTAGTGAGCAGAAGTGGGGATTTTTCACGCGGGCCATTTCCAACTGCATCCGGTGTTATGCGTGTAGAGAGGCCTGCCCTTTGTGTTACTGCCCCACCTGCTTTGTGGATGAATCAAGGCCACAATGGGTGGGGAAGAGTAATGATCCCATAGACACCATGACCTTCCACATTCTGCGGGCGTACCACTGCGCCGGACGATGCACCGACTGCGGCGCCTGTGAGAGGGCTTGCCCGGTGGGTATTCCGGTGCGCCAATTTACCAAGAAACTGAACAAGGACGCGCAGGAGCTCTTTTCCTGGGAGGCGGGGCTTGATCTGGATCAGAGACCTCCCCTGGACGTATACAGACCAGATGATTACAATGCGTTCATTCGGTAAATGAGTCCGGTGTGAAACGTTTGGAAGGCCCTGGGTGTCAGTACTCTCCCCAATGACTTGGATCTCTCGCCTCACAATGAACCAGAGGGAATGCAAGAACAAAAAACGGAAATTATATGCGCAATACGCTATTCACCAATGAAGAATGGACCAAGGCTTTAGAAGGCCTGCGAGAAGCTTATAAGATAATCGTTCCGGTCAAGGACGGGGATTTTCACGTTTTCAGGTCCATAGACGAGGGGAAGAAGCCTGACTTCACGTTCCGGAACACGCGCCTCAGCCCCAAGTCTCTTGTTTATCCCCAATCGGAGCGTATGTTTGAATACGCGCTCGAAAATAACAGCCCTGATGCCATGATCCTAAAAGAGGCATCAAAAGACTATTTCCCCCAAGCGATCGTGGGTATAAGGCCCTGCGATGCACATGCCTTTCAGATCGTTAGAGCCAATTTTGACAACCGTGAATACAGAGATCCGTGGTGGGTTCAACGTTTTGGGGAGACCACGCTGGTGGGACTGGGCTGCAACGAGCCCTGTGCCACATGTTTCTGTACATCAGTAGGCGGGGGTCCCTTTGATGAAAAAGGGCTGGATGTGCTCTTATTCGACCTGGGAGATTCCTTTTTGGCCCGGGCCCTGACCGAAAAAGGGGAGACGTTTTTAGAAAAGACGGGACAGAAATCTTCGCCCAATGAATCCACGCTGGAACAGGCTGAAGAACTGGCCACAGCCGCTGCGGAAAAAATAGCATCTGAGGTTCCTACAGACAGGTTGCGTGCAAAGGCGGTAAAGGAGGTCTTTGAGGCACCTTTCTGGGAAGAGACGGCTTTTGCATGCATCAATTGCGGCACCTGCACCTACCTTTGCCCCACATGCTGGTGCTTTGATATCCAGGATGAGGTGCAGGGAAAGGCTGGAGATCGCATCAGGAACTGGGATTCCTGCATGTTTCCCCTTTTCACCTTTCACGCCTCCGGTCACAATCCGAGAGAGAGAAAGGTCCAGCGTGTACGTCAGCGGTTTATGCACAAACTGAAGTATTACGTGGACAAATACAACAATGGGGTTCAATGCTCGGGATGTGGTCGTTGCGTCCAGCAGTGTCCCGTGAACATAGATATCAGGCAGGTTTTCCAATTAATGAACAACTTTTGATCAAATTAAGAATGAAGGGGCGGCCCATTGGAAAATCCTTATTTGCCCTATCCGGTTCGTATCGATAAAATTACCACCGAGACTGAAGATGAAAATCTCAAGACCTTCAGGTTGGTCTTCCTCAACCCTGAGGATGGGAAGAAGTTTACCTATGTCCCTGGCCAATTCGCAGAGTTGTCCATCGCGGGAAAGGGAGAGATCCCCATCGGCATCGCCTCATCTCCCACGGAAAAGGGTTTTCTCACTTTTACGGTGAATAGGGTAGGGCTTGTCACGAACCATCTCCATAACATGAGAGAGGGTGATGCGATGGGCATTCGGGGGCCTCTTGGGAACTGGTACCCGTGGAGAGAAATGGAAGGTAAAAATGTGGTGATTATCGGGGGTGGCTTTGCCTTCACCACATTGAGATCAAGTATCGTCTATATGCTACATCCGGATAATCGTCCAAAGTTCAAAGACATCACCGTCATATACGGGGCCAGGGCTCCAGGTATGTTGCTTTACAAGGATGAGCTGGCAAAATGGGAACAAAGGGATGATATCAATATGCACATCACCGTGGATGCCACCGATGATCCCAAATGGAAATATAATGTGGGGTTTGTGCCTGAGATAACGAAACAGAAGATCACCAGTGCCGATAACGCCATCGCCATTGTGTGCGGTCCGCCCATTATGATCAAATTAACAGAGCCTGTCCTGGAAGAACGAAAGTTTTCTCCTGAAAAAATTATCCTTTCCCTGGAAATGCGCATGAAATGCGGCATTGGCATGTGCGGGCGATGCAATATCGGAGATCAATATGTTTGCAAGGATGGCCCCGTCTTTTCCTTGGCTCAACTCAAGGAATTACCCCCCGAATATTAATCCCTCTATCACACCTTCCCACTGTCTTACTCGCCCCACCTTTTGAACAGATTGTGCTCTATCCCTATGTAATCAAAGATCTTCCCTATGGTTTGGTGGATAATATCGTCAATGCTTTTCGGTTTATGATAGAAAGAGGGTATGGGTGGCAAAATGTGGGCCCCCATGTTGGCGGTCTTCATCATAAGGCTGAGGTGGCCCACGTGGAGTGGCGTTTCTCTCACCATGAGAACCAGTTTCCGCTTTTCTTTCAAAGTCACATCAGCCGCCCTGACGAGGAGGTTGTTTGTGTAAGAATTGGCAATCCCGGATAGTGTCTTTATGGTACACGGAACAACCACCATACCTTCGGTTAAGTATGAGCCGCTGGCGAGAGCGGCGCCCACATCCCTGTTGTCATACGTATAGTCGGCCATGGCAGCCACCTCATCGGCCTTGTAGCTCGTCTCAATCTCAATGTTCTGCCTTCCGGATTCGGAGATAATGAGATGGGTCTGAAAGTCCTTTTCCTGAAGAAGATTGAGCATTTTTATCCCATAAATCACGCCGCTTGCCCCTGATATTCCAATCACAATGCGTTTTGACATAACAAGACCTTCTCTTTCCTTGTTCAGTTATCTATCATTCACTAACATTGTCTTCATTCACAGAATCTGCTTGAGGGCCTCCACAACGGATCTACCAAATTCCGGTGTGTTGATGTGGGTCTCAACCTCTATGATTTCTATTTCGGGATCCAAATTCTTTCTCAGTTCATCAATAAAGGCCCGGTCTAAGTCCGGATCATATAAGGCACCTCCCTTTACACTGATCGAGGAGAAACCCTGGGTCGGGATGACAAACTTGACCAGCTTTTTGTCCTCATGCCTGTTCAGTTTTTCAGCCACAGCTCGCGCAATGGTGTGTATTTCTTCCAGACTTGTTCTGGCCTGGACCCTCATGGCATCCTGAAGTAGAAGTTTCCTCTCTGCCAGCTTGCGGGAGACCCAAAGGGGGTCACCTTCATCTCTTCTCTGTATAGGCCCACAACTGATCATATCAAATCCGCATGGTGAGAGGATATAGGGTTTGCCCTGATTTATACCGGCATCCAAGCGGTCCGGGCCTGCAGCACGATTTCCTCCCAGGAGAAATTCGCTGAAACCGCCCGGAACTAGGTCGATAAATGCCTCGAATAAGCCTTGGCTGACCAGGTCCACGGCCGCCTTCTCCCCCAGTCCGGTGGCATGGAAGGAGATGATATTGTAATCCTCTTCCAGGAGTTCTCTTACATAATGGGCCCCTTTGTCGCAGAAGCCAAATTCGGTGATGGCAATAGAGGGTTTTTCTGCCTCTGGGGATGGTTCCAATTCCTCAACCATACCGCATATGGCACCAGCGCCATTCGCCATCAGATTCCTCACCAGGGGATTTAGGCCCACCGTATCAACCACACTGTGCATCACAGTGATATCTCTGACCCCAAAATACTCCGCCAGCTTCTTTGCATAGGCTGGCATGGCCGCTACGCTCGAGATGAGGACCTTAGGCATTCCGAATGGCAATTGTTTCATGGCAGAGAGGGTGATGAATGTCCCCGTCATGCCGCCGACAGCTATAATCCCTTCCAATTCGCCGGCCTGGTAAAGATCGACCAACCTCTTACCCAGGCCTGTCGCCATGATCGACGTGGCTTTGTCTCTCTCTTTGGCCAGCATCTCCTTGATCGCATCTATGGTTGTTCCACCCGCTTTAGCCAGGTCTTCGCAGGAGATCTCCGCTTGTAGGGAGGACGTGATCGCACCCGTACCCATGGTGATATCGATCAAGATCACTTTATGTCCACGTCTCTCTATGTGTTCCTTAATTATGCTCAGGCCCTCTTCCCGCTCATCAAGCATGCCAACCACTGCAATCCCCATGGCTAACCTCCCAACTTAAGAAGTGATTAGGATTTCCTGGCTTTAATACTTGCCCTGAATCTCTCCCAAAATTCCTTGTCATTATCCTTCCACGCGGCCCCCCATCTCTTTTCAAAATAGGAGGAGGGCAACCGCTCCTGCCAAGGACCCCATGGACTTTTCTTCTCTTTTTTGGCGTTTAATATATCGACCAAGAAAGTCGTAATATTTTTCATCTCCTCCTTGGGGAGGTAAGAATCGGCTCCTTCTTTTATGGATTTCACGAGATTGTCAGGGCTGAATGCGTGGGCGGTCAACATGACGGTCGTTATGTTCCTTTTCTTGGCCATGTCCAGGAGCTTGTAGCCGTCAACACCCATAATATCCAAAATCGCCAAATCGAAATCCTCTGCTTCCAGGAGCTTGCTGGCTTCATCAAAAGTGGAAGCCTTTTTCACATGGCAGATGGAGAGTAGTTCCTCCAAAACATCCAAAACATCAGGCTCATCATCCACGATGAGGATTTTCTTGCCCGCCAATATGTTTTCATCCGACATGATCTGGCCTCCTTACTCACCCATAACCTTCATTTGAGCGGGACAGGCTTTATTCGGCCGAGTCTCGGCCGAATAAAGCCTGTCTTGGTCCGCGTCCGTTTGTGGTTACTCAAGTCCCAGTTCGCTCCAGCGGGCCTGGACTTTTTTGACCATTTCAGGATCGAGCTCGATTCTGATAGGCTTATTTTCCCAATCATAGGGAATAGTCGCATCAATGAGGAGACGGCCCGTTATCCACCGCTGGTCAATGGGCAGGGAAGGATCCAGGGGCGTGGACCGACCCCGCTGAATGATCTGGGCGCGATTGGGTTGATTCCGGAAGGCCAGGGCGTACAAGACCCTGGGAATGTCCCAGGGATCGATGTCGTCGTCCACCACGATAACGGTCTTGAGGCCGTAAGCCCCCATTTCGGTGGATATGGCCGCGGTTAAGACCTGATTTGAATGGCCCGGATACATCTGTGTCACAGAAATGATGGCAATGAACCTTCCCGCTGCCTCCGGAGGACAGTAAACGGCCTTGATTCCGGGAATCCTCATGTCACTAAGCTGCTGCCACAGGGTGGCGCCGTATGCAAGGGACAGGCACATGTGGGTGTCGGTAACGGCCCGGCCCACCGTCGTGGCCATGAAGATGGGGTTGTTCCGGTGGGTGACGCAATTGACCTTGATAAAATTCCGTGGGCTAGATCCCACCCCCGAATAGTAGCCCGTGTATTCGCCGAAAGGCCCTTCATCTATAAACTCATCAGCGTCCACCTCGCCCTCCACGACGATTTCCGTCCCGGCAGGGACGATCAGGTCGTTGGTCTCGCACTTAACCACCTCGATGGGCTCGCCGCGGATTGAGCCGGCCAGATCATACTCCGACTCAAATGCGGAGAACCTGGCGCCGCCCATGACGAACATGATGGGATCCGTGCCCACAATGACGGCCACCGGCATGGGTTTGCCCATGGCCTGGTACTTCTTGAGCATGATATCGGAGTGTTTTCCCTTGATGAACTGGGTCCCCAGGATATTCTTCTCGAGCAGCTGGAGCCGGTAGGTCCCCAAGTTGACCCAGCCCGAGTCCGGGTCTTTGGTAACCACGGCGTGGGCTGTCCCGAAATAACGCCCCCCATCCCTGGGAAAAAACTTGGGCACGGGAAATTTAAACAGGTCAATCTCGTCCCCCGTGATCTTGTTTTCCTTGCACGGTCCGGTCTTTACCAACTTGGGCGGGATCTTCCTGCTCCCTATTTCCACCCAATGCCTCATGATCTCAACCAGAGGGGTCTCTTTGGGCATACCCATGATCATGGCGAGCCTTTCCGTGGTCGTGCAGGTGCTGGTGATAATGGGCCATTCAGAGCCCTTTACGTTCTCAAAGAGGAGAGCGGGTCCCTTTTTCTCCTCATTGAGCTTGGCAATGTGGGAGAGCTCCAGATCCCAGTCTACTTCCGCTTTGATCCTGTGAAGCTGTCCCTCCTCTTCGCATTTGGCAATAAAATCCCTCAAGTCTTTCATGTCCTTCTCCTTTCTAAAAATTAAGTTCCAAAAATGATATGCCTCTTTCTAATCTCTACATCTTTAAGAATACGTTGGAGCGCCCATAATCGACGGGTTATCTCCCTGATTTTTAGCGCAGATATCCTCCTTGTGGCTCCAGCGGCCTTCTTTCGTATCTAGGATTTGACCTTTATCGTGGATAATGCCTTTTCCATCAGTAGCTCATATCCACTCTTTTTGCCGAGAACGGATTCCTTCTCCCGCTGACTCCACACGGTCTCTGGACGGGCTTGAACAATAAACATGTTCTCCGGAAAAGGCATGTCCTTATCAATGGCCCACTCGATATCCATAGCACGCCCGTAATGGGCTTCAATCTCTTTCCCCATCTTTACAAGCGCCTTTATCTCCTCCTCCTCTATGCAGCATGTATCCTGCCTGTTGGGATCCACATCCGCGTTGACCACTTCTCCCTTGCTTGGGTCAAAGATACATTCAATGTGCTTGTTCGATATGGTCTTTTCGCTGGCCTCCAGGAGCACTTTGTCTACAACAAATTTATCAGGGTTTACGGACCCTGACACGACTGTCTCGCCCAGTCCCCAACTCCCTTCAATGACCACCTTCGATGGGTCACCATCGGTGGGGTTAATGGTAAACATCACACCTGCTGCCTTGGAGTTGACCATTTCCTGTATCCCCACGCTGATCAACACCTTTTCGTGGGGAAAATTATTCTTGATCCTGTAACTGATGGCGCGGGGTGTAAATAGGCTTGCCCAGCACTTCTGAACGCTGTCACCCACCTGAGCTGCCCCTTGAACCCAGAGATAAGTTTCTTGTTGCCCAGCAAAGCTGGCTGTGGGCAGATCTTCAGCTGTGGCGCTGGAGCGAACTGCCACAGGCACAACTTCAACACGGCACTTCTCACAAAGCTGAGAGTAACCCTCTTCTATGGCTGCTTGAACATCCTCCGACATGGAGGTGCTGTTGATCAAGTTTCGAACTTCGGCCGCTACATTATTGAGAGATTCCACGTCATCAGGGTTAACGTCAGAAAGGATACGATAGATCTTATCTTTGATTCCTGTCTCGGTTATGAAATTCAGGTAGCTCTCTGTGGTCACGGCAAATCCGGGTGGGACCCGAATGCCAGCCTTGATCATCTCTCCCAGACTGGCATTCTTGCCACCCACCAACGGAAGTGAACCCTTGTCCACCTTCTCAAAGTTAAGGATGTAATCCATATGGATCTCCATCATTGGACCTTCGGAGCATCGCTCCGTCATTCTTCTACCCTGCTCTTTTCACAATGGTGACCACACCCGTGTCACCATCGACCCTTAAAATGTCGCCGGTCTTGATGACCGACGTGGCAACACCCGTACCGGTCACTGAGGGGACACCATATTCTCTGCACACAATAGCCGCGTGGCAGGTCAGCCCACCGATGTCCGTAACCGCAGCCTTGATTTTCCCAAACACGGGAGCCCATGAGGGGTTGGTATTGGGACAGACCATTATCTCTCCGGGTTGAAGATCTAAAATCTCCCCAAGCAGCTTGAGTACCCGTGCCGGGCCCTCAACAACGCCCGCCGAAGAGGCAAACCCCTTGAGCTCTGAGACATCTTCAGTCGCTGGTGCTTCCACACCTTTGAGCCATTCTTTCACTTTGTCCGTGGTAATACCCCAAAGCATGATGGTGAAAGGCTCGGCCACTTCTTCGGGCGGTACACCTAAGGCAGGTATGGGATTCCACTTGCTCGCCGCCTCAAGAATCTTTCTTCGCTTTTGAGCCGTGGTTTTATAGTACTGACCTCTGGTGGGCACATCCACGCCCAACGCCCAACCGATTGCCAGCTCGCTGAGGAGCTGAGGAATTTCATAGCGGTTGAACATAAATATGTCGTCCACTTCATTGAGCATCCCATTATTGACAAGGAGGCTTCCAAGTTCCTTTATTTTTCGGAACCATATGGTGTGAAACCAGTGCTCAACCCAGAAGAGGTGGTCCTCCGCATACTTGTAAATGGTTCGAATGGTGTTGTAGGCGTCGTTGAAAGACTTCTTGTCTTCGTCCGTCTTTATGAGGTTCACGTATTCTTTAACGATCTGATCCCTCTGTTTCTCGATCTCATCCAGGGAGCGCTCGATGTTTTCTCCGTTATCTAGACGTTCTAAATAGCTCTTGATATAGGTATAAGGGACCTCAGGCATCGTGATCCAGCTTCCTTCATAATGAAACCAGCCACTTCCGCAAGATACATAGAACCACGGGTCTGTGGCCTTATCATATTCCTCAAGCCACCCTTTGCCATCGGGGATCTTGTTCAATTCCTTTATCTTATCCTTCACGGAGACATCCTTTTTGAGAATATCCGCCACACCGCGTGAGTCACGCGCCAATCTGGACAGACGGCAGAGTTCCTCCTCTGGACGAAACATGGACACATAGGCCCCGGCCACCATCTTGCCGATTGCGCTCTCACTAATTCCCGGAAAAAGCTTCCTGCACACATCGGCGAACATAAGATAGGCAAGATAGGTCAGGTTGAGCATCTCGAAATGATACTGCCAGCCCTTAAACATTTGATTGACCAGTTTGTCAAAGGCCTCGATAAGGTCATAGGTCACATAGTAGCCTTTAGGTGCGGGTAGTACCTCCTCTTCGGGAACGAATTTGGGAAGTTCCTGTGGAACCTTCACGGCTTCCATCTCCTCGCCTAAGGCCTTGAATTTGGTCAGCCATTTGTCCCACAGTTCATCATAGTGCTCAAATACATAGAAGACCCTCTTCTCAAAGAGTTGGGCCTTCTCACCGATGATCTCGTCTGGCGGTGGCGCAAGGGCACTGATATACATGTAGCACCCAACCATCCTATGTGCGATCCCTTGGGCAGGTGGGATGCAGAATACCCTGGTGGTGTATTGCGAGAGAGCGATCTGCCACGCCTCCTGGAAGATCAGGTCCAATGGGGGCATGGGCTCTGGCGCGTGTATCTTGTCTTGATACCAGAATTGACCTTTTTCCCAATCTTCTCTGTCCTTTGAGAATAGGTAGTGGGATGGGTACATCTCTTCCCAGCCTTCAAGCTCAGGTGGAGCTTGAAACTCGTGCGGATCCGGAAACCTTCCTGCTTTTTCCTCTGCCATTTTTATCCCTCCTTTTGTCAAAGGTTTATGTAATCATTGATCCAATAAGTAACGATTTTAAGGATAAAAAGAACAAACATACGCAAAGTGGGTCAGAAAAGAAGATGAGCGGTATATATCAACAGGGAACGAGATTCTGATATCAGATAACGTGAAGTAGACCAGGATTGGACGTGACGAACAGGAATTGTGATCACGCTGCCCCGCTAACTAAAAACAAGATTAAATATCTAACCTCACAAAAATGTTGTCAAATTTTTTTTTATTATGGCATGTATAAATTTTAATTATGAATTGCTGTAGTCTATAATATTTATTTAAGCTAGGAGGCCTGGAGACCTTAGGGACAAAGGAGATGCGTTTTAACGGGATGGGTTTTAATCCACATTAACTCGCAGGCCTGGCGACTAATTCTAACAGGGACTGGTAAGTCTTGGTCTTGCGAACGAAACCCATAATACCTTGAGGTGCCAGCAACATAATGCTGATCAATATGATACCTTGTATGATGAGGCTAATTTCAGCATATCGGGCGAGTAGGAAGTGCAAAAATACAACGATAATCGTTCCTACTATCGGTCCCTCTTCGGTGCCTTCCCCTCCTATAACAGTGGCGAGTATGATCGTGACTAGCCACCCTATACTGAAGGCGCTTGCCGGCTCAATATATCCATGGTAGATATATAGAATTGCCCCGGCTATTCCTGTAATGAGGGCGGCAATGACAAAGGAGTACAACTTTAAGTTGAAGACGTTGATCCCACAACTTGCAGCTGTATCATCGTTATCACGGATCGCAGCCAGCCCCCTTCCCAGTTTTGAACGCAAGATATATCGCATGAGGAAAATTGATACAATCCCAATAGCCAGAGCAAACCAATAGAGATGCGATTCGGATGTCCCATCAAGCCCTTTCACCGAATAACCCGCACCTCTGCCAAATGTGTCCCCGCCAACGGGTTTCCAAAGCAAAAACACGAACCTCAATATTTCAGGTACAACGAGTGTTCCGATAGCGAAATAGATCCCTCTCAGCCTGAAGACAGGAATAGATATGAGTATGGCAAATAATGCTGCTACAATGCCACCAAATGCTATTCCGAAATAGTAAGGCACGCCCAGCCATGTCATTATGGTTAGGGTGTATCCCGCCAGCCCAATAAAGGCCGCGGGACACAGACATATGAGCCCACTGTAACCAGCAAGCAAATTCCACATATTCGCCATGGCCAAATAATTAAAAAAGAGAAAGAGGTAAAGGGTCCAAGCGCGTGGCACTCCTATTATCGGAAACAGGGCCAGCAAAGCGATGACCGCTATTTGCAGTATTAACTTCCCATGTTGTCGAGGAATGGTGGCTTTCATGTTCCTCCTAACGGCCAAATATACCTCGAGGTATCACAGCTAGTACGACAAGTACCATTGTGTAAGCAACGAGCATCTGAGCAGCAACACCAAAGAAATGTCCACCAAGGGTTTGCGCTAAGCCAAAGGCGATACCCCCTATTAATGTCCCGGCTATGCTACCCATACCCCCCAATACCACAACACCAAGGGCAATGATGAGGAAGGGCAGTCCTGATGTGGGTGTAAAGGGAAAAGTCAATCCAAGAAGTACACCAGCAACAGCAGCCAGCACCATACCAATAGCGAAGGTGTATGCGAAGACTCGATTCGTGTTTATCCCCATCAGATGAGCCGCTTTCATGTCTTGGGCCGCTGACCTAATAGCCACGCCCAGATATGTTCTTCTGAGGAATTCACGGAGGCAAATCATCACGGCTATGGCCACAACAAAATTTAACAGATATACGAAGGGGAAAAAAAATGGGCCGGCACTAAAACTTTTAAGGGCATAGGATGTTGTCAAACCCCTGGACATAGGTGACCAGATAAGTTGGTATGTGTTTTGTAAAATAATAGATATGCCAAAAGCAATGATCAAGGTGGCGTCCATTGATATTTTAAACGCACGGTTCAGAAGATATTTTTGGATAACAAACCCAAGCCCAAAAAATAGGGGCATCCCTATAATTAAGCTCAGAATAGGGTCTACGCCGAAAGAAGTCATGATGGTATAAGCAAGG
The DNA here is from genome assembly GCA_050124735.1 of Desulfobacteraceae bacterium. Lineage (GTDB taxonomy): Bacteria > Desulfobacterota > DSM-4660 > Desulfatiglandales > HGW-15 > JASFEQ01. The sequence goes on along the minus strand of JASFEQ010000001.1, from coordinate 12,412 downwards.
TAGCTGCCCAATATGACCAGATCTCCGTGGGCTATGTTCATCTCCTTTACCACCCCGAAAACCAGCGAAAGACCTAACGCAATGACCGCGTATAACCCGCCCAACAGAATACCCATCACTATCGGTGTAGACAAATCAGCCAATAAGGTCATCTGCAATCCATCCTATTCGAGTTTAGTCTCCAAAATAGGCCTTTTTTACCTTCTCCTCCTCCCGGAGTTCCGCTACGTTGCCGCTCAAAACAATGCGCCCTGTTTCCATAATATAGGCCCTGTCCGCTTCTGTGAGGCTTCGCCTTACATTCTGTTCTACAAATAGAATAGTAATGCCTCTTTCTCTAATTTCCCTCAAAACCCTATACAGTTCATTCACAATGATGGGAGCAAGGCCAAGGGACATTTCATCTAAGAGCATCAGTTTAGGGCTGGACATGAGGCTCCTGCCTATGGCTAACATCTGTTGCTCTCCACCGCTCAGTGTTTTTGCCAGTTGCGTTTTTCTGGCTTTTAGCACAGGGAAGAGCTGTTGAACCTGTTTGAGATTTTGTGCTTTATCGGACCTTGCCTTACGATTGTATGAACCAATAAATAGATTTTCCATAACACTCAGGTCGGGGAAAACCCTTCTTCCTTCTGGAACTTGGGATATGCCAAGATCAACTATCCGGAATGGTTCCAATGCGGAGATATTCTTACCCTCAAACTCAATATCGCCTTCAGCCGGATGCACTAGGCCCGAGATTGTGTCCAGAAGGGTGGATTTACCTGATCCATTGGCGCCAATAATAGCAACAATTTCTGTGGGTTTAATTGACAGGGATACATCCCACAGGGCTTGGAAGCTCCCATGAAACGCATCTATATGGCTTACTTTCAGTAATGTTTCCTCAGGCATTTCCTGGCTATATTTCTCTATCTTACTTCGATGTTAAATAGTATCTCCCGTTTATGCAGACGCACCCAAATAGGCCTCAATGACCTTCTTATCTTCCATCACCTCATTAGGTGATCCTTCGGCAATTTTCATGCCCTTATCCATGACCACAATCCTATCAACCGCCTTGGTCATTACTCGCATAACATGCTCGATCAATATATATGTTATGCCCATTTCACGCACCCGTTGTAAGATCTCTAACAGCCGCGGGGTTTCCTCTTCGGTTAAGCCCGCAGCCATCTCATCAAGCAGCACTAATGTTGGTTTGCTGGCCAGAGCTCTCGCTAATTCAAGCCTTTTCAGAGTTATCGCTGCCAGATCTCTGGTGAAAACATCTTTCTTTTCCAAAAGATCTACCATATCAAGTATTTTAATAGCCTCACTTTCGGCCGCAGCTTTTCCAATGCCTCTTCCATATTCGGCCGCTACCATGATGTTTTGTAGAGCCGTTAGATTAACAAAGGGCTGAGGGATCTGAAACGTTCTGGCAATTCCAAGGTGGCAGATCCTATGCGGGGCCAGAGTCGTAATGTGATTTCCTTTAAACTTTACGGTTCCATGGGTTGGTTTGTATACACCCGATATAATATTTAACAATGTTGATTTGCCGGCACCGTTTGGGCCCATCAGGCCCAGGACTTCACCCGCCTGAACATCAAAACTCAGATCATAAACAGCGACCAATCCTCCAAAATGCATATTTACTTTTATTACTGAAAGAATCGGTACTTCCATTTCACCAGCCCTCTTTCACTTTGTCTGTCTTTGTCCACCGGCTCGAAGTTAACGGCCACCGCCAAACGTATTTCTTTATTAAACTAGGCTCAGACAGGTTTACCTGCCCTTCCACTACATCGAACAGGGCTTAGGCCAGCGTGTGGCCCAAGCCCTGTTTCATCTATCTATCCTTGTTTTAGTCGTAAGGCATGGGGAAAATCATTTTAGCCGTCGCCGGTATGTCCTCGTTAAATGAAAAGACGATAGGTGCCTCCCATTTCCATGGTTTATCCGTCTTCTGCCACTGACCAAATGCCACGTGCATGCGGTGAAACTGTGTCTTTTTATCAAACACGATACGCCCAAAAATTGATTTCAAATCGGTATCCGCTAAAGCTTTGTTCACTTTTTCTCGGTCAATTGAACCAGCTCTCGTGATGGCATCAATGATTACCTGCACGGACATATAAGACCAGCCGATGGACTGGTTCAATGGCTCTCCGGTCTTTTTAGTCCATCGTTCCGCCAGCGATCGTGGGGTGGTGCCCCCAATACCGGCCGCATTCTGAATAGAAGGATCCCAGAAAGTTTCCATACCGACAGCCTGGGGTAGGTCACCGCCCCAGGCTCCCACATCACGAGGGAAAAGGGCTGCCCTTGTGGCAAAAACGATCTTGGGCTTAAAACCCATGGCCCGGGATTGTCGCCACAAAATCGCGTAATCAGGGGCAGGACTATTGCCCCAGAGTATTTCACACCCATATTTTTTCCACTCCCGTATGATGGACGTGAAGTTGGTCGTACCCGGTGGGAATATGCCGAATTGGTCCTTGGCACGGTAACAATCATACCCTGCATCTGTCGCAAGCCCCGTAAATGCCATGTACCAATTTCTACCGTCCGGGTCATCGGCGCCAAAGGCAGCCACTTTCTTGTTGGTCCTGTCGGCGTAGGCACCCAGGGCACCGAACCATGTGGGCACCATTAAATATCCTTGTTTACCATGTCGAAAATCATCTTTTGGAGGAGGCGTGCCTATGGCAAACCCATAAGCCCAAGTATATTGCCAAGCCGGCGTAATGGCCTCTCGTATCCCTTGCCAGGATTCAAAAGGGCCGACGCCCGTAACATAAGGGATCTTATATTTTTGAGCCATCGTAGCCGCACCTTGGCGCACATGTGGTGGAGTCAGAGCCTCTACAAGGAAGTGGAGCTTTTCGCCGACAATCAACTGCTCGGTAAGACTCGCCACCTTGAGCATATCGCTCTGGTTATCGCGGACAATTAATTTGAGAGGTATTTTTTTTCCGAACTCTTTTACGTATACGCCACCCTCTTTGTTGATATCCTCGATAGCCGCCCTCAGTCCAAAGACACCCTGGCCGAAAGCCGCATAAGGACCCGTCAGGGCCTCGGTGCCGCCTATTAGGATTTCTTTGGGTGCTGATCTTACAGACTTAGCGCTACCGCCGAGAACCATAGCGACTAACAGGATACCTATTAAAAAAGTAAAAAAATGTCTATTCATCATTCGTCCCTCCTTCCTTGAGGTTTCAAAGCACGTTATCCGCAGCCTGACCTACCTTTGCCATCTTCTCCCTCCCTTCAAAATTTGTTGGTTAAAGGTTAAGTGGAAGATAACTAGACCAACTCAGCTCCGCTTCACTCCGTCCCGCAGTTAACACGGCTGCACTGTAGTGATGGGCCAAAGGAAGAGAAAAGACTGATTATACTATTCTCGTCCTCTTGCCATCCTGTCTTCCATTCTTTCAGCATTCCTTCGGGTTATGAAGGACTTAGTTGAGTAAAGAGTTCAACACTGTAAGCAAGTCATGGAAGTTTAAGTTGTTAAAGAATTTTGATTAACCCGGAAACACTAATGAAAAGACGGAAAAAGAAAGGTTTTAATAAATAACACATGTCTGAAAAGGAAGTTGCAATATGAAATCCCATTTGGGCTCTCTGTTGAAAAACAGAAAAAGGTTGGATTCCAGGATGGACAGGTCAACCCGGCAAAGGAAACGCTAGCAACAAGTGAATGAAATAATAGGCCTTATTTCGGTCTAGATATCACTGCGGCGCCAAGGGAATATTGGAAAGGAAAACCTAAAATTAAGATTGGGATCTTCTTACTCTCACCCATTACTCCAATACTCCCATGTTTCATCACTTTAAATGGGAAACGAAGCGGAGCCATTTTTCGAGCTTAAGCATAATTAAATATTAAAAAAATTCTGTCAATTCCATTTTTTTTATGGTATCCATAAAATTTTCTTATGATTCGCTCTCATCCATAAAATTTATTTAGGCATCCACCATAAACGACTTCTCCTCTTTGGCACTGTGTCGTATTACTTCGAGCCCGTCATTCCGGGCGAGTCCACCAGGGGTGGACGAGATCCGTGGTTTGACAGGCTCACCACCCTGAGCGAAGTCGACCCTTCGACATAGCTCAGGGTCGATGCTGAGCAAGGTCGAAGCATCGAAGGGGAATCCAGAATATATAAATGAATTCAATCCTTTCTGGATCTCCCGACGCTTGCGGCGGGGGATGACAGATTACGACACAGTCTTTTTGGGGAAGAGGTAAGGGAAGGGCTTCCATGCTCAATTTCAATCAGCTCAGAGTATTTTGTCAGACTGCAAGATATCTAAGTTGTACTAGGGCGGCGGAGAAGCTCTACATTACACAGCCGGCCGTCACCGCCCAGATAAAACTCCTTGAAGATTCATGCAATCTAAAGCTCTTCAAAAAAAAGGGCCGAAGAATCTTTCTGACCGATGAAGGAAAAACCCTTTATGATTATGCGGCAAAGGTTTTTGAATATGAAAAAGAGATTGAAGACCTAATCGATGACCTGAAGGAGCTGAAGAGGGGCATGTTGCGCCTGGGGACCTCAAAGAGCTATGCCCGATATTTTATGCCTTTGCTGATCACCAGCTTTCGAGGTGCCTACCCTCACATCAAGATCCATCTGGATGAAGGTAGTTCTTTGGACATGATTCATAGCCTGCTTGATTTGAGAAATGAGGTGGCAGTCATAGCCAAGGTCTAAGATAATCCTGAAATATGTTTTATTCCTTTCAGCCGGGAGGAACTGGTCCTGATACTAGCGCCGGAACACCCCCTGGCAAAGAAGAGATATATCACCCTTGCCGAATTGGCGAGAGAACCTCTCATTATGACGGAGAGAGGATCTGCGACGAGAAAACTGGTCATTGCGTTATTTGATGACAATGGCATCTCACCAGAGATCTTGATGGAAACGGGCAATGCGGAGTTTATCAAACAGCTCGTCCAGAGAGGAGACGGTGTCTCTTTTATAGTAAAAGAAGCCGCGGCGGTTGAACTCCAGGAAAAAAAGCTTGTCGCTGTCCCCATTAAAGGCCAACGGATATTCCTGGATGTAAGTATAGCCTATCTTAAAAAGCAACGCCTTTCCCCGTCCGCCCAGGCCTTTCTTGATATTCTCCTAAAAATAGCCCCAAAAGAAAAACCCGACCAGGGAATCAGGACAATTATGGCCAGGATGTTGTCGCAGTGGAAGTGAAAACCGGCCCTGAGGCCGAATCTGAAAACGGGGTAGTCCCACCTAGGCGTGTTTAGGCTACCGGATAAACAAGGCAGGTAAATCCCAAGCACCAAATATCAAATTCCAAACAATATCAAAATAAGAATGACCGAATGCTCAAAACATTATAAGGACGAACTCAATGATTAATAGAAAGTATGATGTCATCGTCGTCGGTGCCGGTCCAGGGGGGTCCGTGGCTGCGAAAAAGTGTGCCCAGAATGGGTTTAGAACGCTTCTCCTGGAGAAGAAGAGACTGCCCCGAGAGAAGGCGTGCACCGGAATGATCATGGGCGTATGGGCTCATAGCGTCGTTGAACAAGAATTCGGGGATGTTCCTCCGGATGTCTTGGTGGATCCCCACTATTTATCCGGACACATGCTACATTTTCCAGGCGTGGAGCCTCAGGTCATTGAGTGGCAGACGCCAATCGCTTGGAGAAGAGATTTGGACTTCTGGATGAATCAGAGGGCAGAAGAGGAGGGGGTGGAGATATGGGATCGGACCAGGTTTCTTGGCGTCACCCAGGCTGAGGGCCAGTGTAGAGTCAGGGTCAAGATAGACAATGAAGAGCAAGAACTTGGTGCGAGATTTGTCATTGGAGCGGATGGCGCTACCTCCCGGGTGAGGAAGGCTTTATTTCCAACTCTCAAAGTTCCGTATATGGGCCCAATGCGGGAATGCTATAAAGGCACAGTTGATATTGAAAGGGATTACTTTCACTGGTTTTTCCCAAAGTCCCGGCCTCATCAAAGATTTGATATCATCCATAAAGGGGACGTATTTTTAATTGAAGGGAGTGGAATTGGAGAACTGAGGGAGGAGATAAATCAAACCCTGATCAATCGAGGCTTTGATCCATCCACCAAACCGGTGTGGAAGGATGGCTGTTTAGAACCCATGCTCCACGGCGCACTCATTTCGGGCTCTTTCTCCCCGGCCCTAGGAAACATCCTGCTCATAGGGGACGCTGCCAGTCTGATTTTGCCCATAACCTATGAAGGGATTGGCCCTGCCCTTCAAAGCGGACTGCTGGCAGCGGCTGCCATATCAGAGGCGGCCCAGGAGGATAGGCAGGCCGCAGACATCTTTCTCCGTGAGCTGGGATCCATTCTGGACGTATTAAAAGGGCTCTATTCTGTGAGTAAGGAGCTTGAGAAGAAGGCTGACGAAGGAGTCCAACTCCTCTCCAAGGCCATGAAAGAGGCCTATGAACAGACCCTCAAGATAGGCTAGTTTCCATCCAGAAATGCCCCTTTTTTGCAATCCCTGCCTGCCATCTGGCGGGCAGGTCTGCGTCAATCGGCGGGATTCCTTGTGCGACGTGCCATATGTACGTCTCCGCGCAATCCCTTGATTTTCTTGACCTTGCCGAAAAATGTCTCATTTCTGATCTGGAAACTGCAAGTGCCCCTTTGTTCATTTGCAGATGGGCAGCAGGCTAGATGCAAAAGTTGAGACTTGATCTTATGCACGTTTACAGCTTTTCTGTGGTATGAGATTTAAGTCCGGAGAGAACGCCTAATGGGAGGAATGGACTAATGGGAACCCTATTAAGAGAGAAAATGATAATGCTTTTGGTCACCGTCGGACTTTGGTTCGCCGCGTCGATCTGGCCTGGTGGTCAAACGCTCGGAGAAGACTTCATTTCAGTCGCTTTTGACAAAAATCATCTCATGCAGACAAAGGTCCACCGACTGATCATTGATCCTGGAAGCCAACAACCCGTTGTTATCCTCTCCGACGCTCTTGAGGAACGTGGGCTCTTTATTTGGATCAGCCATTTTGAGGCCAATGCCATTCATTCGGAGATGAACGGGATCGAGCACTTCCGTCCGCTTACCCACGATTTGTTGGAAAGGGTAATTGAGGGGGCCAATCTAAGGATTGAACGGGTGATCGTCACCCATATTCATAAAGGCGTCTATTATGCCACCCTTGTGATAAAAGAGGGAAGCTCAGACATAGAGATCGATGCAAGACCGAGTGACTCCATAGTCATGGCCCTGAAGTTCAATGCCCCCATCTTTGTCTCGGAAAGGTTATTCAAAGAGGCGTCTGTCCCGCTCAAAGAGCAAGGGAAGGTGGAGGAACACTATGGCGTGACGCTTCAGGACCTCACCCCTTCACTGGCACAGGCCTTTTCCTTTGCTTCGACACATGGCGTTCTGGTCTCTGATGTGAGGAAACAGAGTCGTGCCGAAAGAGACGGATTAGAGCGCGGGGATATCATTGTGGAGGTCGGGGGACGAGCCGTTGACAGCGTGAGCCCTATGAGAAACGCCTTAAAGCAGGTTAAGGACCCTGTGGAGGCCAGGATTTTCAGAAAGGGCCAGCTCATATCTGTTACCATCCATCCAAATTAGATCCAAAAAGAGGGGACGTCCAGGTGATGATCGTCCCCTAACACATGAAAAGAAGGCGGGTTTGCCAAGAATGAAGATCCGACCCCTCCATCTAGGAAAGCGGAAATGAAACGGGAAGATGAACATGGAATATTTTACGGCTACTTCGTGGTCGGGGCAGCCTTCCTTATCATGGTGGTCATGTGGACTGTGTTTTATGCATTTGGGGTCTTTTTCAAACCCATACTCAATGAATTTGGCTGGTCCAGGGCAATGACATCAGGTGCCTTCTCTCTTTGCTCGATTACCATGGGCCTGCTCGGGATTGCCATGGGCGGGCTAAACGATAGGTTTGGACCCCGAATAGTGATGTCAGTCTGTGGCTTACTATTGGGTATCGGCTATCTTCTCATGTCACAGCTTGAGGCCCTCTGGCAGCTGTATCTATCTTTCGGCTTAATCTTGGGAACCGGTATGGGTGGTGGATTTGTCCCTCTTATGACAACTGTGGTCAGATGGTTTGTCCTGAGAAGAGGCATGATGACAGGTATTGTGACGGCTGGCATTGGCATCGGTGCCCTGATCGGACCACCGATAGCGAATGGGCTTATCTCCACGCATGGCTGGCGAATATCTTACATCATACTAGGCAGTATAGTTTTGGCAGTTATCGTGTTATCTGCGCAGCTCCTGAGGCGTGATCCCTCTCAGTTGGGGCAACTCGCCTATGGTGAAAATCAAAGTAGCCGAAAGGGTTCGAACCCCAGAAATGGAGGGCTTTCCTTAGGGGAGGCCATTCATACCAGGCCCTTCTGGGTGCTTTTCGCCATGATTTTCTGTTTTGGATTCGGTGTATTTTCTATCATGGTGCATATTGCAGCCCATGCCACGGAACTAGGAATTTCTCCTGCCAGTGCGGCCAACATATTGGCGACCATTGGCGGGGTGAGCATTTTGGGGAAGGTATTGTTGGGTAGAGCTGCTGATATCATTGGAAGTCGAAAAGTCTTTCTCATCGGTTTCAGCCTGATGGCAGCTGCATTGTTCTGGCTGGTACCAGCCAAAATAGCCTGGATGCTATACGCCTTTGCGGTTTTCTTTGGCTTTGCCTACGGGGGATGCGTTGTTGCGGAGTCGCCTCTGGTGGCCGTGCTCTTTGGATTGGAATCCCATGGTTTGATTCTGGGTGTGATTGCTTTTGGCTTTACAGTGGGAGGCGCTCTCGGTCCATGGCTGACTGGCTACATTTTTGATGTGACCTCCAGCTATCAAACGGCTTTTCTGGGGTGTGCCCTTCTTAGTCTCCTAGGCCTCGTTCTTACGGCAGTCTTAAAACCTGAAAGGGTTGATAGAAAAAACCAGGAGGAAAAGGGGGGACATCCGAGATTATGAGTTCCTGAAACCAAGGCAGTGAATTTCATGATCTTATGGACCTCCCCTAACACTGATCTATCACTCTCTTCTCATATCTTGCGGACAGAACATCTCAAAGATTTTAGATTTGGGAATCCTGAAATGGGATCCGTGTCGTCGGAAGGGGTGAGCTCGTTGGCAGAGGCCTCTTCCCAGCCTTGAGGCATATGTATGGTGTCGGGACGGATATTATCAGTAAGATGGGTCTTGAGCTGAATTTTTCCATCCTTCGTCCGAATCTCTGCCATCTCCCCTGCTGAAAGTCCATATTGATGGGCCGTATTTGGATGTATTTCAAATAATGGCTCCGGAGCCATCTTTCTTAACTTGGGAATGTAACGGAATTGCCAGTGCAAGTAACAGAGAAGGTTCCCGCCCGTAGTCAGATGCAGGGGAAACCGGTCTGACACATCCGCCTTTTGGTGAGCATCTTCTCGAATAGGGGAGGGGTCATATCCGAGACCCTTCAGTCGTTCAGAATATATCTCCACTTTGCCGCTTGGGGTGTGGAAACCCTGATCCTCATATTTCTTGTATCTTCTCTTTTCATATTCATATATCCCCCCTTTGGAGACCAGATCCCGATAAGTCACACCAAGGGGGCTCAGGATATGGTCTATACCTTCTTCGCAGTTCTGCCATGGGAAGTATTCACCAAGTCCCATCTTGTGTGCCAATTTGACCCAAATCATCTGGTCTGGAAGCCCATGCGCCGGCTCCACGACCCGCCTTCTAAAGGTGATGTTATGGAGGTTTTGATAAACATTCACCTGATGCTCATCTCGTTCCAGGAAAGTACACGCGGGAAGAATTGCATCAGCATACTGTGAGTCGGGAGATCGAACCACGTCAATGACCATCAAGAATTCCAGTTTTTCAAGGGCCTCGCGGGTCTGGCTAGTGTGGGGCCACTCAAGAGAGGGGTTTCCCCCCGCGATAATCAAACCTTTTATGGGATAAGGTTCCTCCTGTAAAATCGCTTTAGGAAGGGAAAGGGCGCGGGCCTCCTTGCGCGATTGACAAAAGAGGCGGAATTCCTCTGAACCTATGGGAGGCATGGGTGGTTCGGGCAAGGGCATTGTCATATCCCTTAGCTTGGGTCTTGGTGTGAACAGGTCTCCCCCAGGTATATCCAGGTTCCCCGTGATGGCCTTCGTTATGGCCAACAGACGCATGGTGCTGGTGCCGAAACTGTGGTGCTCCAGACCGTTACCCATGGATATGCAGGCCGGCTTAGTCTCGGTGTATGAGCGTGCAAGATGACGTACCAGATCGGAAGGGATTCCGGTCAGGGCCTCCCCGTTTTCCGGGGCATACCGATCCTCTACAACTGTTTCGTGGAAGCGATGGAACCCGGGAACCCACTTCTCTGTAAATCCCTTGTCCCATAAATCTTCCCCTAAAATAACATGAAGCATGTTCAAGATGAGGATTTCATCGCCGCCGGGTTTTATGGCCAGATGGACATCCGCCTTAGAAGCCACTTCAGTCCTTCGAGGATCAACCACCACAAGCTTTCCACCTCTTTTTTTGAGTTGGCTAATCTCTTTTGCCGGGAAAGGTTCATTGGATGCGAAGGGATTTGCACCCCAGATAATCAGAAAATGAGTGTTTGCGATATCCGGTTTGGTTACACCACCAAAGGTCAGGGTATCAGCCATAGTTCTAGCCACATTACATATGGAGCCTACGCTCATGAAGTTTGGGGTCCCATAGACATTGGCAAAACGTTTCACGTAATACTTGATTTCCTGGTGACCAATTCCCTCTCCCTGATAGATGGCCAGACTCTGGGAACCGTACAGGTCTCTCAGCCGGTGAAGTCTCTCTGCAACAAAGTCGAGGGCCTCCTCCCATTCTACTGAGACGAGTTTTCCCTCCTTTCGAATCAGGGGAGAAGATAGCCTGTGGGGAGAATGGAATAGATCCAGAGCAGCCCTTCCTTTGGCGCAGAGCCAACCCTTGCTGTACGGGTGGTCTTTGGAACCTTTTAGACTTACTGGAATTCCATTCTCGACGGTTACCTCAAGCCCACAGCCCTGCGGGCACATCCTGCAAAGGGTGGATATCATCTGGGCGTTCTTCATATGACTTTGCAATGCTCCTTTATGATTGATGCGGGATCAAATCTGGTTGACTCTCATTTCTTGCCAGGTGGCCGTTTGAACCTTTTCTCTTTCGTATCTTCCGCATCCAAGTAGGCTTCCAGCGGAATCTTCTCGCTCTCAGCAATGCAGCGGATCTCAGTTACCTCCTCGACGGTCAATCCTAATGTAGAGGCGATTTCCTTATCAGTAAGTCCTCGGTTCTTTTTGCCAGGTTCCATTCTTTGCTTGGCGTTGGTTAAATTCCAGACTTCCTCTTTGTAACGCTCATACACATCCATTGAAACAAATCTTGGCATAGGCGTTCTCCTGCTAATCCATTTGCAATGGTCAATCGCTCAGGTCTTCCGATGGCCTGCCAGCCCTTCTCATCACTGCAACTTGCGACCCCTTTTTGTGATGACCGGGCATCTTTTCAGGCAATTAAAACATTGTGCCGAAAGTTCGTTGGCATAAGCGATACTGCGAACCGCCCTGGTAAAGTGGCTCCCAAATAGGATGGCTTTCCGTCTCTCACGGTCCGTCTCGTTGACCGCTCCTAAAAGGAGCTTTCGAAATGCATCCATAGCGGTTGTTTGTGCCCTGGGATAGCAACAGTCCTGACGATATTCCATCCAGTGGATTTTCCCGTCTCTTATTTCGCCTGAAAGGCAATCTGGACAGGAAGAGAGACATGGAGTGGTCTGTTTCTCCTCCCAAAGTCGCACGCAAGAACTGTGCGGACAGACAGGTTCGGCGAGCGGTCCATCTTCCTGCAGTGGCATGCTGGTGATGACACCATTAAAGTAGAGCAATCCGTATCGGGGATTCAAGAGGATGCCAGCCGCCATGGAACGGGTTCCCAACCCCGCCATCTCCGCACAGAGCTTCAAGCTCATATAAGGATAATGACCGATCCAGTCCCCGGTGGGAATGGGAATGGTGTAGTGTCTAAAACGCTCTTCAATGTAATAGGAGAGTTGGCGAGCATCAGATGCCAATTGACTCCTATTGTAACCGATGCTTCCCAATACCCTGTTGGTCCCCGTTCTCCAGGCACCCGCCGTGGGTTCCCCTCCCCCCAATACCACCACGCTCATGGCCCCTTTTAGCAGGTCATCCGGTCTGTGACCGGGCGGGGCAATCCGGTTTATGGCCTCAACAGACGCAATCCCGACCGCCCTAGCGCCCATGGCCAAGGCCTTCTCTCTGATTTCACTTTCCGCCCCCATCGGACCCATCCATTATTCTCCGATCTTTAACTTTTTTCAAAAAAGTTAGCCATTATAGGCTGGGACAATTCAACCCCAAAGTGTTGTCTGTAGGGGTAACACTTCGATAGGA